>NZ_JBLNKS010000001.1:0-350194 GCF_048276375.1 Flavobacterium sp. ZB4R12 | reverse complement strand
CCAACTATAAGGCTTTGCGGTCTGTTGCCCACTAACCCACAGAGTAAGCCTTCCATTATGTTTCTGTTCGTTCAATCACAGTTTTACCTCCAGCTTCCTTCAGATTTGAGATCGCCCTCAACACCCTTGCTCTCGGCTAACGATTCCCATTGGCAGGCTCGTTCGGGACTTACACCCTATAGATATTATGGTATGCGTAGCGCAATCGAGTAGGTAGGGGGATTACTCCCCCGCCCTCTCCCACCACCGTGCATGCTCTCGCACACGGCGGTTTCTTTAGACTTTTGAACCTCTCGTAATGCCATGCAAGGTTATACAAGCCTTGTTCTTCAAACCATTTGTTATTCATTGCATGTTGTACTTGTGGACTTCCTGACTTTCGCCAGTGTCCTTTTCCAGACTTCGCTATCAACCAAGCGCTCCATTTCTTTACACCCAATTTCTCTAGAAATTGTTGAAACGTAAATACCCTCTTGCATTGTTTTATTCGGTAGCATCGAAGTTTTCTTCGTATCCAACCCTCTAAGTTTTGCATTAATTTTGAGCAGCTTGCATATTGAAAATACTGCAACCATCCACGCAATACTGGGTTTAGTTCCGAAACAACTTGCTCAAAACTTCTTCCTCGATTGCGTTTGGTGATTAGTCGAATTTTCTCTTTGAAGCGTTTTTGATTTTGCTTTGAGATACTTAAGCCCCCTCCTTTTTGGATTGTGTATCCCAAAAATTTGGTTTGATTTACATCACAGGCTTTGCTCTTGTCTTTGTTTACAACAAGTTTTAGTTTGTTTTCGATAAAGTTACTTACCGATTGCATTACCCGCTCTCCCGCCTCTTGGCTTTGTACGAAGATATTACAATCGTCTGCATAGCGAACAAATTTATGCCCCCCGTTTTTCCAATTCCTTGTCCAATTCATCCAAAACTATGTTTGATAATAATGGGGATAATGGACTCCCTTGTGGCGTACCCTCTAAGCGTTGGCTAACGATTCCGCCTTTCATCATTCCGGTCTGAAGATATTTACGTATTAGCTTCAATAGAATCCTATCTCCAATTCTTGTTGATAGTTCATACATTAATCTGTCGTGATTTACTAAGTCGAAGAATGTTTTAAGGTCAACATCAACAACCTTATTTCTCCCTTCTTCTACGTATTCACTTGCTTTCTTCAAGGCTTGATGTGCATTGCGTTTTTCTCGAAAACCGTAACTATGCTCTGAAAATGTTGGGTCGTAGATTTGAGATAATACTTGAGCAATGGCTTGCTGTATTATCCTATCCGTTACCGTGGGTATTCCCAGCATGCGAGTTCCTCCATTGGGTTTGGGGATTTCTACAAGTTTGACCGCCATGGGTTGATACGTTCCTAACTGCAAGGATTTGACGAGATTTTCTCCTTCAACCTTGAACCAGTCCGCAAAGCCTCCAACTGCCATTTGGTCAATTCCTGCAACGCCCTTGTTCTGCTTTACCCGCTTGTAAACACTACGTATGTTTGTCGTAGCGCAAATTACTTGCATTAAATTGCAATTTGCTAAGGCTCGTTCTTGTTGTCCTGCTCCTCTTACTTGCGACTCCTTTCTTTCGCTTGCTCCGCTTACGGTTTCACAATTCTCAGAATGGCGTGCAGCATTCGAATTGTCTCCATTGAGAGGAAACAATTCTGTCTGATATGCTATACCTTGCTGTCGCTTCATAAGCTGAATTTCTAACTAACTGCTCCTTAAATCTAAAGATTCAGACCTTCATCCAAGGTGTTAACGCCTTGCTTACTATGTCCTCTGCTGACTTCTTCAAACTCATTTGTTCATATCACTATAAACATAGTTCCTTTGGAACAACTTTGAAGACCTCTCGGGATAAGGCTCGTTTTCTTTCCGTGGGTTCCGCCTAATTTACTGTATGGAGTTACGTTTGAATTTTGGGCTTTCGCAATCTATGGCTCGCTTGCCCCCCTCCAAGTCAGCCTTATATTAGATTTCTGTTCGTCAGAACCTCACTTTTGCTGATGGCTTCTTTCAGATTCTACCTCACGATAGACACCCTTGCCAATTGCTAACACTTCCTATCAACTCGGCGTGTACAGAGACTTGCACTCTGCTAGAAAAAGACCATGCCCGACATACCAACAAAAAACCCTCTTCTCACGAAACGGGTTTTTTTAATAATTGAGAAAATCAATTATGCTTCAACTTCAAATGGAAGGATAGAAACATAAGATTTATTATCTCTTTTCTTTTGGAACTTAACAACTCCATCAACTCCTGCGTGTAGTGTGTGATCTTTACTAATGTAAACGTTTTCACCTGGATTATGTTTTGAACCTCTTTGTCTTACGATGATGTTCCCAGCAATAGCAGCTTGACCACCAAAAATGGTAACGCTAAACGGTTAGATTCGTTTGAATGAATATACTTCATCAAAATCGAATCTTGTTATTTTTATTTTTAAAATTTGTAAAATTAGGAATTAAATTCCTAATTTTACAAGATGATACCAAGAGCACTTACCATAAAAATTTCGGAATTAATAGAAAAATTTCCAATTATTGCCATTACAGGCCCCAGACAATCTGGCAAAACGACCTTGTCCAAAATACTGAAGCCCAACTATAAATATGTGAATTTAGAAAATTTATCGGACAGAGAATTTGCCAAAACGGATCCAATCGGGTTTTTAGAAACGTATAAAAACGGAGTTATTATTGACGAAATTCAAAATGTACCCAGTTTATTTTCTTATTTGCAAGTCGTAACCGATGAAAGAAATAATAATGGAGAGTATATTATTACAGGTTCGCAAAACTTCCTTATGATGGAGCAAATAGCACAATCACTGGCAGGAAGGGTTGCCATTTTTTCGCTTTTACCTTTATCTTACAGTGAATTAAAAAACAGCATTTATACTCCAAAAACATGGGAAAGCTATGCTATATCGGGTTGCTATCCGAGGAAAATAATTCAAGACATTAGTGCAACAGATTATTATGGAAATTATATAAAAACGTATATAGAACGAGATGTTCGTTTGCTTAAAAACATAACAAATTTAGACTTGTTTCAAAAATTCATACAATTAATAGCTGGAAGAGCAGGGCAGCTATTTAATCAAAGTAGTTTAGGAAACGAATTGGGTTTGGATAACAAGACTATTAATTCTTGGTTTTCATTATTAGAAACTTCTTTTATTGCTTTTAGATTACAACCATATCATTCCAACTTTAATAAAAGAATCATTAAAACCCCTAAAATATATTTTTACGACACTGGATTATTATCTTATTTATTGGGGATTCGTAACGAAAATGATTTAGAATCTCATTTTGCCAAAGGTGCTATATTTGAGAATTTAGTGATTTCTGAATTGCAAAAAAATGCTATTAATAGTTCTGCTAATGCGAAATTTTTCTTTTGGAGAGATCACTCCCAGAACGAAGTAGATGTAATTATAGAATCAGGAATGCAACTGGATGCGATTGAAATAAAATCAGGAAAAACAATCAATCAAAACTTTTTTAAAGGGCTTGATTTTTTTAAATCCTTAAACGAAAAAACAAACTTACATCTGATATATGGAGGTGTGGAAAATCAAGAAAGAAGTAAATATAAAGTTAGCACTATTTATAATTTACCAGATATTAAGGAATTTAATTCCTAATTATCATAAATTATTATTTTTTTGCAGTCACCGTTTTTTCATCCAAACACGCGAATACCTTAGCCACAACTCCTGTCAGTTCAAGCGGATTTTGACCGCTAAAATATAAATACATTTCTTTGGCGGAATATGTCTCTAGTTCGATTTTGCAGATTTACAATCTAAAAAACTGTAACGGTAAGAAAGTTGTAATTATTTATAATATTAAAATAAAAATGTAAATCTTAACGAGTACATATTACAAATCCATATTATTGTGTAAAGAAATTCCAATGTAGAGATGCACTGCAGTGCATTTCTACTATGATAACTACGACAACAACCAATCAATAATTTATTCTAAAAAACTAAACGGATTAAATATAAAAACCTTTCATTTCCCTTTTGGCTCCCTCTCCTTCGGAGAGTCCCGAGGCTTCGGGATTGGGGTGAGGAAAACAAAAAACCCGTTAGCCTAAGCAACGGGTTTTGTAATAATATAAATCGCAGTAATTATGCTTCAACTTCAAATGGAAGGATAGAAACGTATGATTTATTATCTCTTTTCTTTTGGAACTTAACAACTCCATCTACTCTTGCGTGTAGCGTGTGATCTTTACTGATGTAAACGTTTTCACCTGGATTATGTTTTGAACCTCTTTGTCTTACGATGATGTTCCCAGCAATAGCAGCTTGACCACCAAAAATCTTAACACCTAAACGTTTTGATTCTGATTCTCTACCATTCTTAGAACTACCGACACCTTTCTTGTGAGCCATGACGTATTAGTTTTATTTTGTTATTATTCTTGTGTATCTTCTTTTTTAGCTTTAGCTACTTTTTTCTTAGGAGCTTCTACTTCTTCTGTAGTTGCTTCAACTGCTGCTTTCTTAGGAGCTGCTTTTTTAGCACCAACACCAGTAATACCTTCAATTACAATTTGAGTAAGATATTGTCTGTGACCGTTTCTCTTTTTGTATCCTTTTCTTCTTTTCTTTTTGAAAACGATAACTTTATCTCCTTTTAAGTGTTGTAACACTTTAGCTTCTACTGAAGCACCTTCTATAGCTGGGGCGCCTAAAGTGATTGTTCCATTGTCGTCTAATAAAAGAACTTTGTCAAAAGAAATTTTTGAACCTTCTTCATTAGTCAAACGGTGAACATAAACCTTTAAGTCTTTGCTTACTTTGAACTGTTGCCCTGCTATCTCTACGATTGCATACATACTGAATTGTTTTAATAATTTTTAAGGTTGCAAATATACGATTAAATATTTATCCTGCAATCCCTTAAGTAAAAAAATACTTTGCCTATTTCAAACTTTGTCTTTCAACAGTTTATCCACTCTTAAAACAACATTAATCCAATCAAAATTTGTTAAAATTAACCGAAATTTTAAATCATCAGACAATCATGACTAAAAAAAGGTATTTTTGAAGTAGAAATATTTTTCGTTTTTATCTATTGCAAATAGAAATGTATTAATCCGTATGAAAAAATTAATAATAATGTTAAGTACTGCGCTTATGCTGGGAGGAATAGCTTCGGCTCAAAAAATAGCTTTCGAAGAGTATGATTTAGACAATGGCATGCATGTCATATTGCACAATGATCCATCGGCACCGGTCGTGGTAACCTCCGTAATGTATCATGTAGGCTCTAAAGACGAAACACCGGACAGAACAGGATTTGCCCATTTTTTCGAACATCTTTTATTCGAAGGAACCGAAAATATCAAACGAGGCGAATGGTTTAAAATCGTCACTTCGAATGGCGGAATAAATAATGCCAACACCTCTGATGACCGCACTTATTATTATGAAGTATTTCCTTCTAACAATTTAGAATTGGCACTTTGGATGGAATCCGAAAGACTAATGCATCCCGTAATCAATAAAATTGGCGTTGATACTCAAAACGGGGTGATAAAAGAAGAAAAAAGAAGTCGCTTTGATAATCAGCCCTATGGAAACATTATTGGAGCCGTAAAAGAAAATATATTCAAGAACCATCCGTATCGCTGGACCACTATTGGCTCGATGGAACATTTAGACGCTGCCACTTTAGAAGAATTTCAAGCTTTTAATAAGAAGTTTTATATTCCAAACAACGCCGTACTGGTTGTCGCAGGAGATTTCGAAAAAACAAAAGCTAAAGAATGGATTCAGAACTATTTTGGATCAATCCAAAAAGGGAAAGAAATAAAAAAACAAACTTTTGTTGAAGAACCGATTACACAAACCATAAGAGCAACATACGAGGATCCAAATATTCAAATTCCAATGGTTGTGGCTACTTATAGGACTCCTTCGATGAAAACAAGAGATGCCAGAGTCTTGGATTTGATTTCGTCCTATTTAAGTGATGGAAAAAGCTCAAAATTATACAAGAAAATCGTTGATGATAAAAAAATGGCGTTACAAATAGACGCTGTTGGTTTGAATCAGGAAGATTATGGCATGTATATTTTGTATGGTTTACCAATGGAAACACATACTTCTGCCGATTTAATAAAAGAAATTGACGAGGAAATTGTAAAAATCCAGACCGAATTGATTTCTGAGAAAAATTTTCAAAAATTAAAAAATACGTTTGACAATCGCTTTGTAAACAAAAATGCAACCTTAGAAGGAATCGCCGAAAATCTAGCGACTTACTATTTGCTTTATGGTGATGTCAACTTAATTAATACTGAGATTAATCTATTTCATTCCATAACACGTGAAGAAATTAGAGATGTAGCCAACAAATATTTAAATCCAAATCAAAGACTTATCTTGAATTATGTTCCTTCAAAAGCAGAGGCTCGAAATTAAGACATTTTCAACCATGAAAAAAACAACTATTCTATTATTCATTTTGTTCATAACAGGAATCATGCAGGCACAAAATCGTCCACAACCCAAACCCGGAGTTTCTCCAGTCGTAAATATAAAAAAACCACAAACCTTTATTTTAGACAATGGTTTGAAAATAATGATTGTAGAAAATCACAAATTACCCCGAGTAACTTTCAACCTTGCATTAGACAATGCGCCATTTGCAGAAGGGAATAAAAAAGGTGTTGATGAATTATGCAATAACCTGATAGGAAACGGAAGTGTAAAAATCGCAAAGGACGCCTTCAATGAAGAGATTGATTTTTTAGGTGCCAATATCAACTTTAGTTCACAAGGCGCATACGCCAGTTCTCTTTCCAAATATTCAGGAAGAGTTTTAGAACTTATGGCTTACGGGGCATTACATCCAAAATTCACACAAGAAGAATTCGACAAAGAAAAAGCCAAATTATTAGAAGGGCTCAAAGCCCAGAAAAAAAGCGTTCCTGCAATTGCTAACAGAGTCGTTGATGCGCTTGCCTTTGGAAAAAACCATCCTTCTGGTGAATACATGACCGAGGAAACACTTAAAAACGTCACACTTGCTGATGTTGAATCTAATTATTCAACCTATTTTGTGCCCGAAAATGGATATTTAGTGATTATTGGAGATATTAAATATGATGATGTAAAACCTATTGTTGAAAGACTTTTTGGTCCATGGGGAAAAAGAAGCACGCCAAAACTGACGTATGCCACACCGCAAAATGTGCCGTTTACCCAAATCAATTTTGTAGATGTTCCCAATGCCGTACAATCGGAGATTTCATTGGTGAATACCGTAAATTTAAAAATGAGCGATGCTGATTTTTTTCCCGCAGTTATTGCCACTTATATTCTTGGAGGAGATTACAGTAGTTATTTAAACATGAATTTAAGAGAAAAACACGGCTGGACATATGGTGCAAATGCAATCATTGGCACTGGAAAATACGTAACTAAATTGAGAGCAGCTTCTGCTGTAAAAAGTATCGTTACTGATAGTGCCGTTGTAGAGTTTATCAAAGAAATTAAAAAAATCAGAACCGAAAAAGTATCAGCAGAATTACTTAAAAACGTAAAAGCCGGATACATTGGACGATTTGTAATGCAAGTAGAAAAACCACAAGCAATAGCACGATACGCCTTAAACATAGAAACCGAAGATCTCCCTGCTGATTTTTATGAAAAATACATCAAAACCATAAATGCCGTAACACCAGATGATATTCTTCGTGCCGCCAACAAATATTTCCTTATAGACAATACCCGAATCATAATCGCAGGAAAAGGATCGGAAGTGATTCCTGGATTGGAAAAACTAAAAATCCCTATATTTTATTTTGATAATTATGGCAATCCAGTAGAGAAGCCGGTTTACAAATAAAAGAAAATACTTATCCTTATGACCACCTAAAATTTGAAATAGCACACGGATGTCACAGATAAAACGGATTTACACAGATTTTTTGAAGATAGTAAAAAAGAAATTAGTGAAAATTCGTGTAATTTGTGGCTAAAAAAATCAGGTGTAATTACAGACAAGCATATAAAAGAATAACAATTTTCAATGTCAACTTCAAACTTTCTGAATACTGTAATCTGAATACTGAACACTATTTCTTGGCTGACAAATAAACTCCAATTAAAATAATAAAAGCACCAAAAAATTGAACCGGCGTAAGCATTTCATTATCTAATAATCCCCAAAAGAAAGCAACTACAGGAATCAAATACGTTACTGAAGTGGCAAAAACGGGTGAAGACATTTGTATCAGTTTAAAGAAAAGAATATTGGCAATTCCAGTTCCCACCACTCCCAAAATCATGATAAACAAAACCGAATGTTGCACTTTACCGACATGGATTACATCGAAAAAACCAGAGAAAAATAAAATACTTATTGTTGGTAACAACAGAAAAGCAAAATTACCGGTAGTAATGCTCAACGGACTCAAATCATGCAAATATTTTTTTAACAAATTGACATTCACAGCATAGCAAACAGAAGCAATTAGAACTAAAATAGCGTAATAGTAATTTTGTTCCGGATGATGAATAGCGCCATTCAAAATCAACAAAGCGCTTCCAATTAAGCCAATTAACACTCCAAAAAATTGATTTCGCCTAAACTGTAATCCAAACGCCAAAGTTCCCAAAACTAAAGTATTTAAAGGCGTTAAGGAATTCAGGATCGAACTTACGGAACTGTCGATTTCGGTTTGGGCAATTGCAAAAAGATAGGCTGGAATAAATGTCCCAAACATAGAAGTTAAGGCAATATATTTCCATTTTTCTTTTGGGATTTTTGCTAAACTTTTAAAACCTATCAACAAAAGAAAAACCGCAGCAAAAATGATTCGCAAGGATCCTAATTGTAAAGCAGTTAAGCCGACCAATCCTTTTTTTATCAATATAAATGAACTTCCCCAAACCAAGGCAAGAATCATCAAGTAAACCCACTTCAATTGTTTCGAATCCATAAACATAATTTTGCCCCAAAATTGTAATTATTTTATGAAATACCGTACCTTTTTTTTATTAATTTTGTGGCTGATTATTAGATAATTAATTTAAACTCCATGAAAATGAATTTCACAAAATCAATAGCAGTTATAGTACTTGCCAGTCTTTTGTTTGTAAGTTGCAAAAAAAACACTGTAGAAACTACTTCGACGACAACGGCTTCAACAGAAACAACTGTACCGAAAGTTAAAAAAGAAATTGCAACCGCCAATCTGCAAACCGCGAGTTTCAAAGTAGAAGGAATGTCGTGTGCTATAGGTTGTGCCAAAACAATTCAAGAAGATTTGACCGGACTTGAAGGAGTTCAAAAAGCAACGGTAGATTTTGATACAAAATTAGCTACCGTAACTTTTGACAAAACGATTCAAACTCCAGAAAAATTAACTAAAGTTGTAGAAGCCGCCGCAGATGGTAAAACATATACTGTTTCGAATATGAAGTCGTAAAATACGACTTTTACATTTTCATAAAAAAAGCATTCGTCTGGTGGCGAATGCTTTTTTTATGAAATTACTTCCACTTCAAAGTTTCCATCAACCGTTGCATATCGTTTTTGATATAACTTGCAGCCGGCATAATGGAGTCAAAATTAGGTTTTGTATAGAAATAAACGGAACCCGTTACAAAATGTTTGGTACTGTCCGTTGCATAAAATTGTGAGTTGGTTGCCGCATTCCCATCAACCTGATAAAACATGCCGTACACCTTTTTGCCGGGATTCAAATACGGCTGTTCCAGAATATCATCCGCTTTTATAACATGCTCATAGGTTAACTTTTGAGCATCACGCAATAATTTATCGATATCATTATTCACCGGTTTATACGTCAGATAAATAGTGGCTTTCATTTTTGGATACGAAATAGTAAACCCACAATTTTTCTCCCCTTTAATAACAGCATCCGAATTCATTTCGAAAGCAAATGGGCATTCGTTTTCGAAATTTACATATTTTGCTTCCGGATAATCCAACCGCAAATAGCTTGATGGTTTGGGCACAACATCGTCTTTACAACTAAAACTCAAGAATGACACCAATACCATTATCGAAAAAGTGATTATTTTTTTTAACATTTTTATTCTAAATTTATTTAATCTTTTATTTTTCAAAAGAAACACATTCCGCAATGATTCCCCTTCCTTCGGAGGGGGTTAGGGGGAGGAATTAATCAATCGTTACTTTTATTTGTTTAATTCGTTTTTTATCTACCGCTTCTATCGTGAACAGACAGTTTTTAAATGAGATTTTTTGATCTTTTTTTGGAAAATTCCCTAAAATTTCAAGAATAAATCCGGCTAATGTCTCGGCTTCCCCTTTTTTAATTTCGAATAAATCTTCATCTACATCAATAATTCTGTAGAAATCTTTGAGATTTATTTTCCCTTCAAAAAGATAATTTTTATCGTCAATTTGAGAAAAATTAATATTTTCATCATCAAATTCATCACTGATATCACCAACGATTTCTTCGATTACATCTTCTAAAGAAACCAAACCGGAAGTTCCGCCGTATTCATCAACAACAATAGCCAAATGACTTTTCATACTTTGAAAATCTTTCAGCAAGTTGTCCAGTTTTTTATTTTCAGGAACAAAAAACGGTTCTCTCAATAATGACTTCCAATCAAATTCACTCGTATTTATATGAGGCAATAAATCTTTCACAAACAAAACGCCTTCTATTTGATCAATATTATCCCGATAAACTGGAATTCTGGAATATCCTTTTTCTATAATTTTTGGGCAAATAACTGAGAAAATTTCATCTATTTCTAAAGCAAAAATATCAATTCTGGGACTCATAACTTGCTTCGTATCTGTATTCCCAAAACTCACAATTCCTTCTAATATTTTTTGCTCTTCTGAAGAAGTTTCATCTGAGGCTGTCAGTTCCAGCGCCTGAGACAATTGATTGACGGAGAAGTTTGTTTTTTGTTTCCCTAATTTATTATGCAAATAGATAATGGCAGCGCGCATGGGCAAACTTATTGGAGAAAGTAATTTATCAAGTCCCGCAACGGGATAGGCAATCAACTTAACAAACTTAATGTTGTTTCTGCTGGCATACACTTTTGGCAAAACCTCTCCAAATAGCAACAATAGAAAAG
Source organism: Flavobacterium sp. ZB4R12 (assembly GCF_048276375.1). NCBI lineage: Bacteria > Pseudomonadati > Bacteroidota > Flavobacteriia > Flavobacteriales > Flavobacteriaceae > Flavobacterium > Flavobacterium sp. ZB4R12. Next base: position 339,061 of record NZ_JBLNKS010000001.1, on the reverse strand, counting down.
TCACTACAATTACTTCGAGAATGAATTTTAAAATAGGTGAAGTTATAGCGACAAATAAATTTCTTCCAACAAATGAAAATAAGATTACAACTCCAATGTTGATGAAATTATTAGCAACAAGAAGTGTCGCTAATAGCTTTTTTGGTTTTTCTAAAAGTTCAGAAATGATTTTTCCTTTTGAAGCATTTCCTTCCAAAGTTTCGTCAATGTCTTTTTGTGACAACGAAAATAATGCTACTTCTGCTCCTGAAACTATTGCAGAACAAAAAAGTAAGGCAAATATCCCGACAAAACCAAACACTAAGTCAGTGTCTATGGCGTAAGCAAAAAATAAACTGGGCTCTGGATCCAAATTAAAAAAGATTAGTTAAACAATCAAAACGGCAAATCATTGACCGGCAAACCGTTGTTTTGAGGGTCAAAGTTAGCGTTTTTTACGGATTCTGAATTTTGGTTTTGTTTGTTATTCTCGTTATCCTTCTTAGTGGATAAAAAAGTAAATTCGGTCACTTGAATTTCGGTTGTATATTTAGTTGATCCGTCTTCCGCTTGCCACTGACGTGATTTTAATCGCCCTTCAACATATATTTTATCTCCCTTTGAAAGGTACTTTTCACAAAGTTCGGCCGCTTTATTGCGCACAACCAAATTATGCCACTCTGTAGAAGTGATTTTTTCGTTGGTTGTTTTATTAATGTAAACCTCATTTGTTGCCAATTGAAATCTACCGATACAATTTCCTCCATCAAAATAATGCATTTTGACATCATCCCCAAGATGACCTATCAGCATAACTTTATTCAACGTTCCGTTCATAATATAGTAGAATTGTATTTCTACCAAAGATACATTTTTTTAGAAACTTTATAAATCCTTTTCAATAAAATTATGAATCACAATTGGGAATGGAAACATTTTCAAATCGGTACTGTTTATTCCGTTTTTGATGGCTCCTTTTATATTCACTTTCCAAAACTTGATATATAAATGTTGGTGTGATAATTTATGAATGATGCTTTTTTCGTTACATTCAGCAACACTTATAATTTCATAATTAGTCCCAAAATCTTTTTGTATTTGTGTTGAAATAAAATCGAAGTCTTCTTCCTTTTCGGTTTCAATCAAAGGAAATTCATACAAATTGTGCCAAATTCCTTTGTCAGTTCGCTTTTGAATTATTGTATTATTATTTTCATCATTAAGAACTAAATAATTAAAAAAGCGATTCCTTACTTTGAGTTTCTTAGACTTTACAGGCAATTGATCAACTTTGTTTTTTTGCAAAGCGACACAACTTCCGTTAAAAACACAAATACTGCAATTAGGACTTTTAGGAACACATTGCAAAGCCCCAAACTCCATGATGGCTTGATTAAAAATGGCTGGATTATCTTTCGGCATTAATTCAAAAGCCAGAGCAGCAAATTCCTTTTTGGCGGAAGCCGCAGCAATATTAGTTTCTATATCAAAATAGCGTGATAAAACCCGAAATACATTCCCATCAACAACAGGAACCACTTCATTGTAAGAAAAAGAAGCAATTGCAGCTGCGGTATATTCTCCAATTCCTTTTAATTTCAATAAGTCCTTATAAGTAGTAGGGAAAACTCCCGATAATTCATCCGCTACATGTTGAGCCGTTTTGTGCAAATTTCGGGCACGAGAATAATATCCCAAGCCTTGCCAAAGTTTCAAAACTTGTTCTTCATTGGCTTTCGCCAAATCAAAAACAGTAGGAAACGCAGCTGTAAAAGACAGGAAATAAGGCATTCCTTGAGCAACCCGTGTCTGTTGCAACATGATTTCCGAGAGCCAAATAGAATAAGGATTGGTAGTATTTCGCCAAGGCAAATCGCGCTTGTTACGTAAATACCATTGTATTAACAAGTTAGAAAAAGTCATGTTTTAATTATTTGTTGGCAAAAGTAAAAGTTTATGTTATTAAAATTTAATGAATTAGCTTGAATAATTGTTTTTTAAATTCCTATATTTGCAAACTCAAAAAAATAGTACAACATAATAAATAGGAAAGAAAATGACGAAAGCAGATATCGTAGCAAAAATTTCAGAAAAATTAGGTCTTGAAAAAGGAGATGTGCAAGCAACTGTAGAGACTTTTATGAATGAAGTAAAAAATTCATTAGAAACTGGAGACAATGTTTATTTAAGAGGTTTTGGAAGTTTTATCGTAAAAACTAGAGCGGAGAAAACAGGTAGAAATATCTCTAAAAATACAACAATAAAAATTCCTGCACACAACATTCCAGCCTTCAAGCCTGCAAAGGTTTTTGTTGAAGGAGTGAAAATAAACAACGAAGCAAAATAATATATTAATTAATCATAAATCTTCAAGATATGCCAAGCGGTAAAAAAAGAAAGAGACATAAGGTAGCGACTCACAAACGTAAAAAAAGAGCGAGAGCTAACCGTCACAAAAAGAAAAAGTAGTTTTAAAACTACTTTTTCTTTTTAAACGTTCATTGAAATCGAAAGTTAGTAATCAGTATTCCGTTTTTAGTATTCAGTTAACTGCGTACTTAACACTGCAAACTGCCAGCTAATTTTCCCCGGGTTCAATACCTGTTAAAATATTGTTTAATCCATTTGTTCGCCTCGGCGAATAGATAAAAAATTTACAGCGTGAATAAAGAATTAATCATTAGATCTAGTTCTGAAGCAGTAGATTTTGCCTTATTAAAAGATGGAAAACTAATTGAATTACACAAAGAAGAAGAAAAAAGCAACTTCCAAGTAGGTGATATTTTTATTGCCAAAATTAGGAAACCCGTTGCTGGACTTAATGCTGCTTTTGTAAATGTAGGCTTCGAAAAAGATGCTTTTTTACATTATCACGATTTAGGCCCTAATTTATCTTCCCAACTGAAATTCATAAAACTTGTAAGCGCAGGTAAATTAAAAGATTTCTCCCTAAAAACCTTTCAGTTTGAAAAAGAGATAGATAAAGATGGTACTATTACTGATGTAATAAGTGCTAATCAATCTATTTTAGTACAAGTCGTCAAAGAACCTATATCTACCAAAGGTCCAAGAATAAGCGCTGAGCTTTCTCTTGCCGGAAGATTTATAGTTTTAGTTCCGTTTTCTGACCGCGTTTCTATTTCTCAAAAAATAGAAGACAAAAAGGAAAAAGAACGATTGAAACGATTGGTACAATCCATCAAACCAAAAGGATTTGGTGTTATTGTTCGCACAGTAGCCGAAGGCAAAAATACAGCCGAATTAGAAAAAGATTTGCAGAACCTGCTAAGCAGATGGACTGCAATGTGTAAAAAATTACCAACTGCTCATCATCCGTCCAAGGTATTAGGAGAACTCAACAGAGCTTCTTCTATATTAAGAGACGTATTTAATGATACCTTTAGTGGTATTCAAATTGATGATGAAGAGTTGTTCAACCAAACGAAGGATTATTTGCAAGAAATTGCACCTTCAAAACAATCAATTGTTAAGTTTTATCAATCAAATGACACGCCTATTTTTGAGAAATATAACATAGAGAGACAAATCAAAACTTCTTTTGGAAAAACAGTATCCATGAGTAAAGGGGCTTATCTTATTATCGAACACACTGAAGCTTTGCACGTTATAGACGTCAATAGCGGAAACCGTTCTAATAAGGCTACCAACCAGGAAGATACGGCCATGGAAGTGAATATGATTGCCGCTGCTGAAATTGCAAGACAATTGCGTCTTCGTGATATGGGTGGTATCATTGTAGTTGATTTTATCGATATGTCAAATCCTGAAAATCGTAAAGTTTTGTTCGAATTCCTAAGGGAAGAAATGAGCGATGATAAAGCAAAACATAAAATCTTACCTCCGAGCAAATTTGGATTAGTTCAAATTACAAGACAAAGAGTAAGACCAGAAGTAAACATTAAAACTAGAGAAGAAGATCCAAACAATGAAAATGCGGAGATTGAAGCTCCGATATTAATCATTGATAAAATTGCTTCCGATTTAGAAAGAGTTTTAAAAAACCACAAAGAAGTGGTACTTAATGTACATCCATTTGTGGCCGCATACCTTACCAAAGGTTTTCCATCATTACGTTCAAAATGGTTTCTTGAACATAAAAAGTGGGTGAAAATCATACCTCGTGACGCTTACACGTATTTAGAATATCATTTCTACGATAAAAAAGAAAATGTTATTATAGAATAGATTCTGAAATAAATTCAGAATAAAAAACCGCCTTTCGTGAGATTGGCGGTTTTTTTATGCATTATTGCGAAAGAAGCGAGGCAATCAGAAGCAATTTACTTCGTCAGTTCGCTTCGCTCGTGTCCAATTATTCGTTTCAAATAAAATTCACTGAACTCCTATAAAAATAAAAGTATAGTGAAGCAATCTGGCTTAGTACATGGTTTTATGACTAATATTTTTAGATATTATATTAGCTATTTATACATAAAAACTATATATTTGACTAATATATTAGCTATAAATGAAAAATTATTCCATAAACAAAACACCTTCGCAAGTTCAATTGGAACTAGCTGAAAGGTTGCGGGAAATTAGGAAAGATAAAAAGGTATCACAATCAGAATTGGCAGATAAATCAGGAGTTTCGTTGGGAAGTATTAAGAGATTTGAGCACACAGGAGAAATATCTTTAGCATCGTTACTTAGACTGGCACATCTTTTTGACAGATTAGATGATTTTGATGCCGTTTTTAAAACCAACGAGGATTTGAAAGAAATAGAAAAATTATTTAACCGATAATTATGGAAAGAATCCAGAAAATAAAAGCATTTCTAAATCTGGATGATGCTAAAACCGAAATTGGAACTATGGCAGAAAACCAAGGCAAAATCTATTTCAAATACCATCCGGATTTTATTTTATGCGGATTAGAAATTTCCCCTTTTAAAATGAAATTGTCCAATGCCATTTTAGCACCAAAAGAAACTCATTTTGAGGGGCTCTTTGGTGTTTTTTCAGATTCTATTCCTGATGGTTGGGGCAGATTATTGTTAGATAGAAAATTACTCTCCATGGGAGTCAATTTAGACGATATTACTCCGTTAGACCGATTGGCTTACATAGATAAAAACAGTGTTGGAGCGATTTCTTACGAGCCTGAATATGTAAACAGCTACACTAATTTTAATGCGGTAGATTTAGATCAGATTTCCAATGAAATTGAAACCGTTCTGAGCGGAACTTCAGAAGATGTAATTGAAGAACTATTTAAACTTGGCGGTTCATCGGGCGGTGCAAGGCCAAAAATATTGGTTGGATTTAATCCAAATACCAAAGAATTGCTTTATGGAAAATCTGATTTACCGGAAGGTTTTGAACATTGGATAGTAAAATTTCCATCTTCTAATGATTTAGCTGACATTGCTTTAATTGAATATACTTACAATCAAATGGCGCAAGCTGCTGGAATCGAAGTCAATGAATTTCGATTGTTTAAAAGTAAAAAAGGCAGGTATTTCTTTGGAAGCAAACGGTTTGACCGAATTCATAATGAAAAACTTCATTTGCATTCTGTAGCTGGATTATTGCATGACAATTTCAGAATGAGCACTTTAGATTACGGACATATTATGGATTGCGCTTTCACATTAGAAAAAGACTTTAATGTTTTTATTAAAGTCCTACGATTAGCCACTTTCAATGTTTTAGCTCATAACCGAGATGACCACAGTAAAAACTTTTCTTTTTTAATGGATAAAAACGGTCATTGGAAATTGGCACCTGCTTATGATTTAACTTTTTCCAACTCGTCTTATGGTTTTCACAGTACAACCGTTGCAGGTGAAAGTAAAAATCCAACTTTGGAACATTTGACAGTATTAGCCAAACATTTCGGAATTAAAAATCCTAACCCCATTTTTGAAGAAGTAAAAGGAGCTATTTCTCAATTTGGTATATTAGGAACAAATAATGGAATTAGTAAGGATTCTATGAAATTGATAAGTGGCAGTTTGAGATTCAAATAAAACTAAAAACCGCCTTTCGTGAGATTGGCGGTTTTTTTATGCCTTTTTTTAGAATTTATCCTAATAAAAATAAGGAGCTATTTACTTCGTCAGTTCGCTTTGCTCGTGTCCAGCTACACGTTGCAATCTTATATACCAAACGACTGAAAACAAGTGTTTTACTTCAAAAAAAGTCCGCTGAACTCCAATAAAAATAGAAATTAAGCGAAGTAATCTGGGCTAGGGAATTTGGATAAATAGAATTATTTTCTTCTCTCCACAAAAAATCGCTTCATCAACTCCGAAGCTTCCTCAGCCAAAACTCCTTTTACAACAGTAGTTTTAGGATGCAATTGCGTTCCCATTTTTGTAAAACCACGATTTTCATCGGTTGCACCAAAAACAATTTTAGAAATCTGACTCCAATACAAAGCGCCAGCGCACATTTGACAAGGTTCTAAGGTCACATAAAGTGTACAACCGATTAAGTATTTGCCTCCCAGAAAATTCGCAGCAGCAGTAATAGCCTGCATTTCGGCATGAGCCGTTACGTCAACAAGCATTTCGGTAAGATTATGACCTCGTGCAATCACTTTATTATCAATGACAATAATAGCTCCAACAGGAATTTCATCTTTTTCAAAAGCCATTTCAGCTTCCTGCAAAGCTTTTTTCATAAAATATTCATCAGTGAAAGGATTTATCATAGTTACAAAAATAAGAATTCAATTCGTACATTTGCTTTATGTCAGATAATTTACTTTCAAACATAAATAACCCAGCCGATTTACGCCTGCTCGACGAAGCCCAACTTCCTCAAGTCGCTCAAGAGTTACGTGATTTCATTATCGATATCGTCTCTGTAAAAGAAGGACATCTTGGCGCAAGTCTTGGAGTTGTAGAATTGACCATTGCTTTGCATTATGTTTTTGAAACACCAAACGATTTATTGATCTGGGACGTAGGCCATCAAGCCTATGGACATAAAATACTGACGGGCAGAAGAGAAAATTTTCATACCAATCGGCAATTGGGCGGTATTTCCGGTTTCCCAAAAAGAAGTGAGAGTATTTACGATGCTTTTGGCGTAGGCCACTCCTCTACTTCTATTTCGGCAGCTTTAGGAATGGCAATTGCTTCTAATTTAAAAGGCGATCATAACAAACAACACATAGCAGTGATTGGAGATGCCTCTATCGCCTCAGGAATGGCTTTTGAAGGACTAAATCACGCTGGAGTTACTGACGCTAATTTATTGGTAATTCTCAATGATAACGCCATCGGTATTGATCCAAGCGTAGGCGCATTGAAAAAATACCTGACTGCTGTAAAAGAAGGAAAAAACCCGAGGCAAAATAATATGATTAGGTCCCTGAATTTTAATTATTCAGGACCAATAGACGGGCATGATATTTTTGCTGTTATAAAGGAATTAAAGCGTTTACAAAAAATTAAAGGCCCTAAGTTCCTTCACATTATTACTACCAAAGGAAAAGGATTGCAACAAGCCGAGGACAACCAGGTAAAATACCATGCCCCAGGGAAATTTGACGCAAACACAGGTGAAATCCATATAAAATCCGAAGAAAATTTACCTCCAAAATACCAAGATGTATTTGGCTTGACCCTACTAGATTTAGCTAAAAAGAACGAAAAAATTATTGGAATCACGCCTGCAATGCCGTCAGGAAGCTCCTTGAAATTTATGATGGATGCATTTCCAAAACGGGCGATTGATGTGGGAATTGCCGAACAGCATGCAGTTACATTAGCAGCAGGAATGGCAACACAAGGCATGATTGTTTTTTGCAATATTTACTCTACTTTTTTACAAAGAGGTTATGATCAGGTGATTCATGATGTGGCTTTACAAAATCTACCGGTTATTTTTTGCTTAGACAGAGCCGGATTAGTAGGAGAAGATGGCGCAACACATCACGGTGTTTTCGATTTGGCTTATTTACGTTGCATTCCCAATATGATTGTTTATGCTCCGATGAACGAAATAGCCTTACAAAATATTCTATATACAGCACAATTGGGATTAAATCACCCTATTGCCATTCGCTATCCACGTGGTCGTGGTGTTATTGCAGATTGGCAAACTCAACATCTTGGGAAGTATGAAAAAATAGAAATTGGAAAAAGTATTTGTATTAAAGAAGGTTCGAAAGTAGCCGTTTTATCCAACGGAACAATTGGTAATAATGTTACTTTGGCTATAGCCAAAATGCCCCATCCAATAACAATTGCACATTACGATTTTCCTTTTGTTAAACCATTAGATAAAAACGCATTACATTCCATTTTTACTGAATTTGCAACTATAATCACAATAGAAGATGGCGTTATCAAAGGCGGTTTTGGAAGTGCCTTTCTCGAGTTTGCATCGGAGAATAATTATACCTCAAAAATAACCGTTCTTGGTATTCCTGATGAATTTATTGAACAGGGAACTGTTACCGAATTACAACAATATTGCAAAATTGACGTTAAAAGTCTTGAAATACTTTTTTCAAGTTATTAAAACAATTATTTTGCACCCTTAAATTTAATACGCTTTTATGAAATTACTGTCCCACGCCTTACTCTTCTTTTCACTAACAATTTCTATAAATAGTTTTTCTCAAGAGACATCAACAACACCCATAATAGCTGGGCTTACACCTACAACAGCACTTGTAAAAGTAACTACATTCACACCTTTAGCAGTTGCATTAAAAATACACCCGCCAATCCCTATAATTACTGTATCTCCTTGGACAAAAAAAAATAGTTTAGGTTTCTACCTCTCTGAAATTGCTTTTGTTAATTGGAGTGCCGGGGGAACAAGTTCCATATCCGGATTGATTAAAGGTGATTTTTCAAGAGTTTATGCCAAAAAAAATCGCAAATGGGTAAACGAACTTATTATTCGATATGGTTTAAATAAACAAGACGGAATTGAAGTACGGAAATCCGATGATGCATTACAATTTAACTCCACATTTGGTTATAGAAAAGACACCATAACCAATTGGTATCACAGCGCAAAATTCAATTTTAATACACAGTTCACAAATGGATATTCCTACCCAAACAAGGAAATTGCCATTTCAAAACCTTTAGCCCCAGCATACGCATTTATGGGTGTAGGTGCTGAAAATGCAAATAAAGATAAAAAAAGAATATTCTATATCTCACCGTTTACTTTTAAAACAACCTTAGTTTTGGATCAAAGATTAGCCGACCAAGGTGCTTTTGGTGTAGCAAAAGCCATTTATGATAGTAACGGGATTTTAATTTCTGAAGGTAAAAGATCAAAAACAGAACTTGGTTTTTTAATGACCAGTCTTTACAAAAAAGAAATTTTAAAAAACGTCAATATAGAAAACCGCATAAGTATTTACTCTGATTACATTAATAATTTTGGCAATGTTGATGTCGATTATGATTTATTATTGGACTTAGTCGTAAACCAATATGTAAAAGCAAATATTGGCACGCGAATAGTTTATGATGATGATATAAAATCCAAAAAGGAAATTGACGGTAAACAAGTTACCGAAGGTGCAAAAATACAACTGAAACAACTGTTAGGCGTAGGAATAGTGTATGCTTTTTAAACCGTTACGATTTTTTTCTGCCATTAATGGTTTCGAACAATTCGAGTGCATTTCCATCAGTCAAAAGAGACACATAATGACAAATATGGAGTAATCTCCCATAAAGATTTTCTTTTTCCAAATGATGCTTCTCCGGCAACATTTTTAAAATTAGCGCATCATAATTGGAAGCATTTCCATTGAATTTATTGTTAAAAGCTGTTATAAATTTATCCAACAAAGTTTGAATAATCTGATAACCCACAATTTCTTTCTCTATTACTTCCCGACTTTGATAGATATTTTTAACGCTGATTTTGATAATATCATCCATTTGTGCTTTATACTTACTCTTGTCCATTATAGCGTAAGGAAATTTTCCAGCCAAAATTAATGCTTCATTTTCGATAAAAACTTTAACCGCATCATTTATTAAACTCCCAATTGCCAAAGCTCGCAAATAGCTAATCCTGTCTTCTTTGGTTTCTAAAGTCTTATATTTGGAAGTATCAATGCTGTCTTTTACCAATTTTATCAAATATTCCAAGGCAAAATCCTCAGAAACCAAACCTAAATTGATACCGTCTTCAAAATCAATAATAGTATAACAAATATCATCTGCCGCTTCAACTAAATAGGCTAAAGGATGTCTTTCAAAACCTATATTATCTCCTGATTTATTCGGAATTAAACCCATATCATTAGCCACATCTTGAAAAAAGGCTTTGTCGGTTTGAAAGAAACCGTATTTTTTATCGGCAATGTCTTTGGTTGGTTTTTTCGGCAGACTTTCTTTTGGATATTTCATAAAAGCACCAAGAGTCGCATACGAAATTCGGAGTCCGCCTTCGATTCCGGGACGACTTGCAGTCAGTACTGAAAATCCATTGGCATTTCCTTCAAAATCAATTAGATCTTGCCATTCTTTTGCAGTAAGCCGGTCTTTGTATTGCAGTCCTTTCCCAATGGAAAAATATTCTCCAATCGCTTTTTCACCAGAATGCCCAAAAGGTGGATTACCAATATCATGAGCTAAAGATGCTGCAGCAACAATAGCCCCAAAATCATTCATATGATACCCATGAACCTCTTTCAAATGCGGGTATTTTTCTATGATTTTTTTACCAACTAATCGTCCTAATGAACGTCCCACAACTGAAACTTCCAAACTATGTGTTAATCTGGTATGTACAAAATCAGTTTTCGACAACGGAATAACTTGTGTTTTATCCTGTAAACTTCTAAAAGCGGACGAGAAGATAATACGATCATAATCAACTTCAAAACCCAAACGGGTATCGTCTTGTTCTACACGCAATCTTTTGCCTTTGTCGCCTTGTCGTCTTAGTGATAAAAGTTGTTCCCAGTTCATTATGATTTATGATTTCAGATTAACGAATTTTGATTTCAGATTTAAAAGAACCAAAAATACATTTTATTTTAAGATTTTCTTAAGCAACAGGGCATTCGCTTTTAAAAAATTTGTTATTTCAATTATTCAAATTTTATAAAATCTGCTGGATCTGCTAAATCTGCGTGCCTATATTTTCACGCAGATTTACGTAGATTCTAAAATAAAAACCACTTAAAAAATTAATTCATCTTACAGATTAAAAGCTGTTAATTCTAAAAGCGAATGCCTTGCTTAAGCAATTAAAAATCTCTTAACCCCAAATTAATAAAATAATTTCGCGCTGTTAAATAGCTAATGCCGTACTGTGCTTGATTTCTCCCATCACAAAAACACTTTGAGTATTGCCTATATTCTCAATAGTCGATAATTTATTCATTACAAAATCCTGGTAACTGGACATATCTTCAACCAAAATTTTCAGCATAAAATCATAATCCCCTGCTATATTGTAACATTCTATAATTTCAGGAAGGGCTACAATATCTTTTACAAAATTACTTCCCACATTTTTGGCATGTTCCTTTAGCCGAACATTACAAAAAACAGTCATTCCAAGATTTAATTTTTTCTTATCTAACAAGGCAACATATTTCATAATATAGCCATCTCGTTCCAATCTCTTTATACGTTCATAGACTGGTGTAACCGTCAGAAATAATTTACCGGCAAGCTCTTTAGTATTGATATTCGAGTTTTCTTGCAGGTGTTTTAAGATTTGCAAATCAATGTTGTCAATATTTTCCATAGTATTTTTTACTGTTAAAAATCATTTTCAAAGTTTCATTCAGAACTAAAACCTATCATATACCTATATAATACTTTTATTCACTGAAATAATAGACTAAGTTAAGTTTAAATATCCAATACAATAACTTTGCCTAGTAAAAAACACTGTATATAATGAAAACAAACAATCTAGGTTATCCAAGAATTGGTAGCAACAGAGAATTAAAAAAAGCCTGTGAATCGTATTGGGCAGGAAAAATTTCCGTAGAAGAACTTTTAACTGCAGGCGCAACTATCCGCAAGCAAAACTGGCAGTTACAAGCCGAAGCCGGAATCGATTTAATCCCTTCAAACGACTTTTCGTTTTACGATCAAGTACTCGATTTATCGCTTACTTTGGGAGTTATTCCCAAACGTTATCAAGGATTAGCCAAAACAAACTCCACTATCGATTTGTATTTTGCAATGGCCAGAGGTTCGCAAAAAGACGGACAAGATGTGGTTGCCATGGAAATGACAAAATGGTTTGACACCAATTACCATTACATCGTACCGGAATTTACCAAAGATCAAGAATTCAAATTATTCTCCGAAAAAATAATCGACGAATTCAAAGAAGCCAATGATTTAGGGATTGCAACTAAACCGGTACTTATAGGACCCGTTACTTATTTGCTTCTTGGAAAGGAAAAGGAAGAAGGTTTCCACAGAATAGACCTTATCGACAAATTGCTTCCGGTGTATTTTGAAATTTTGCAAAAACTGGAGGATCAAAAAGTAGAATGGATTCAATTTGACGAACCGTTTTTAGCCTTGAATTTAACCGATAAAGAAAGAAATGCAATCACTTATGTATATAATGAAATCAATAAACGTTTCCCAAAAATCAAACTAATTCTTGCTAATTATTTTGATTGCTTTGGAGAGAATCTTGATACTGTTCTTGCTTTACCCGTTCATACTTTGCATTTAGATTTGGTTCGTTGTCATTCCCAATTGGATGATATTCTGGAATCAGGGCAATTGTCCAGTAATGTAAACCTATCACTTGGTGTTGTAGATGGAAGAAATATTTGGAAAAATGATTTCAAAAAATCTTTAGCCCTTATTAAGAAAGCGACAAATGCACTCGGCGAAAACAGAATCCTGATTGCGCCATCGTGTTCCCTTATTCACTCGCCATGTGATTTGGAATTAGAAACTAACAACGCAACACTAACTCCTGAAATCAAGCAATGGTTGGCTTTCGCCAAACAAAAAACAGAAGAAATAGTGCTGCTTAAATATTTTGCCTCAAATGTAATAGACATCAGTAATTCTATCCGTTTTGAAGAAAATACGATTGCCAATGAAAACCGAAAAACATCAAAATTAATCCATGATGATGCTGTAAAAAATCGTGTTGCCAGCATTACAACCGGCGATGATCAAAGACAAAATCCATTTTCCATTCGTAGAAAAAAACAAATAGACGTATTAAATCTTCCTTTATTTCCTACTACAACTATTGGTTCTTTCCCGCAAACTACCGAAGTGCGCAGCTGGAGAGCGAAGTTCAAAAAAGGAGAATTAAATCAACAACAATATGATGATTTGCTCCAAAAAGAAACCGAAGAAACGATTCGCTTTCAAGAAGAAACAGGAATTGATGTATTGGTTCACGGAGAATTTGAACGCAACGACATGGTCGAATATTTTGGAGAACAATTAGACGGATTTACGTTTACCAAAAACGGTTGGGTACAAAGTTATGGTAGCCGTTGTGTAAAACCTCCCGTTATTTATGGTGATGTTTCCCGTCCAAATCCGATGACTGTGAAATGGGCTGAATTTGCACAATCGCTTACGCCAAAATGGGTAAAAGGAATGCTTACCGGTCCCGTTACTATTTTGCAATGGTCCTTTGTCCGTAACGACCAACCGCGTTCCGAAACCTGTACACAAATTGCACTGGCAATTAGAGATGAAGTGGTTGACTTAGAAAATGCGGGAATTAAGATTATCCAAATTGATGAACCTGCCATTCGAGAAGGATTGCCTTTACGAAAAGAAGAATGGGCAACCTATTTGGATTGGGCTGTAAAAGCGTTTAGAATTTCGGCAAGTGGCGTAAAAGATGACACTCAGATTCATACCCACATGTGTTATAGCGAATTCAATGACATCATTCAAAATATTGCTGACATGGATGCCGATGTAATCACCATAGAATGTTCGCGTTCGCAAATGGAATTACTGGATGCTTTTGCCGATTTCAATTATCCAAACGAAATAGGACCTGGCGTGTATGACATTCACTCGCCTCGTGTACCTTCCAGTTCCGAAATGGTGAAATTATTAGAAAAAGCTTCGGCAGTTATTCCTGTAGACCAACTTTGGGTAAATCCGGATTGTGGTTTAAAAACCCGTCATTGGGACGAGACCAAAAAGGCTTTGATTGAAATGGTAGCCGCAGCTCAAGAGATGAGAATTGCCGTAGAAAACATTGCAACTGTTTAATTACCTGAATTCGATTATTATTTTGTTCCGTAGGAACTTTATATTGGTAGTAAAAATTGCAACCCGATGATTTTTGTTCCGTTAGGAACTATACATTAATCTGCAGGTATAATCCCTACTGGATAATTTTAATTAAAAATCAATTAGTTAATTATCGAATTCAGTTTAATAGTTAAAATAAAAAGCCTAGTAGATTTTAGATTTACTAGGTTTTGTTTTAAAGGGTAATTTAGATTTATTTAAACAAATTATCCAAAAGCGCAAACATCAATTGATTATTTTCTTGAATAAATGCTGTGTTATTGACGATCTCATCATAGGCCTGAACATAGCTGTTTTCGATTAATTCTGATTGTCCGTGCAACGCCATTGCTGCCATAGTCTCATCAGTTACTTCAAGATGAAACTGAAGTCCCAGAACATTGTCTTGGTATAAAAAAGCTTGATTTTTACATGCTGTAGATTACATTAATTGAATCGCATTTTCAGGAATAGTAAAGGTTTCGCCATGCCAATGGAATACTGGAAATGACTTTGGAAAATCTTTAAGTATTTCGGTATTTGTATCCAAAACTGCAACAGGAAACCAACCAATTTCTTTTTGATTATTTGGATAAACACTTCCTCCCAAAACACTCGAAATAAGTTGTGATCCCAAGCAAATTCCTATTGCCTTTTTATGCTGTTCAATTGCCGATTTGATGAATTCCTTTTCTGTTTTTAGCCAAGAAAACTCCGCTTCATCGTGGATACTCATTGGCCCGCCCATTATAATTAATGCGTCAATGGAATCTAAATCAGGAAATGTGGGATTGTCGTAAAGTTTGGTATAAGTCAATGAATGACCATTGTCCAGAATCCAATTTTCAATACAACCCAAACCTTCAAAAGACACGTGTTGCAAGCAATGGATATTTAATTTTTTTGGCATAATTTATTCTGTGATATTCCGTACAAAACTACTGAATCATTCGCTTTAGAGTTACAATTCACCTCCAATTTCTTCAAAAAATAATTTTCTTTTTTCGACAAACTCATGTTTACTAACAACATAAGTACTTGAAATAGTATCATGCCAACCTCTTGGATTACTTCCTAAAAAAGTAAAAGGATCAATTGGAATTAATCGGCAAAAGGTTCTCGCAAAAACAGTTCTATTATCGGGTTTTGAGCCGTCATTCAGTACCACCATTGTTTTTGTAAAATATTTGGCAAAGGTTCTGGAAAAATAAATTTCTGAAAAGCTGTAGTATAAAATCAGAATGATAACTCCAAACAAGATTTGTTCAATAATCCCCAAAGATTCAACACTTTCCGATAAGCCCGGACTATTAGTGATATCAGCAATTAGGATTAATGTGGTCCCAATACTGATTTCAATAACATAAATGATTACTAAATCGATAATAAAATTCAGGAAGCGCTGTCCTTTGGAAGCTAATAAATCATCTGTAACTGTAAAGTTTTTATTTTCCATAGTAGTTAGTATAAAAAACGATTACTTATAATGATAACTATCTCAAATATAGTGAATTATTTACAAATTTAAACTGTTAGCTCTTGGTATTTTAGCCCCGATTGCAGTGAAAATCCTTTTTTATCGTTTCTTTTACGAGAAAAAAGATTACTTCACTATACTTTTATTTTCATAGGAGTTCAGTGAATTTCATTTGCAACGAAAAGCGAGAAATAGCTCCAAAAAAAAAGCAGTCATCATTACAATAACTGCTATTTGTATTAAAACCTTTTTGTTGACATCAACAATAGGATTTGATTATGAGATTGCTTCGTTCCTCGCAATGACTTATGACCCACACATTTCACAATCGTCCGGCCCTGCATTTTTTGCCAGTTCAATCATTGCTTTATATTCCTCGGAAGTCATTTCTACCGCTTCAACTTCTATTGCAACAGCTTGCGTTTTGACTACTTCAATTGGTTCTGCTTTTTTATCATTGTTCAATGTAAATTTAATCGCATCCACCGCGGCTTTTGTTCTCAAATAATACATTCCGGTTTTCAATCCCGATTGCCAAGCGTAGAAATGCATCGATGTCAATTTAGAATAATTGGCATTTTGCATGAATAAGTTCAATGATTGAGATTGATCGACAAAATAACCACGTTGACGTGACATATCAATAATGTCTTTCATTGACATTTCCCAAACGGTTTTGTACAATTCTTTCAAGTCTTGCGGAATATTTAGGTCTTGAACCGAACCGTTATTACGCATTAATTCTTGTTTCAATGTTTCGTTCCACAAACCACGCTCCACTAAATCGTGTAATAAGTGTTTGTTTACCACAATAAATTCTCCCGAAAGCACTCTTCTGGTGTAAATATTAGAAGTGTATGGCTCGAATGCTTCGTTGTTACCCAAAATTTGAGAAGTCGAAGCAGTTGGCATTGGCGCTACTAATAATGAGTTTCTCACCCCGTGTTCCATCACTTCTTTTCTCAAAGAAGCCCAATCCCAACGTCCTGATAATTCTTCATCTTTCATTCCCCATAAATTGAACTGAAATTCTCCTTCAGACATTGGTGAACCTTTGAAAGTAGAATAAGGACCTTCTTCTTTAGCCATTTCCATTGAAGCGGTAACGGCTGCAAAATATAAAGTTTCGAAAATTTCTTGGTTCAGTTTTTTAGCTTCGTCGCTCGTAAATGGCAAACGCAACATAATGAAAGCATCGGCTAATCCCTGCACTCCAAGACCAACTGGTCTGTGACGCATATTCGAGTTTTCGGCCTCTTTTACCGGATAATAATTTCTGTCTATAACTTTATTCAAGTTTCTGGTTACGCGTTTGGTAACGGTGAATAACAAGTCATGATTGAATTTTTTGTTTTCCACAAACATTGGCAACGAAAGTGAAGCCAGGTTACAAACCGCAATTTCATCTGTAGATGTATATTCCATAATCTCCGTACACAAATTCGAAGAACGAATTGTACCTAGATTTTTTTGGTTTGATTTTCTGTTGGCTGCATCTTTATACAACATGTAAGGCGTTCCAGTTTCGATTTGCGATTCCAGGATTTTCTCCCACAATTCATGCGCTTTGATGGTTTTTCTACCTTTTCCTCGTTTCTCGTAATCAATGTACATCGCTTCAAATTCTTCGCCATACACATCATACAATCCCGGACATTCATTAGGACACATTAAGGTCCAATAGCTGTCTTCCTGCACTCTTTTCATGAACAAATCCGAAGTCCACATCGCGAAGAATAAATCTCTTGCACGCATTTCTTCTTTTCCGGTATTCTTTTTCAAGTCCAGGAATTCAAAGATATCCGCATGCCAAGTTTCGATATAAATAGCAAAACTTCCTTTACGTTTTCCTCCACCTTGATCTACATAACGCGCCGTATCATTGAAAACACGCAACATTGGAACAATTCCGTTTGAAGTTCCGTTTGTTCCACGAATGTAAGAACCAGTTGCTCTCACATTGTGAATAGAAAGTCCAATTCCACCTGCTGATTGGGAGATTTTTGCCGTTTGTTTCAACGTATCATAAATCCCGTCAATACTATCGTCTTGCATCGCCAAAAGGAAACAAGAAGACATTTGAGGTTTTGGAGTTCCAGCGTTAAATAATGTTGGCGTTGCATGCGTAAAGAATTTTTTCGACATTAAGTCGTACGTTTCTATTACCGATTTCAAATCGTCTAAGTGAATTCCAACAGACACACGCATTAACATGTGTTGCGGACGTTCCACGATTTTACCGTTTATTTTTAGCAAATACGATCTTTCCAAGGTTTTAAAACCAAAATAATCGTAGTTAAAATCTCTATTATATATAATATGTGAGTCTAGAAACTCTGCATTATCCATAATTACTTTATGTACTTCCTCAGAAAGTAACGGAGCATATTGACCGTTTCTCGGGTTTACATAATTGAACATATCATTCATCGTTTCCGAGAATGATTTTTTTGTATTCGAATGTAAATTTGAGATTGCAATACGAGCTGCTAATTGAGCATAATCAGGATGCGCAATAGTCATTGACGCAGCAGTTTCGGCAGCAAGATTATCCAACTCAGATGTTGAAACACCATCGTAAAGTCCTTCAATTACTCGCATTGCCACTTTCACAGCATCAACCAAATCATTCAAACCATAACATAGTTTTTTAATTCTATCTGTGATTTTGTCGAACATTACCGGCTCTTTATGGCCATCTCTTTTAACTACATACATACGCTTAATTGTTTAAAAAAACAGAAAATCCCTTTCCCATTTTTGAGTATTTGTTTTATTTTTTTGGGAAGCTAATCCCGCTGTCATTCCAATCTTTCTAGTCCTGAACTTGTTTCAGGATCCTGAAACAAGTTCAGGACTAGAAAGGATATTCCCTTCCATCGGGGCTAAAATACCCGTTGATGCGATAACTACTTTCTAAAAATCAGCGTCAAAACTAATTTTCTGAGCATCTTCATCAGTATTCATTACTCCTGACTTTTGATATTCGGCAACTTTCTTTTCAAAGAAATTTGTTTTCCCTTGAAGCGAAATCATATCCATAAAATCAAAAGGATTTGAAGTGTTGTATTCTCTGTCGCAACCTAATTCTACTAATAATCTATCAGCAACAAATTCTAAATATTGTGTCATTAACACCGCATTCATTCCTATTAAACTCACAGGAAGAGACTCAGTGATAAATTCTCTTTCTATATTTAAAGCATCTACAATAATACTTCTGATTCTTTCTTTTGGCACTTTATTAACCAAATGGTGGTTGTGTAAGTGCACCGCAAAATCACAATGAACACCTTCATCACGAGAAATTAATTCGTTAGAAAATGTCAATCCCGGCATTAATCCACGTTTTTTCAACCAATAAATAGAACAAAATGCTCCCGAAAAGAAGATTCCTTCCACAGCTGCAAAAGCTATCAATCTTTCAGCAAACGAATCCGATTCGATCCATTTCAAAGCCCAGTCCGCTTTTTTCTTAATCGCCGGAAAAACCTCTAAAGCATTGAATAATTCATCTTTCTCCGCTTCATCTTTTACATAGGTATCAATCAATAACGAATACGTTTCACTGTGAATGTTTTCCATCATGATTTGAAAACCATAAAAGAATTTCGCTTCAGCATATTGCACTTCGTTCACAAAATTTTCAGCAAGATTCTCGTTTACAATTCCGTCAGAAGCAGCAAAAAAAGCAAGAATATGTTTTACAAAATAACGCTCCTCATCAGAAAGTTTATTATTCCAGTCGTTTAAATCTTGCGACAAATCGATTTCTTCAGCAGTCCAGAAACTGGCTTCCATTTTCTTGTACCATTCCCAAATATCATGGTGTTTGATAGGAAAAATTACGAAACGATTTTTATTTTCTTGTAAAATTGGTTCAACTTGCGCCATTATAATTGTTTATTTTTTTGAGATTTTAACGAAATTTTATGCATTCCGTGGATTACAAAGATTGTGAAATATTGCCGAAATTAAAAGCCAAACTTATTCACAATCGGACCTAGTTTTTAACAAATGGAAAAAATCAGGACACTTTTCATACAAACCATAAAAAACTGTATATCAGTAATTTAAAATTTAAAAAAGAGCGTAAAGCACCGTAAAATATAGGATTTTAAAAACAGGAAACAAGAAAAATTTAATTTTTTTTTGGATTTATTTTTTCATGTCCAGAGCCACTTTTTCAAGCTCTGCATACCAGTCTTCTCCAAACTTTCTAATCAATGCTTCTTTAACAAATTTGTAAACAGGAACTTCAAGTTCCTGACCTAAAGAACAGGCCGCATCACAAATATCCCACTTGTCATAATTGACAGCGGCAAACTCTGTAAAATCTTTCACACGGATAGGATATAAATGACAAGAAACTGGTTTTTTCCAATCAATTATTCCTTGATTGTACGCTTGTTCGATACCGCAAAGTGCTGTTTTACCGTCAAAAATCACATAAGCACAATCTTTATTGTCAATCAGTGGTGTTTCAAGATCACCATCAGTTCCTTTTACCCAAGTTCCTTGCGCTTCAATAGCCGCAATTCCTTGTTTACGAAGAAACGGTTTTACCTTAGGATAAATTTCTTCTAATATCTTCGTTTCCTCAACGCTCAACGGAGCTCCTGCGTCACCATCTACACAACAAGCCCCTTTACAGGCTGATAAATTGCAAACAAAATCTTTTTCGAGTATGTCTTCTGAAACGATGGTTTTTCCTAATTGAAACATTATTTTGGGGTACTGTGATTATAAAGCGCAAAGGTAGTCAAAGTAAATTGTATATTTTTAGATAAAAACCAACTTTAACTTTCTTTGCAAACCAACTTATCAATTGACTTTTTAAAGTCATTAACAAACTAATAGTAAGCCGTATACAATCTAAAATATCAAAAAAGCAATCAAATAGTAATCCATAAAAAAAGGCTCAAACGTATTGTAATAAAATTCGATTTTAATCAAAAATCTATCGAAAAGTTTAACTTTGCAAACAAAAAAATTATGTTTGAAATCGATTTTAGAGAAATAATTACGGTTGGAATGGTACTTTTTGCCGTAATTGACATCGTGGGAACCATTCCTATTATTGTTGATTTAAGATCAAAACACGGACATATAGAATCTGAAAAGGCATCAATAGTAGCCGGTATAATTATGATTGTTTTTCTTTTTGTGGGAGAAGAATTATTGAATTTAATTGGGATTGATGTGAATTCTTTTGCCGTTGCAGGTTCGTTTGTATTATTCTTTTTAGCATTAGAAATGATTTTAGGAATTCGTATTTATCGTGACGAAGAAGCAAGTTCCGCCTCAATAGTCCCTCTTGCTTTTCCTTTAATTGCCGGAGCAGGAACTATGACAACTTTACTATCCTTGCGTTCCCAATTTCATACTGTAAATATAGTACTTGCGATAATTTTGAATATTATTCTGGTATATATTGTTTTGAAATCATCCTCCAAAATCGAAAAAATATTAGGAGAAAATGGTCTTGGAGTCATTCGCAAGACTTTTGGAGTGGTACTTCTTGCAATTGCTGTTAAATTATTCGCCGCTAATGTTAAAGGTTTGTTTGTCTAAAATAAATTTTCATAAATTTACCCCATAACGTAATAAATGTAAAATAATTTGATTTTATTTGGACTTAAATTTCCAAAAGAAATATTCCTAACCATCTATTTTATATTAAAAACAAAAACATATCATGAAAATCTTTACTAACATATTAGTGTTTTTAGCCTTAGCTTTAATCATATTTAATGTTACTTTGCTTGATTTCAGAAATCCATTTCAAGGAGACAGTGTTGTTGCTTTTATTGGAATTGCAGCTTCTTTTTGCGCTGTTTTGATTCTTCTAATTTTTAGAATGTCTAAAAAAATTGAAGAAAACTCGAATGACAAACTTTAACATGTTTGACACTCTGATTTTTGGCGGTGGTGTTTCCGGAATGTCTTGCGCCCTTGTTTTGGGTTCAGCAAAAAACAAATCCTTTGCCACTGATAAAAAAATTGGCATTTTTACTCATCAAAAGACATCTGCTCTTCAGGAAGCATTGTTTAATAATGCTTACGGAATAGCAGCAGGCAAATTAGGTTCCGAATTATTGACTGAAAGCGTCCAACATCTTTCCCAAACCTATGCTCACATTACACAAATTCCGGATGAAAAAGTGCTGAAAATTAAAGGGGAATTCCCTGAATTTATGGTTACGACAAATAGGAAAACCTATAAAACTAAAATCATCGTCATAGGCATTGGATCCGCAAATACTTTTGCAATAGATGGATTAATACAATACGTAGAACCGCATCAAAAATCGCTACCTGAAAAACAACGAATCCAATTAAAAAATAGTGACCACAAAGTTGCCGATGGGATTTATGTCATAGGAACTTTAGCAGGCTGGAGAAGCCAACTGGCCATTGCTGCCGGAAGTGGTGCTGCCGTTGCTACCGACATTCTTACTTTATGGAATGGTGGCGTACAAACGCATTGTCACGATAGTATAAGATAAATAGAATTTCATTCTGAAAAATCTCTAGAAAAATAATGGTAGGTTTACACTTTCATTAAATTATTTTTATGTTATCACTATTATTGAGCTTCACAAGACTCATCATTTTTATAGTATTTGTTTCCTTTTTCTCGATTATTTTCTATTTCATGAGTTTCTTTTGGAGTGAAGAAACTAATTCCAACAAAGCGCTCGTATTGCGCGATTTTTTAATAAGAGTATCTAATATCATTTTAGGGATACGCACAATTGTCTATGGCGAAAAACCCATTGTACAGGGGCTAATTGTAGCCAATCATCGGTCATATTTTGACCCAATCGTTATTGTAAATCTAATCCATGCCTTTCCTGTAGGAAAGAAAGAGGTTGCATCATGGCCACTTATTGGATACATCTGTAAAATATCGGGTGTGTTATTTGTAGACAGAAAGTGCTCAAAAAGCAGACAAGAAACTGCTGAAAAAATTCGAGAAGTTCTTAGCAAAGGATATTCTATCATTAATTTTCCTGAAGGAACAACACATGATTTACCAACGACTGTCGATTTCAATTACGGTTCATTTGTCATGGCCACTAAGATAAAATCAGCAGTTATTCCTATAGCGATCGATTATAAAGAAAAAACGGATGCCTTCATCGGAAACGACACTTTTATTCCGCATTTTTTAAAATGTTTTGGAAAACTTACCACCGAGATTAAAATAACTTTTTTTTTGCCTATTTATTCTGAAGATGCAACCTATTTATTAAATACTTCTAAAAACATGATAGACAAAGAACTCATTCGCTATAGGAAAGATTGGGACAGTGAAAATTAGATTCTGTCCTTTAAAACAGTTACTCTTTTATTCATTTTAATTCTTGAAAACCGCTTTAATCATCGCATCTTCTTTCAGAACAATTTCATAATAATATTTTTCCCCATATACCTGTCGGGCAAATTCTGCGGCAAGGTATCGTTTTACTAATGACTTGCTTTTTCCGAATTTCAAATCCAATCCGTTTTGGAAAATATACTTTTGAAAAGAATTAAAATACAAATCCGTTCCATCCATTTTAGTCATGAATTGTTGAAAAGACAATCCTTTAAAAACATTTCTATTTTTGTCTAATTCTTCGAATACAAAATGGCCTACGATTCCCGATTGCATTAAATAAGCGGTACTTTCATTTCCATGCTCTACTTCAAGTGGCACAAAAACATCAGGAACAATTCCGCCGCCGCCATAAACAATTTTACCTTTTTTGGTTTTAAATTTTAAACTGTCGGAAACCTTTATACTATCCTTTTCAAACAATTCCCCGTTTTCAAAACGAGTATTCGATTCTTTAAAGTACGCTTCATTTCCTTTAGAATATGGTTTTTGAATGGAGCGGCCGGTTGGCGTGTAATATCTGGCAATTGTCAATCGAACGGCTGAACCATCATCAAAATCCATTTCGCGTTGCACCAATCCTTTTCCAAAAGAACGTCGTCCTACGATCGTTCCCCTGTCATTATCTTGTATCGCTCCCGCAAGGATCTCGCTTGCTGACGCACTATTTTCATTAATTAACACAAACACATTTCCGCTTTCGAAACTTCCTCTTTCCGTTGCAAAAGTTTTATCTACATTCCCTTTTTTGTTTTTAGTAAAAACAATTAATTGACTGTCTTTCAATAATTCATCAGCAATTGCGATAGCTTCCTCCATATAACCGCCGCCATTATCGCGAAGGTCAATAATTAATGATTGTGCCCCTTGTTTTTTCAAAGTCGCCAATCCCTTTTTAAACTCGCCATAAGTGGTTTCGGCAAATCGATTTATTTTTATATAACCGGTATTATTTTTCAAAAGCATGGACACATCTACACTTTTTAAAGGAATAACATCTCGCTTTACTGTTAATTTAATTTTTTTACGCTCTGATTTTCTATAAATTGTAAGCTCAATTTCGGAGCCCACTGTACCTTTTAGTTTGGAAAACAGACTGTCATTCGGTAATTTTCGTCCAAACAATTTGGTTTTATCGGCATACAAAATCCTATCACCCGCTTTTATTCCTGCTTTTGCCGAAGGGCCATTTTCGACAGGTTTTATTATGGCAACTGAATCCTTATACATATAGAAATTTACGCCTATACCCACAAAATCTCCCCTCATACTTTCAACAACTTCGGTTTGCTCACTCGGAGGAACATATACAGAATGCGGATCTAATTTGGCCAGAATATTGTCAACAGTAAGATTTACAATAGAATCCGTATTCACATCATCTACATATTCGTTATCAATAAAATCAATGAGCTCATTCAGCTTATTTTTCGAACTATTTTTAGTGAAAAAATGATTTTGATTTGGAGTATTTAATACCCCCCCAAGAACAATTCCTATAGCAAGAGCTACACTAATAAGTATAGGCAAGTATTTATTATCGATTTTCATTTTATTCTTCTAATATTAACAACAAAAAATAAAATTTAAACCCTATGAGGAATATAAGATCATCTAAGTTGAATTGTCAATGATTGGTATTATCTGTCCTTATATTTCTTATATGGTTAACCAAGTTTAATATGCTTTTACGAAATTAGACCTTTAAAAAAATATAAGTTTAAAAAAGCTTTAAACTATAGAACATAGCCAATTTCATTTTATTCTTCTAATACCGGAATATGCTCTACTTCAACTCCCGCTTTTATCAAAAACTGAATTCCGGAATCATCGCGGTACCCATTGTGATATACCACTCTTTTTATCCCAGATTGATGGATTAATTTACTACATTCTTTGCAAGGCGAAAGCGTAATGTATAACGTCGCACCCTCACAAGATTGCGTGGATCGTGCTACTTTTAGGATTGCATTGGCTTCTGCGTGCAATACATCCCAACGCGTTAAACCTTCCTCGTCTTCACAACAATTTTCAAATCCCGATGGTGTTCCGTTATACCCATCAGAAATTATCATTCTATCTCTTACTATGATGGCCCCCACTTGCTTTCTTTTACAATAAGACAAAAGTCCCCATTCAGTTGCAATTCTAAGATACGCTTTATCGTATTTATTTAATTTTTTTGTATTCATTTTTTTATCTAATCCAGATTTCACTTTCAATAATCATTGGCAAAACTACTCCTATTATAAATGCTGACATCACCAAAGTCCAATCCCGTTTTGAAAACCTAAAAACAGTTTGAACAATGTAAGATAAAACCAACACAACGAAAACCACAACAATTTGAGCAGCTTCTATACCTAATGCAAATTCTCCCAAAGGCAATAATTTAGAAGTTGCGCTTCCTCCCAAAATTGACTTAAAATAGTTTGAAAAACCCAAACCATGAATAATCCCAAAGAAAAGTGTAATAAAGAATACCAAATTTATACTTTCTTTTTTACCTGATTTTCCAGCTGTAAAAAGATTGAACAGCGCCGTTATTAATATCGTTATCGGAATTAACAACTCAACCACATTTACTTTAATGGCAATTATGTCAAAAACGGAAAGCAATAAAGCCATTGTATGTCCTATTGTAAAAAGGGTTACCAGCAGCACTATTCGTTTCCAATCCTTGAAAGAGAAAGGAACGGCTAATGCTATTAAAAACAAAACGTGGTCATACGCATGAATATCCAAAACGTGTTTTAATCCTATTTGAAAGTAAATCCAAAATTCTGACATAGGTAATTTATTAAATTGATATTGGGGCTGTAAACTTACGATTAATTTTGAAAACGATTGATTTGAAAATATAAATCATTACTTAAAAAATGATTTAAAAACGCCCTAATTCACGAACAAAATTTAAAATAAAAAATTAATAATTTAAAAATAGACTTATCTTTGTAAGATAAAAAATTAATAATTATGTCATTTTCAGATTTATTTGATAGCGAATTCAAACAAAGAAATAAAGGTCATTTTTCAGCCATAGTTCGTGTAGCACTTGCCGACGAGAAGTTTGTTCCGGAAGAAAAAATGTTTTTGGACAAACTGGCCGTTAAACTAGAAATTTCTCAAGCAGAATATGTAGAAATTTTAGAAAACCCATTAAAATACCCTATCAATCCTCCGTATTTACATGAGCAAAGATTGGAGCGTTTGTATGATTTAGCCAGAATGGTTCATGTTGATCATCAGTTAGGAGACAAACAAGAGTTATTATTAAGAAAAATTGGTTTAGCATTAGGTTTTACTCCTGAAAACGTAAATTATATCGTAGCCAAAGCGTTATCATTGGTAGATAAAAAAGTAGACTTAGATACTTTCATTTTCGAAATGCAAAACATGCATAAATAAAAATCATAAAAAAGCTTCCGCCGTGGCGGAAGCTTTTTTTATACTTACTTTTAGTACTTGCTTAATTTAGCTTTGTGCATAAAATCTTCCGCTTTCTCTACCATATTATAGCTTCCACAGAAAAAAGGAACACGTTGATGTAATTCCGTAGGCACAATTTCCATTATACTTGCAAAACCATCAGATGCTTTACCTCCTGCCTGTTCTACAATAAACGCCATAGGATTGCATTCATATAACAAACGTAATTTTCCTTTTGGAGCTTTGGAACTTGTCGGATAAATATAAATTCCGCCTTTTATCATATTTCTATGAATGTCAGAAACCAAACTTCCTATATACCGTGAGGTATAAGGTCTATCCCCTTCTTCTAGCTGACAATATTTAATATAATCTTTTACACCTTGCGGAAAATGAACATAATTTCCTTCATTAATGGAATAAATATTTCCATCTTTGGAAAACTGCATGTTTGGATGTGATAAATAAAAGGTTCCAATTGCCGGATTTAATGTAAATCCATTTACGCCATGACCTGTAGTATAAACCAGCATTGTTGACGTACCATAAATCACATAACCTGCTGCAACTTGATTGATTCCAGGCTGTAAAAAATCTTCGATTGTAACCGGAGTACCAATTGGAGTAACGCGTCTGTACACTGAAAATATTGTTCCTACCGAAACATTTACATCAATATTTGACGAGCCATCAAGAGGATCCATCAAAACTACATATTTATTGTTGTGGCTTTTATCACTTCCTTCCACTGTAATAAAGTCATCATTTTCTTCGGAAGCGATTCCACATACAATTTCACGATTGATTAAAGTTTGAATAAAAATATCATTGGCATATACATCCAGTTTTTGCTGGTCTTCCCCTTGTATATTTTGTTCCCCGGCGGCACCAATTATATCTACCAGTCCAGCTTTGTTTACTTTGTAATTGACCACTTTTGCAGCCAGCCGAATTGAATTGATAATCCGGGATAATTCGCCTGATGAATATTGAAAAGCATTTTGGTTTTCGATGATAAATTCACCTAGTGTTGTGTTGCGTTCTTCCATTACGAAATCGTTGTAGTTAATTTGAAGTCACAAATATCGGATTTTTTGTGAAAATGAATTGAATAATATTTACTTAGTTTGGCAGTATTGTATATTTGCTTATAAAATAGTTGAATAATGAATGTAAAATGCTTTATTTTGAGCAATTCAACATTTAAAATAAGAATTTATGAAATGAGCATTACGGGAGTTTGATGCAAACACCAATAAAGATATGCGAATTCCATATTCAAAAAAAAATAAACACAAACTACGTATGAATATCAGAAAAGGAAATCCCGAAGACATGCAAGCAGTTCTAGTACTTATACAAGAATTAGCAGACTTTGAAAAAGAGCCTGACGCCGTTCTTGTAACGGTAGCTGATTTAGTGCGTGATGGTTTTGGCCCAACTCCTTTATTCCATGTTTTTGTTGCCGAAGTGGAATCGGAAATTGTGGGTATTGCTTTGTATTATTATCGTTATTCTACTTGGAAAGGAAAAATAATTCATTTAGAAGATTTAGTGGTAAAAGACAAGATGAGAGGTACCGGATTGGGCTATGCTTTGTATTCTGAAATCATCAAACAAGGCAAGAAAGACAATGTTCGAAGAATTGACTGGCATGTTCTTGACTGGAACACTCCTGCTATAGAATTTTATGAAAAATCAGGAGCAAAAGTGTTAAAAGATTGGTATGTGGCACAAATGGACGAAGCAGGAATTAACTATTTTGTAGATAATAGATTGAAATAGAATTACAAATTTTTTTGTTTAAAAAAGTATGAGAGTATTCAAATTTGGTGGTGCTTCTGTAAAAGATGCAGCAGGAATAAAAAACGTATATGACGTTTTACAAAAAGTAGGTTATGAGGATGTATTATTGGTCGTTTCTGCAATGGGGAAAACCACGAATGCTCTTGAAATAGTAATAAAAAACTATTTCGATAAGTCGCCTGAATTAAATTCATCTGTTCAGGAAGTAAAAAAATACCACAATCAGATTCTGATGGATTTGTTTGAAGAAGAGAAAAACGAGGTTTTTACTGCTGTAAATGCTCAATTTTCTGACTTAGAATATTTTTTGGCTCATAATAAATCTCCAAATTATAATTTCGTTTACGATCAAATCGTTAGTTATGGCGAATTAATTTCTACCACTATCCTGAGCCATTTTATGAGCTTTATGGGAATAAAAACACAGTGGCTAGATGTGCGAAATTTTATAAAAACCGATGCAAATTACAGAGATGCAGAAGTGGATTGGGAATTGACACAAAAGAATATTGCCAAAAACGTAAAAAGAAAAATATTAAATATTACTCAAGGTTTCTTGGGTTCTGACGAAAATAACTTTACTACTACTTTAGGTCGTGAAGGTTCAGATTATACTGCTGCAATTTTTGCCTATTGCCTGAATGCGGAAAGTGTAACCATCTGGAAAGATGTTCCTGGAGTTATGAATGCTGACCCCAGGTATTTTGAAAATGCAAGTTTGCTAAACCAAATTTCGTACCGTGAAGCGATTGAATTGGCCTTTTACGGCGCAACAGTTATTCACCCGAAAACCTTACAACCTTTACAAAAAAAGGAAATTCCTTTGTTTGTAAAATCCTTTATAAATCCATTATTACCAGGAACCCGCGTTGCCAAAGGTGCCGATTTAGAGCCTTATTTACCTTGTTTTATTGTCAAAAGAAACCAACTTTTAATTTCGCTTTCGTCAATAGATTTTTCCTTTATTATGGAAGAACACATCAGCGAAATTTTTGCTTTGTTTCACCAATTCAAAATAAAAGTGAATCTAATTCAAAATTCAGCCATTAGTTTTTCAGTATGCGTGGAAGATAAATTTGAAAATTTTAAAGCTTTGAACGCCATTCTGTCCAAAAAGTTTAAAGTTGATTTTGATGAAAATGTTACTTTATACACCATTAGACATTTCAACGATAAAGCGGCACAAACTGTCGAAGAAAACAAAGTTGTTTTATTAAAACAAGTCAGCCGCGAAACGATGCAAATTATAACGAAAGAAAGTTAGAAATTCTTTTCTATCTAAAGTTTCGACTTGTACTTATTGTTTTACAGAATACACTACTTTTGATGCATAGACGTTATACTATCTATGTTGAAAAAAGTAGTGTTTTTGGTTCTAATGATGTGTTTTTCCGGACTACAAGCCCAGGAAACTAATTCGTTATACAAAACCAAAAAAATCCCAGCTACCCGCGATACTATTCATCTTGAAAATAAAAGTCTCAATTCCAATTACTTCAAAGTGCTTGACGCCAATGAAAAATCTATTGATTCTGTTTTTTATAAAATAGATTTCCAAAAAGCACTCTTAATTTTCAATGAAAATTTCGCTCCATATTCAGATCCATAACGGTTCATTATCTCAAACTTCCTGAAATTCTAACCAAAGAATATCGCATTTACGATTCGAGCCGAGTAGTAAGTAACGAAGCCACTTCAGGAAAATTATATAAAATCGAAACAAATCCCAGCAAAAAGAACATCCCTTTTGACGGATTAAACACTTCCGGAAGTATCATGCGTGGAGTAACTATTGGCAACAATCAAAATACGGTTTTAAATTCGAATCTGGATTTACAAATAACCGGAAAATTATCCGAAAAAGTAAGTCTGAGGGCTTCATTACAAGACAGCAATATTCCGTTACAAGATGGCGGCTATTCCCAAAAACTAGATCAGTTTGACAATATTTTCATGGAACTTTTTAGTGATAAATGGAACATTAGAGCCGGTGATATCTTTCTTGAAAACAAAAAAACGCAATTTCTTAATTTCAATAAAAAAGTACAGGGACTTGCCACTAATTTCGATTTTGGAACCGAAGACAGTAAAACCACTATTTTTGCATCGGTAGCTTTAGTGAAAGGACAATATGCCAAAAGTAATTTTGTGGGTCAGGAAGGCAATCAGGGACCGTATAAATTAAAAGGTCAAAATGGTGAATTATATGTTCTCGTTATTTCAGGTTCAGAACGGGTTTATGTAAACGGCATTTTATTGAAACGAGGAGAAAATAATGATTATACCATTGATTATAATGCCGGAGAAATAGTATTTACGCCACTTTTCACTATTACTTCCGAAATGCGAATCGCTATAGAATACCAATATTCGGATAGGAATTACTCTCGATTTGCAACCTATGCCGGAGCTTCGCACGAAAACGAGAAATGGAGTTTTGGCAGTTATTTATACTCCGAAAGTGATTTAAAAACCCAACCTTTACAACAAAATCTTTCTCAAGAACAAGCCCAGATTTTAGTGAATGCCGGTGACAATCCGGATTTGATGACGGCGCCTTCCGCTTATGCAGATGCGTATTCGGATAATAAAGTATTGTACCAAAAAACAACAATTAATTCTATTGAAGTTTTCGAATATTCGAACAATCCCGAAGACGAACTCTTCAATGTTCGATTTACTTTTGTGGGGGCAAATAAGGGAAATTATATCTTGAAAAACTCATCAGCCAATGGTCGAATTTATGAATACATCCAACCAATTAATGCTATTCCGCAAGGAAATTATGAGCCTATAATACAATTAGTTTCTCCAACGAAAATTCAAGTGGCAACATTTTTAGGAAAATATAAACCAACAGAAAAAACAGTCTTTGGTTATGAAATAGGAATCAGTAACAATGATAAAAATCTTTTCTCCTCAACAGATGATTCTGATAACCGTGGCTTAGCAGCCAAAATAAATGCAAAGCAACGCTTATTTTCAAAAAAAATGGAATGTTGACGCTTTTGCCAGTTATCAATTTATCCAAAAAAATTTCAAATCTGTAGAACGTCTTTACAGCATTGAATTTGACCGAGATTGGAATTTAGGAATTACTGCCATCGGAAATCAAAGTTTGTTAGTTTCAGGATTGCATTTCGAATTAAATCCAAAAGAAAATCCCCAGAACAAAGGACTGCTAAACTATCAATTTGAAAAACTGGATTTCTCAGAAAGTTTTTCTGGTAACAGACATAGTATTGACGGGGAATTTCACCTGAAAAATTGGACAATTCAAAACCATGGAAGTTTCTTAAAAAGCGATGGAATCGAATCGTCTTCTAAATTTTATAGAAATCAAACCCAAACCCGTTTTCATTTTAGTAAGAACTGGGTTGGCACTGGCCTACGATTGGAAAATAATCAGGAAAAAATTAAAGCTACAAATCAATTTTCGGCTTTAAGCCAAAGATTTACTGAACATGGTTTTTTTGCGGGACGAGGCGACAGCACCAAAGTTTTTGTAGAATTGGGGTATTTGAGACGAAAAAATGACAGCTTGCAAAATGGATTGATACAATGCGTAAATGCATCCCAAACTTATTTTTTAAAATCGAAATTGATTCAAACAAAAAAAAGTGATTTAACAGCTTCTATGAATTATAGAGTCCTTGATTTTCCTGATGTAACAAAGAAAAAGGAGCCTTCATTAAATTCCAGAATAGTTTATTCTGACCGTTTTTTCAATCAATTGATTCAAAAAAGTACAACAGTTTATGAAACCAATTCAGGAAGTATTCCACAGCAGGAATTCACCTATCTTGAAGTTCCGGCAGGACAAGGAGTTTATACCTGGAATGATTACAATGCTAATGAAATTCAGGAAATACAAGAGTTTGAAGTTGCACCATTTATTGACCAAGCTAAATACATTCGGATATTTTTACCGAATCGAATTTATATAAAAACACATCAAAATAAGTTCTCCCAATCCGTAACTATAAATCCAAATCAATGGCAAAATGAACTTGGAATAAAAAAACTGCTTTCTTATTTCTATAACCAAACTTCATTTATAATTGATCGAAAAATAAAAAGTGAAGGCGATAATTTCGAATTAAATCCTTTTAAATCCAATAAGGAAAATGTGTTGGGATTGAATTCCAGCTTCAGAAATAGTTTGTTTTATAACCGAGGAAAACAAAACCATTCCATTACGTATTCCTATTTGCAAAACAAAAAACTTGCTATCCATAGGATCTCAAGAAGCCGCAAACGATTCCCATCAATTACAATATGCTCATTTATGCAAGAAAAGTTGGCTGTTTGGCTTTTTTGCCAAAACAATACAGACGACCATAAAATCCGAAAATTATCCTGAAAAAAACTACGCTATTGATGGCTATTTATTGGCTCCAAAAATCAGTTACCTTTTTTCAAAAAATACCAGTTGGGATTTATTCTATGAATTACAAAATAAGGAAAATCAAATTGGAAGCTTGGAAAGGCTACTTCAAAACCGATTAGGGACTTCCTTTTCTTACGCGGGTGATAAAAAAATAACCATCAATGGAGAGGTTTCCTTTTATCAGAATAAGTTCACGGGAAATGAATTCTCTTCCGTAGGATTTCAAATGCTCGAAGGATTACAAACAGACCAAAACTTGACTTGGAGATTACTGTTACAAAAAAATCTGACCCAATTTCTGGACATAAACTTAAATTATCAAGGCCGAAAAAGTAAATCCAGCCAAGCCATTCATACAGGAAATGTACAATTGAGAGCTTATTTTTAATTTACTATTTGATATTATTTTATGACGTATCGTTTTTTTAGAACTAGACAAAAAACAGAAATAGCAAAGTACATTTACCGGAATAAATTAATACTTTGGTAATGCCTTAGAAATATAAAAAACCACTTCATTGAGTAACTTTCAAATTTAAATAACGAACATATATATTGCCAAATGGATTTGAATGCTAACAACAAGACTATTTTGATTGCTCCATTGAATTGGGGTCTGGGACACGCTACCCGCTGCATCCCTATTATTAAGGCTTTACAAGAAAATGATTACATCCCAATAATCGCTTCAGATGGCATTGCACTGGAATTACTGCGAAAAGAATTTCCTTATTTACAAACACTGGAATTACCTTCATACGAAATAGAATATTCCAAAAATGGTAAAAATTTTAAATGGAAATTATTGAAGAATTGTCCAAAAATGATTGAAGCCGTTTGGAATGAAAAAAAATTAGTAAAGAAATGGATTAAAAAATATTCCATTGACGGTGTGATATCTGATAACAGGCTTGGGGTATTTAGCCAAAAAGTGCCTTCGGTATTTATGACACATCAATTGAATGTGATGACCGGGAATACAACCTGGATTACCAGTATGCTCCATCAGCATATTATAAAAAAATACAAAGAATGCTGGATTCCGGATTTAGAAGAAACCCCAAATTTGACCGGTAAATTAGGACATATAAAAAAGGCAGATTTTGAAACTAGATACATTGGGCCATTAAGCCGAATGCAAAAACGTGAGACTCCAAAACAATACGATTTGATGATTATTTTATCAGGACCTGAACCTCAACGAGGTTTGCTTGAAGATAAATTAAGGACTGAAATCTTAAAATATAATGGGAAGGTTGTTTTTATAAAAGGTATTATAGAAAAAGACCAGATAAAGGAGCAAATTAATAATGTCACGTATTATAACTTTATGAATACGCGCCAACTCGAACAAACTTTTAACGGAAGTGATAAAGTATTGTGCAGGTCCGGATATACCACCATTATGGACTTGGCAAAACTGAACAAGAAGGCTTTTTTCATTCCTACTCCCGGTCAATATGAACAGGAATATCTGGCAAAAAAATTAAAAAAAGAAGGATTGGTTCCTTATGCAGAGCAAAACGATTTTAGAATAGAAAACCTCGAAGAAATTGACTTATATAAAGGTCTGCCACGATTAGATACGGCATTAGACTGGAAAACATTGTTTCAGGTTTTTGAAAAGAATTAATGTTTTTTTAGAGATGTACTTTGAAAGATTACTGATTTATATCTCTTTTACAATCAAAAAACACACTAATTACCATACTTTCAAAGTATCTAATTAGTGTGTTTTTATATAAATCTACAAATTAATTGCAGATTGTCTACATCAAATTAATTATCTGATTTCTTATCACCAAATTTTTCGTGTTTGATAATTTTGGCATTAATCATAAAATAAACATATTCTGCAATATTCGTACAATGCTCAGAAATACGCTCTAAATGTTTTAAAACAATCACAAGATTTGTTCCAGAAACTACGGTCTTAGAATTTGACTTCATTTCATTGATGATATTATGTATTGCATCATCGGATTCATTTTTTATGGTATTGTTCAAAATAAAGATCTCACCAATGGAGTTTTCATTACGAGTTAAAAAACATTCATTCGTTTTTATGGTAATAACCTCAACTTGTCTGGCTATATCAGTAATATTAAACTTAACAATTAAGTCATGCTTATCTTTAATATTCTTAGCTTTTTTTATGATGCTTATCGCCAAATCACCAATTCTTTCTATCTCATTGCTAATTTGCATGGCTGACATAATAAAACGTAAATCAGAAGCGACAGGCTGTTGCAAAGCAAAAATACTTTGACAAATTTCATCAATCTTCACATCTAATTTATCAATCTTATTTTCTGTTTTTTTTACTTCTTTACCTTCAGCAACAGGTTCTGACAGCAAAGCGTTTACGGATCCACTCACTTGAATTTCTGCAAGCTTACCTATTTTTACAATTACATTTTTTAGTTTTTCTAATTCTATTTCAAAGTGTGATGCCATGTTTTTTTATTTAAAAATTTAAAAGATTAAAAAATCAAAATACGCTTTTTAGAAAGTCTATTTCTATTTATATACCTTTTATCCAAATCTTCCTGTGATATAATCTTCAGTCTGCTTTTGTTCTGGTTTGGTAAATATAGTATTAGTTTTACCAATTTCAATCAATTCTCCCAAGTAAAAGAACGCAGTATAATCACTGGTTCTTGCAGCTTGTTGCATGTTATGGGTAACAATTATTATTGTGTACTGTTCTTTCAACTCATGAACTAATTCCTCTATTTTTGAAGTAGAAATAGGATCCAATGCACTCGCAGGTTCATCCATAAGAATAATATCCGGGCTTACCGCCAAAGTTCTGGCGATACACAAACGCTGTTGTTGTCCACCTGAAAGACCCATTGCGGAATCATCCAAACGATCTTTCAATTCATCCCAAATAGCAGCCTGGCGCAATGAAGTTTCAACGATTTCGTTTAACTGTGCTTTGTCTTTTATCCCATTAATTTTAGGACCATAGGCAATATTTTCATAAATAGATTTTGGGAAAGGATTTGACTTTTGAAAAACCATTCCAATTTTTTTTCTAATATTTACAACATCTACGTCTTTATTGTAAATATCCACCCCTTCAACCAGCATTTCACCAGTAATTTTCACACTCGGAATAAGATCATTCATTCTATTGATGCATCTCAAAAAAGTAGATTTACCACAACCCGAAGGTCCTATTAATGCAGTCACTTTATTCGCCGGGATTTGCATTGAAATTTCCTTTAAGGCCTTTTTATCACCATAATATAACGATAAATCTTTAACCTCTATTTTTATATCTCTCATGTTTTCTTTATTAAATCTAAAATAATTAGGTTGTCTTTGGAATTATTTTGCTCTTCTTCTAATTCTTGATCTGATGATTACCGCAACCAGATTTAATGATAAAGTAAGAATTAATAATACCAATGTGGTTGCGAACTGAATAGGCATTGTTTTCTCTACATCCGAAGATTGTGTGGACATAATATAAACATGATATCCCAGATTCATAAATTGATCGCTCAAAGATTCCGGCAAAGTGGCTAAATAATAGGCCGCTCCTGTAAATAAAATAGGAGCAACCTCTCCTGCGCCTCTACTCACGGCAAGAATAGTTCCTGTCATAATTCCAGAGATAGAACCTGGAAAAACTACTTTTTTAATGGTTTGCCATTTTGTAGCTCCCAAAGCCAAACTGGCCTCCCTTAATTCTCGGGGGATCGTTTTTAAGGATTCTTCCACAGAAACGATAATCACAGGAAGCGTCAATAATGCCATAGTCAAACTTGCCCAAAGAATATTAGGCTGTCCCCAATGCAATTCACCATCATTGAAAGCAGAATCCATTCCTGTTCCAACAAATTGGACAAAAAATCCAAGTCCGAAAAGACCAAAAATAATAGAAGGCACTACTGCCAATGTTCTAATTGAAAATCGTACTGCTGCAGCAAATTTTGAATTTTCTTTGGCATATTCCGTTAAATAAATGGCTGTTATAGTTCCAAAAGGAACTGCCGCTATCGACATGACAATAACCAATATAAAAGTCCCTATCAAAGCAGGAAAAATACCTCCTTTGGTCATTCCATCGGTTGGAAAGGAACTTATAAATTCCCATGAAAATTTTTCACGCCCTTGGTAAATAATAATACCTAAAATTATAAACAAGATGGCAATAATTAAAAGAACTGCGATTTGTGTCAATCCGACAACTGCGTTTTCTTTTATATTTCCACCCGTTTTTTTAGTCTTATAAAACGGGTTTTCTGATACACTGATTGCTTTTTCCATGTTTATTTACCTTGGAATTTTTTAATTAATTTTCCTTTAACATAAAATTCTGCCACTGCATTTAATATAAATGAAAAAATGAAAAGCAAAGACCCAATAAAAAACAACACACTATAATGGGTTTCCCCAAAAACAGTCTCCGCCATTTCTGAACCAATTGTCGCAGCAAAAGTACGTACACTTTCAAAAGGATTTGCAGACAAAAGTGCTGCATTCCCTGTTGCCATTAATGCAATCATAGTTTCGCCAAAAACTCTACCTATACCTAACAATATAGCAGCAAAAATACCTGGAGTTGCAGCGGGAAGAATCACAAAAAATGCAGTTTGTGCCTTACTCGCTCCCAGCGCTAAACTGGCCTCGGTAAATGTTTTAGGGACTGCCGATAAGGCATCTTCTGAAATAGTATAAATAATTGGAATAGCCGCTAATGCCATAGCAACACCTCCTATAAAAGCATTCAATCGCGAATCATATCCAAAAATATCCTGAAAAAAAGTGGCCAAAACCATCATCGCAAAAAAACCAATTACCACTGATGGAAATGCCGCTAACATTTCGATAATAGGTTTTATGATTTCCTTTCTTCTATTAGAAGCAAAACATGAAGTGTAAACCGCTGCTAATATTGCCAAAGGACCTGCAATCAATATGGCAATTATAGTAACTTTTAAAGTTCCAACAAGTAATGCCAACAAACCAAAACGTGGATTATCGGAAACCGGAACCCATTCTGTAGAGAAAAAAGTACTCCAGGTTCTATCGGCTCCTTCTTTGTTTTCTGTGGCTTTTTCATCAATGATAACTTCCTTACCCGTTGCTGTTTCTGGGTTCAAATCTTCGGTTGGAGTCCCATAGGTATCAGGCTCTAGTTCTTCCGAAGTTTGTGTTTCTTGAGTTACTGGATTTAAATCTTCAGTAGGTGCTCCGTATGTCTCTGGCTGAATTTCTTCTGTTGAAGTTTCCGCTCCCTCATAGCTTTCTACTTTTACATCCGAAGTAGTTTGTATTTCGGTTTTTACTTTGTCTTTTTTACCAAAACTAAATAACGGCATTGATTCTTTGAAAACAAAAATAAATATCAAAAAGATAATGGCTATCGACAAAAAAGCTACAAAAGAAATAACTTTCTCGGCTAGGAACTCTGAAAGTCTAAATTGTTTTTTCAAACTCTCTTTGGTGAAAATTTGTTTACTTGGAAGTGGAGAATTCATTTAATTAATTTAAGAATTCATAAATTTTTAAAAAAAATCCCTCCATAATTAAAGAGAGGGATATTTTATAGTTTTTATTTTACGGGAAAATATCCTACTGTTGTAATCATCTTTTGACCTTCTGGACCCAAAATCCAATCTATAAAAGCTTTAGTATCACCTGTTGGCTTAGATTTCAAATACATGTACAAGTATCTTGAAATTGGATAAGTTTTGTTTTTTATGGTTGCAGCAGTTGGCAAATACCCTTTACTTTTAGCGTCTTTCTTAACTTTACAATCTTTCACACCTTCAGCATAAGCAGCACCACCATATCCAATACTATATTTGTCTTTTTTTACTGCATTCACGATAGCTGCTGTTCCTGGTAAGGTTTGACAGGTAGGAGAAAAATCAGTTTTGACTACATGCTCTTTAAAAAATTCAAAAGTACCTGAACTACTCTCTCTACCATACAATTGTATTTTGGCATCAGCACCGCCTACTTGTTTCCAGTTTGTAATCTTTCCGGAGAAAATATCTCCTAACTGTTGTATTGTCAATTCCGAAACCGTGTTTCCTTTGTTAAGGAAAACTGACAAACCATCTTTGGCACATGGAATTTCAACAGCATTTTTTTTGTATTTCGCTTTTATTTTTTCTAATTCAGACGGTTTTATAGGACGACTTGAATTTGCGATATCAGTAGAACCATTGATTAATGCCGCAAGACCTACTCCTGATCCGCCACCAGTTACTTGAATTATTGTCTCTGGATGTTTTTTCATATATGCTTCAGCCCATTGTTGTGATAAAATTACCATCGTGTCTGAACCTTTAATTGTTATTTTACTCAATGAAGTAAACGAATACCCAATAGCCATTATGACCAATAAGATTGCTGCAATTTTTAATTTTGTTGTTTTCATTTTTTTTTAATTTAAATAATATGTTTTTATTGTTTTTTAATTAAAAGTTGAACTGAGCTTGTAATCTCAATAAATTTCCTCGTTGTCTGTTATTAGGTAGCGCGCTATCTTCAAACGTTCTATCAGCAATTACCCATTCTGCTACCAATTCAAATGCTTTATAAGGCTGCCATTCTATTCCTAATTCGTAATCTCTTACCACATAACTTCTGGCATCTTTCTCAAATTTCTTTCCTCCATCATAATATTGGAATTTAGCAAAAGGATAAATATATTGATGTTTAGGCAAGTCCCATTTGTAATTTAAAGTCACATATCCTCCTTCTAAATCAGAAGATTCTACCGTATTAGTCAATTTATCATAGCGAGGTCCTTTCCCGATATTATATTCCGCCTGAACTCCAAATGGCTTAGGGTAAAGAATAAATGAAGCCGCAACCCTTTGGTCTATTGTATACAACTTATCTGGCGTAGTCACTCCTGTAGAAAGCTCATTAGTAAAAGCCCATTTCCCAGTGTAAGCTTGTATGCCCGGCTCTATAATTTGACCTCCTACCTCAAATGGATAACTTACTCTTGTCACTACATGTAAGTTTCTATTTGCTTCAGACTTGTTTGCCGTTTGCCCATTATATGCCCCAAACGCAAATACTCCATAATCCCCGGAACCTTTGTATCCATCTTTTACCAGCATTGCAAAACGATCCCTGATTTTACTAGGAGCCCAGTAAAAAAACACTCCTAAATCTCTTTCATTGGCAACGGCACTATTCATGGCATCATTACGATCTAAAGTCAAACGGTTTTGACTGGATTGTAAATTTTCAAATCCAAAAGGCACTTTACTTTGTCCAATTCTTAAACGAAACTCTTTCTTGGTATCAAATGACAAATCAAAATACGCATCTCTAATTTGAGCAAAATTATTCACCCCGGATGTCGGAGAACTTGCAAAGTCCGGTTGAATATAAAAATACACATTAGGATGAATTTGTCCTGAAAATATGATACGGGCTCGTCTTATAAAAAGACCATTATTCGATTTTGCATCGATTGCCGTTGATGTAGTTCCCCAAGATTTGTCACATTGATCACACGAAACTTTATCATTAGAAGAAAACAATCCGTTGTATCTTACCTGCACGTAACCCCTGATTCCTATATTATCGTACCAATGTTCCTTCTTAACCTTCGTTTTTTCTTCTGCTACCCTAACTTTATTTATAGAGTCCAAAACACGAACCACTTCTTTTGTGACTTCATCCTTCTTCACCTCTTGTGCATTGGCTATACATGATAGAACAACCAAACCTGCAAATAAAATTTTTTTCATCTTTGTTATATGATTTAATTTTTTGCAAAGGTCACGCTAGTATGTTAAGCTAATGTTAACAAATTATTATGTTGGTGATAAATTATCGTTTCGTAAAGGTTTCCAATCCTATTTTACAGGATTTTTTTTAAATTTTTTAAACTTAATTATTGATTTTAAGTAATGAGATTGAAATAATGTCATATTTGTTTTTTAACTCAACCTCAGTCTTTATTGAGGGTTTGACATTATAATATGCGACAATATATCGTTCCTATTACTTAATTATTGATTTTAAGTGATTTATTTTAATTTTTGTCCTATTCTGATTTTTTCAATCTGGCCTTCTCAATTGTAAAGGAAAATTCCGATCCAATTCCAAACTCGCTCTCCACATATATTTTTTCTTTATGTGCTTCTATGATATGTTTCACAATCGCTAATCCTAAACCAGATCCTCCTTCTGAACGTGAACCACTTTTATTTACTCTGTAAAAGCGTTCAAAAAGCCTTGAGATATTTTGTTTCTCGATTCCTTCACCATTGTCTGTTATTCGAACCAAGACCTTTTTCTTTGTCAAATTGACGATAGCGACTTCTGTAAGTCCGCCTTCTTTACCGTATTTTATTGAGTTCACAATTAAGTTTTCGACAACTTGCTGTATCTTATCTTCATCTCCATGCACTAGAATAGGCTGTATCCGATCATTTTCAAAAGCCAGTGTAATTTTCTTTTTATCTGCTTTCATTTCCAGTAAATCGAAAACATTTTGCACTAATTCCACGATATCAAATTCAGAAAAATCCAGATTCAAATCACCCGATTCCAATTTTGTAATCATATCTAAATCTTCGACAATGTAGATTAATCGCTCTACTCCTTTCTCGGCACGTTTTAAATATTTTTTTCGAACTGTTTTATCATCCATCGCTCCATCGATAAGCGTAGATAAATAACCTTGCACAGTGAATAAAGGCGTTTTTAATTCATGAGAAACATTGCCAAGGAATTCTCTTCGATATTCTTCTCGAACCTGCAACATTTCTATCTCCAATTTTTTATCGGTGGCAAATTTCTTAACTTCTCGCGTCAGCGTTTCCATATCGGTAGTAATAGGCTGATTGATAAACGAACTGGATTCCAGCAAGGAGACATCATCGTATATTTTTTTGACACGCCTGTAAATAAACCGTTCGACACGATATTGTAAAACCACAAAAGAGAATAAATAAATGATGACAAGAGAAACGATTCCAAACAACAGTAAATTATTGACTTTGGACCCAAAGAATAGTAAGACCATTAATACGACAAATCCAGTAGCAAAAAGGCTAATGAACAAAGCAGATTTTATGGCAAATTTATAGGTTTTCTTAAAATTTATTTTCATTACATTTATGCCTCGCTTTTAAAGCAATTTGTTATTCTTGTAAAAAGCATATCTAATTACACTTCAAATTTATAACCCACTCCTTTAATCGTTTTGAAAAAATCTTCTCCAATTTTTTCACGCAATTTTCTAATATGCACATCTATGGTTCTTCCGCCAACTACGACTTCATTCCCCCAAACTTTATCTAGAATCTCATCGCGTTTGAATACTTTTCCTGGTTTTGAAGCCAACAAGTAAAATAATTCAAACTCTTTCCGAGGCAAAGCTATTTCAACATTGTCTTTTCTTATTTTATATTCTTCCCGATTGATCTCGATTCCTCCTACATTAAGTGTTTCACTATTTTGCTCTTGCTCTTTCAAGCGGCGCAACAAAGCTTTCACTTTACTGACCAATAATTTTGGTTTAATTGGTTTTGTAATATAATCATCTGCACCAGCATCAAAACCGGCCACTTGCGAGTAATCTTCACTTCTTGCCGTCAAGAAAGTAATAATCACATTATTCAGTTCCGGAATTTTTCTAATATTTTCACAAGCTTCCATACCATCCATTTCCGGCATCATTACATCCATGATAATAAGGTCAGGCAATTCCTTTTTAGCTTTTGCTATTGCTTCTTTCCCATTAGCCGCCGTAACGATTTGATACCCCTCTTGAGCGAGATTATACCCTACAATTTCTAGAATATCCGGCTCATCATCTACTAATAGAATCTTCGTATTTTTTTTCTTCATAAAGCCCAAAAAATTATTTTTGAATTGTAAATGTAACAATAAATGAGCTACTGAAAAGGAGTTAACGATAATTTAATGTTCTGTTCATCTTGCAGTGCAAAACAAAACACAACCATAACAAACAAGTAACTTACGTTTTACATTTAGTCCATTACTTTGCAAAAAATTAAAACACAATGAAATTCAAATTAATATTTTTTACGTTATTAATAACAGCTATTTCTTTTTCACAGAATAAAGGTACGGTTTCTGGAATCCTAACAGATAAAGACTCAAACAATCAATCATTGCCATTTGCAAACGTACTTATAAAAGGAACCAATATAGGAACCAATACTGACATTGATGGCAAATACGCCATCGCTATTGCACCTGGAAATTATACTGTTCAATTCAGCTTTGTTGGTTATGAATCTGTAGAAATCCCTGTAACGGTAACAGCAAATGAAACAGTAACTTTGAATCAAGCAATTGGTTCCGGAAGTTACAAACTGGAAGACGTTATTATAAAAAATACGGCAAGTAGAGAAAAAGAAACAGCATTATTGCTAGACCAAAAGAAAGCAGTTGTTATCAAACAAAGTATTGGAGCCCAAGAAATGGCTCGTAAAGGAGTTAGCGATGTAGAGGAAGGTTTGACAAAAATAACCGGAATTACAAAAGTAGGCTCAAGAGGTTTATTTGTACGCGGACTGGAAGACCGATACAACAACTTACTGATAAATGATCTAGCTGCGCCAACTAACAATCCTTTCAAAAAAATTATTCCATTAGACTTATTTTCTACCGATATTGTAGGTGTTATTGAAGTATACAAAACTTTTAACCCAAACATTTATGGAGATTTTGCCGGAGGAACTTTTAATATACAGACATCTAAAGGTTCGAAAAGCGTAACTAAATTAAATATTGGAATTGGCTACACTGTAAATAACAATTTAGAAAAGTTTTTAATTTCTAAAGATGCTAATTCTACCAAAGGATTATTTGGCTTGACCGGAAACGACAGAAAACTTCCAGGATTATTGGGAAACACACCTTCAAGTTACACGCTTACTGCAGATCAATCTTTGAGATCTTTTAAAAGTGGATTTGATGTTTCAAAAATCAATAGTCCTTTAAATTCAAGCATTGGCTTGCTTCATTCCGAAAAATTTAACCTGAAAGACGATAAGACTTTTTCTTACTTACTTTCCATCAATTTTGATAACAATTATTCTATTAGAAACGGAGTAGAAAGAACGTTCACTAACAATCCTTCCGGATTTACTTATAGAAACGACTTCGACAATACGGAATACCGATATAAAACATCGTTATCTTCTTTGGTAGGATTAAATTACACTACAGACAGACTGAAACTTTCTTATAATACTCTTTTCATCAGAACTACTGAAAATCTAGTTAAAGATCAATTTGGAGTAGCTGATTCAAACTCAAGCAACAATAACACTTTAATTAGAACCAATCAATTAGACGAATCTAATTATTTAAACAACCAGTTATTGGGTGAATATGCATTGAATGAAGATAAAACTCAAAACGTAAAAGCAGCAGTTTCGTATGCGATTACTAAATATGCGCAACCGGACAGAAAATTCTTTTCAGGAACAAGATCAGGAACAGAAGATATTTTAGTTTCTGTTGCTGGAAATAATTTCATCAAACAATACTTAGATATTTCTGGTGATTCTTATTTTTCAGGATTAGCAGAGTACACTTTGAAATTTGGCAAAACTGAAAAAAATAATATTTTCACAGCTGGATATAATGGCAACATGTCTGACATGACCTCATCCTATCGTTTTATCACACCAATAAATAACAGCGCTCCAAATAGCTTCACCACACCATTGAATACTGTAGACACTCAATTGAATAACTACATCGCTTCAAATGCTGTTAGTTTTAGAGAAAGTTCTAATGCAACGTATCAGGCAAAATTAAAGGAATCCGCTAATGCCGTTTATGCTAACTTACTTTACAAATTTGGAGAAAAATGGGAAGTAAACGGAGGAATTCGTTTAGAAAGCACCATGCGAGAAACCAAATACAGAACTCAAGGTTCTTTCTCAGATCCATTTAAAACTTTAAAATATGACAACTTGTATGTTTTACCTGCTTTGAATGTAAAATATGGTTTGAATGAAAATTCGAATCTTCGTTTTGCCACTGGAAAAACATATACAAGACCAGTTGTAATGGAAT
The DNA here is from genome assembly GCF_048276375.1 of Flavobacterium sp. ZB4R12. Lineage (NCBI taxonomy): Bacteria > Pseudomonadati > Bacteroidota > Flavobacteriia > Flavobacteriales > Flavobacteriaceae > Flavobacterium > Flavobacterium sp. ZB4R12. Next base: position 294,325 of record NZ_JBLNKS010000001.1, on the reverse strand, counting down.
CTTATCCTATTGAATATATCAATGCTGATGGAACTTCGACAAAAGGAAATCCATTTTTAGAAAATAGCAACAACTACAATGTTGATTTAAAATACGAATTGTTCCCAACATCAAAAGAAGTTGTTGTATTAGGATTGTTTGGTAAAAAAATTGATCAACCTATTGAAAGAACATTCATCTCTAATGCTGCGAATTCAACCATCACGACCTATTTAAATTCTGACAATGCCGTTTTATATGGAGCAGAAATTGAATTCATATTAGATTTTGCAAGAATTAACGAAAGTTTATCTGATTTCTCTTTTGGGTTTAACACTTCTTTGATGCACACAAAAGTAGATGTGAAGCCAACCACTACTGATAGTGACGGTAATGTGACAACATCAATCGAAACTTTTAGAAGCAGAGAACTTCAAGGAGCTTCAAAATGGTTAATCAACTCCGATTTAAAATACCAATTTAATTTAAGGGAATCCTGGAACAACACGGTTTCATTAGTTTATTCTGTATTTGGAAAGAGAATTTATGCAGTGGGAACAGGAGGATTAGACCATATTTATGAACTACCGGTTCAACAATTAGATTTTATTTGGAGTAGCAAATTATCAGATCATTTCGATTTAAAATTTAGTGCTGATAATTTACTTGATCCTATTCGCAAATCTGAACAAGGAAATAATGGAACCTCTTCCATTGTAGAACAATCAAACATAACAAACAGTTATAAAAAAGGAAGAGGCTTCTCAATAAACTTAGGATACACTTTTTAACATAATGCTTAAAACCAAAAAGCTCTAATTTATTTAGAGCTTTTTTTATGCTTAAAACTCACATAACACACTTAACATTCTCTTCACATTTTGGTATTTTTTTAGTAACCGTATTGTAATATTCAGCTAACACCCTTTATGAAGTTATCCTATAATTTTGACAAAAATAAAAAACAATAAATAATACAATAAACTATGAAAACTAAATTTTTTGCTTTAGCACTTGCTACAGGGTTATTTCTAAATTCTTGCTCAAGTAGTGATGATCCAACTCCTGTTACACCACCGGCAACAGGCGAAATCACAGGTACAATAACCGCAAATAAAACTTTTGCATACGGAAATTACACTTTAAAAGGTATTGTTAAAGTTGCTTCAGGAGTAACAGTAACTTTCGAAGCAGGTTCTACAATTACTGCAAACAAAACTACTGGAGACAACGCATTAGTTGTTTTAAACGGTGGAAAATTAAACATTAGCGGTACTGCTGACAAACCAGTTGTATTTACAGAAGCATCTGCAACTCCAGGTTCTTGGGGAGGAATCATCATGTACGGTGACGCTCCAATCAAAGCAATTGGTGGTGTGACTACTTCAACTTCAGAAGATGGAAACGCTTTACCATACGGAGGAACAAATGCTACTCACAACGGAGGTTCATTAAATTATGCCAGAGTTGAATATGCTGGAGCAAAATTAGCTGATGGAACAAAAGAAAATAATGGATTTACATTTTATTCAGTAGGTTCAGGAACAACATTAGATCACTTAGTTTCTTACAAAGGTGCTGATGATGGATATGAATTTTTTGGAGGAACTGTAAGTATGACAAACGCTATTTCCTATGGGAACTACGATGATGCTTTTGACTGGCAAGATGGATGGCAAGGTCAAAACAACTCTAACTGGTATGCATACCAAACTGGTAAAGGGAATTTCGGAATGGAGATTGAATGTTCAAATAATAACAATGCATTCTGGCCAAAAATAACTAACATCACTTTAAAAAGAGAAGCAGGATGTGTACCAGAAGTTGCTGGTGATGTTCAAGTTGATGCTTTCCAATTCAAAAAAGAAGGAAATGGAGATTATAGTAACATCATTATCTCAGGATACGGAAATTATACTGAAGGAACAACTGTTTACAATGGTGCAGCAGTAAAAATCCAAGATGCCACTACAAATACAAATCAAGTTAATGGATCAAAATTAAAATTAACTAATGTGACTATCTCTTCAACTACTCAAGTTGTACCTGTAGGAGCAACTTCTGCAATTGTAGTTAATTTCCCAGTTGGTAATTTTACATCAAGTACATCTGCAACAGGTGCTTCATTAACTGCTGGTACATGGGCAACAGTTGGTGGCACTAGCTTGATTAAATAGTTTAAAACTAAAAAAGAATAAAATATATTACCTAAACACCTCTTTTTCTGAGAGGTGTTTTTTTTGTGGTACAGTATTTGAAATATTTTTTATATATTTACATAACAAATATTTATCATGGCAAAAAACTACTTTTATATTATTATCTTATTGGTTTTTTTCTTTTCTATGAGCCTCACCGCTCAAGAAAATAAGCAACAGCCAAGAACACAAGAAACTGCTTCGATAGAGGGTCTAAGCTTGTACCCAAACCCCGTAAGCAATGGTAAAGTCTACATTTCTTCAAAAAACGACTTAGACAAAGAAATAATTATCTTTGATGTTTTAGGAAAAAAAGTACTCCAAACAATGATTAGTTCAAGAGAACTAAATGTCTCAAATCTTACTCCAGGTGTTTATATCATCAAAATAAATGAAAATGATGCATCTGCTACGAGAAAATTAATTGTGCGATAATAATTATCACTGACAAATTCAAAAGCTCCAATTCTGTTGGGGCTTTTTTTATAATAAAACGCGGCTGGTTTTTACCAAATGGAGTAAAGCGCTTGCAAAGACTTTGAGTGGTAAAGTGCCTACAAATTTTTTACTTACTTTTGTAAAAAAAATTCTTGATTACAACTACCGATATATTTGCCATTTCAAGCCAAAAGCAATTTGAAAAAATAGCCTTAAAAGTGTTTCGTTTTCAATACGAAAACAACTTGGTGTATCAGGAATTTTGCGATTTTCTAAAAGTCGATGTACAAAAAGTAAAATCATTACATCAAATTCCCTTTTTACCTATTCAGTTTTTCAAAAGTCATCAAGTAGTTTCTAATGCAAACGCGATTGAAGAAACATTTACGAGTAGCGGAACAACCGGAATGATCACCAGTAAGCATTTAGTCACTGACGCTTCCGTATATGAAGAAAGTTATCGAAAAGGATTTTCTCAGTTTTATGGAAACATCGAAGATTATGTTGTCTTGGCATTGCTCCCTTCTTATCTTGAAAGAGAAGGCTCGTCATTGATTTACATGGTTGAAGATTTGATTGCACTTTCCAATCATCCGGAAAGCGGTTTTTACCTTCACAATCATGATGAACTTATAGCGAAACTAATTGCTTTAGATCAGGCAGGACAAAATGTCATTTTAATTGGTGTCACTTATGCTTTATTAGATTTGATTGAAACCCTCAATGGAAAAAGTTCTTTTTCAGATAAAAAAAAGAGGGTTCTTGATGACCTTAGGCAAACAACTGAACTTTCAGAAAAAAAACACCAATTCCAACTGCAAAACACCATAATCATGGAAACGGGTGGAATGAAAGGCAAACGAAAAGAAATGATTCGGGAAGAATTACACGAACAACTGTGTAAAGGATTTGGCGTTTCGGCGATTCATTCTGAATATGGGATGACCGAATTATTATCCCAAGCGTATTCTTTAGGAAATGGCGTATTTGAATGCCCTTCGTGGATGCAAATCCTCATTCGCGATACCGAAGATGCTTTGACCTACATTCAAGACGGAAAAACAGGCGGAATTAACGTAATCGATTTGGCTAATATCAATTCCTGTTCTTTTATCGCCACGCAGGATTTGGGTAAAAAAAATCCCAACAACTCTTTCGAGGTATTGGGACGTTTTGATAATTCTGATATTCGAGGTTGTAACCTAATGGTTCTTTAAAGTTTATCGAGTTACTTACTTAAAGACTAATATTAAGTCTAATGAACTCAAACTTTATTGTTGTTTTTAACGACTGTAAATACTTTAGAGCATCATTAACAAAATGAAATATTTGCATTTTAAAGAAAAACACACCCCTAACCCCTCTCAAGAGGGGAATTCGCCTCTGCTAACATTTAACCTTTAGTTGTTTGTTAAGTAAATAAGTCGAAAAGTTTATTTGGTAATTTGTTTATTCGGTTAATCGGTTAACCAAATCAACGATTAAACGAATAAGCTATTAAACCACTCTAACGACAAAATAATTTTTCTTGCCACTTTGTAACAACACAAATTGATTGTTGATTAAATCTTTGGCAGAAAGCACAAAATCTTCTTTTATTTTTTCTTTATTTACGGATATAGAATTAGCAGTCAAAGCACGTCTTGCTTCTCCATTAGATTTCATAAAACCTGTTTTTTCGTTCAAAACAGCAATGATATCAATTCCCGCTTCAATTTCGTTTCTTGTAATTTCTGCTTGAGGAACACCTTCAAAAACATCTAAGAAAGTCGCTTCGTCCAATTGTTTCAAATCATCTGAAGTAGAATTCCCGAACAAAATATTCGAAGCTTTAATAGCATTTTCTAAGTCTTCCTTAGAATGCACCATTACCGTAATTTCTTCTGCCAAACGTTTTTGTAACAAACGTAAATGCGGCGCTTCTCTATGTTTTTCAGTTAAAACCTCAATTGCTGAATTCGATAAGAAAGTAAAAATCTTAATATATTTCTCCCCATCAACATCCGATGTGTTCAACCAATATTGGTAAAATTTATAAGGAGAAGTTCTGGCTGAATCCAACCAAATATTTCCCCCTTCTGATTTTCCAAATTTTGTTCCATCCGCTTTTGTAATCAACGGACAAGTCAATGCATATGCTTTTCCACTTGCAATTCTACGCACTAATTCCGTACCTGTGGTGATATTTCCCCACTGGTCACTTCCACCCATTTGTAGTGTACAATTTTTATTTTTGTACAAATGTAAAAAGTCATATCCTTGAACCAATTGGTACGTAAACTCCGTAAATGACATTCCTTCGGCAGCTTCAGAAGACAAACGTTTCTTTACTGAATCTTTCGACATCATATAATTTACCGTAATGTGCTTTCCAATATCCCGAATGAAATCAAGAAATGAAAAATTCTTCATCCAGTCGTAATTATTCACTAACTCTGCTGCATTTGGTGCATTGGAAGTAAAATCTAAAAAACGAGCCAATTGACCTTTTATAGCTTCTTGATTGTGACGCAAAGTCGCTTCGTCAAGTAAATTTCTTTCATTCGATTTTCCTGATGGATCGCCTATCATTCCTGTTGCACCACCCACTAACGCTAATGGTTTGTGTCCGGATAGTTGAAAATGTTTCAATAACATTACTCCAACTAAATGTCCAATATGCAATGAATCGGCAGTTGGGTCAATTCCCACATACGCCACACGCATTTGTTCCATCAAATGTTCTTCTGTACCGGGCATAACATCGTGGAGCATTCCTCTCCAAGTCACTTCTTCAATAAAATTCTTCATCTTTTTTAATCAATTTGCACAAAGATAAAATTTATTGTGGATTCGGTTATTTGTTTATTAGGTTATTCGAAAAAAATTATTCGTATTTTCGTAGCATGATTTTAGTCACAGGAGGAACAGGTTTAGTAGGTGCGCATGTATTGCTTCATTTAATTGAAAGTGGAGAAAATGTCCGTGCCATTTATCGCAATACAAAAAGCATCGAAAAGACAAAAAACCTGTTTAGTCTATACCGGAAATTGGATTTATTTGATACTATCGAATGGATTCAAGCTGATATCACTGACATTCCTGCGTTAGAAAATGCTTTTGAGGGAATCAATTATGTTTATCATTGCGCCGCTTTGATTTCTTTCGATCCAAAAGACGAAGATTTAATTCGAAAAATCAATATTGAAGGAACCGCAAATATTGTCAATTTTTGTATTGCCAATACTATAAAAAAACTGTGCTTTGTCAGTTCAACTGCCGCACTTGGCGATTTAGCTTCTCACGAGAAAGTGGTTACCGAGGAAACCGAATGGAATCCAGAAAAACCACACAGCGATTATGCTATTTCTAAATACGGTGCCGAAATGGAAATATGGCGTGGGCAACAGGAAGGATTGGAAGTGATAATTTTAAATCCTGGTGTTATTATTGGTCCCGGTTTTTGGGAACAGGGAAGCGGGCAACTTTTTGCAAAAGTTAAAAAAGGATTGTTATTTTATACCTTAGGAAGTACTGGATTTGTTGCTGTACCTGATGTAGTCCGAATTGCAGCTCAATTAATGAAAAGTGAAATTCATAATGAACGATTCACATTAATTGCAAAAAATATCGTTTTCCGAGATATCTTGAACAGCATTGCCGATTCTCTCCTTGCAAAAAGACCTACCATCCATGCTAAGCCGTTGTTTATGGAGATTAGCTGGAGGATTGACTGGATACTATCGAATGTTTTTATGCAAAAGAGGCAACTAACTAGCGCTACTGCAAAAGCATCTTATTCTAAAAATGAGTATTCCAATGAAAAAATTACAACCGTTTTGAATACTGAATTTTCAAACATTCATCAATACATTAAAGAAATTTCAGCTTTGTAACTAAAGCCTTTTTCTTTGATTGATTTCCAATGAATCTATCAGTTTGGTTGTTGGTGAAACTGGTTTTACAACAGTTTTTTTCTTATTCTTATTCTTTTTTGCTTCAGCCTTAATCAAGGCGGCTATCTCTGCTTTCTTTTTAGTTAACCTATCTTCTACTTGAACAATAATATTCGCATATTCTTCATAATTAGAAGCGTAATACGTATTGTTTTGCGCAAATTGCAAACTATCAATTTTATATTTTTTATAAATATATTTTTTCGGATTTATTTTAAATGTATCCAAAGAAGCTGGATTTTGGTATTTAATAGCTTCCAGCAACGATAAATCATACATAATATTAACCATCACTTCTTTTTCTATAAGACGATCCGGTTTTTTTACAACTTCCTCCTTACAGCTAACAAGTACTGAAATAATCGCTAAAAGTGATATTATTTTCTTCATCTTTTGCCTTTTATCTATCAAATAACAATCGTTTTCCAGCACGAATTTCTTTTACTTTAAAGGCCGTATACACTAATTGTCCGTTTACAAAAGTATGCGTTATTCTGGATTTAAAAGTAAATCCTTCAAATGGTGACCACCCGCATTTAGAAAGAATATTCTCTTTTTTAACGCTCCATGGCAAACCTGAATTTATAATAACCAAATCGGCATAATACCCTTCTTTTATAAAACCACGCTTCTCTATTTTGAAAATCTTAGCCGGATTATGGCACATTTTTTCAACAATTTTTTCAATACTGATTTTACCTTGATGATGTGCTTCAAACATAGCCACGACAGCATGTTGCACTAATGGCCCACCAGAAGGAGCTTTAAGATACGGTAGTTTCTTTTCTTCCAGTGTATGTGGTGCGTGATCGGTGGCAATCACATCAATTCTGTCATCAAGTAACGCTTCCCATAATACTTTTCGGTCATTAGCAGTTTTTACTGCAGGATTCCATTTTATTAAATTGCCTTTGGTTGCATAATCATCATTGGTAAACCATAAATGATGAATACAAACTTCGGCAGTAATTTTCTTGTCTTCCAATGGAATTTTATTGGTAAACAAATCCATTTCTTTTGCTGTAGAAAGATGGAAAATATGCAAACGCGCACCTGTTTTTTTAGCAAGAGCAATCGCTTTTGAAGAAGATATATAACAGGCTTCTTCACTTCTAATTAGATGATGAACCGTTACCGGAACATCTTCTCCAAACTCTTCTTTGTATTTTTCTAAATTATTTTTGATGGTGGTTTCATCCTCACAATGAACCGCAATAAGCATAGGCGTACTAGAGAATATTTTTTCTAAAGTAGCTTCATTATCCACCAACATATTTCCCGTTGAAGATCCTAAAAATATTTTTATTCCCGCAACATTCTTCGGATTTGTTTTTAGAACTTCTTCTAAATTATCGTTTGTTGCACCCATCATAAAAGAATAATTGGCATAGGATTTCTCCGCAGCAATTTGATATTTTTCTTCTAAAATTTCTTGAGTTACCGCATTAGGAACCGTATTGGGCTGCTCTATATAAGAAGTAATTCCACCGGCAATCGCAGCTTTAGATTCTGATTCTATATCGCCTTTGTACGTAAGACCCGGCTCCCTAAAATGAACCTGATCGTCTATAGCACCCGGAATTAGGTAATTCCCTTCGGCATCGATGATTTTACATTGAGAAGATTTTGCGCTAATGCTTTCTGCAATTTCAACAATTAAATCATCTTCAATTAATACATCGCCTTCAAAAATCGTTCCTTCATTTACTATTTTGGCATTCTTAATTAAAATCCTGTTCATCGTATCTTCTTCTTATAATGTGTTGACTAATTTTTTTAATCTAAGTGAAATAACCCCAAAAACTGCTTCAACAATTATAGAGTTACTCATTTTGGATTGTCCTTTTGTTCTATCCGTAAAAATGATGGGAACCTCAACAATTTGGAATTTCTTACAGTAGGTCCTGTATTTCATTTCAATTTGAAAGGCATATCCAACAAATTTTATCTTATTTAAATTGATACTTTCCAGCACTTGTCTTTTGTAACAAACAAAACCTGCCGTGGCATCATGAATTTTCATTCCGGTTATTAACTTAACGTAAACGGATGCAAAATATGACATTAACACACGACTTAAAGGCCAGTTAACCACATTTACACCGGTTACATATCGGGAACCAATTGCTAAATCGGCATCTCCTAAATGACAAGCATCATACAATTTTTCTAAATCATTTGGGTTGTGCGAAAAATCAGCATCCATTTCGAAAATAAAATCATATTTACGTTCCAAAGCCCATTTAAAACCATGCACGTAAGCGGTTCCTAACCCCGATTTCTTAGCTCTTTTTTCTAAAAACAATCTGTTTTCAAATTCAGACTGAAGCATAACTACTTTATCCGCAGTACCATCAGGCGAATTATCATCAATAATAAGAACATGAAAAGGCTTGTGTTGAGAAAGCACTGTTCTGATAATGCTTTCGATATTTTCAATTTCGTTATAGGTAGGAATTATAACAATACAATCGTTCATATTTTGAGTAATTTCAACGCAAAAGTAAACTTTTTATGCCACTTGATTCATAATAAATTTATAATAAAAAAGAATGATGTAAAAAATTAGTAATTTTGTATCGCTATGATTGAACATGTACTTCATCCAAGAATAACCGAAAATAAAGACTGGGCTACACTTTTATTTGTGTTGTCTTTTGCTATTATTGCTATTACCAAATCCGTTTTTGAAAATCGTTTTGGTGATTTTGCAAATTTAATTTTTTCAAATAAATACACCAAAATATACAGAGACAGCAGTCACCTTAAAAGTGGCTTTACCGTTTCCTTGTTTTTTGTTCAGGTTATTTCCTTTGCATTTTTTATTCAACTGGCTTTGAGTCATTTTGGCTATGCTTCAAAAACAGATTGGATTCTATATATTCAAATAATTACTTTCCTTATATTTTTTGTTTTATCAAAATATTTAATAGAAAAAATTATTGGCACAGCATTCAATATAGAGGAATTTGTGGAACAATTTAACCTTCAAAAAGTAACTTACAGGACCTATATTGGATTATTTATACTTCCAATCAATATCATTTTGTTCTATTACGACACAATAACAAGAAATATTCCATTATTTATTATTTATATAATATTGATAATGAACATAATAACATATTTAATTTCAATAAAAAACTATCAAAATTTAATATTCGGTAAGTTGTTTTATTTTATTTTATATCTTTGCGCACTTGAAATAGCCCCCTATTATTTTATGTATTATTGGTTTACAAAAGGGAGCGCGTAGAAAATGTTAAAATATGAAAGTGAAAACAATTTTGGTGTCACAGCCCGAACCTAAAGTGGAAAATTCCCCTTACTTTGAGCTTCAACAAAAGCATAAAGTTAAAATTGATTTCAGACCTTTTATTCATGTAGAAGGCGTTAATGCAAAAGAGATTAGACTTCAAAAAATTGATCTTAATCATTACACGGCAATTATTTTAACAAGCAAGAATGCTGTTGATCATTTCTTCAGAGTTGCTGACGAAATGCGTTTTAAAGTTCCTGAAGGATTAAAATATTTCTGCCAATCAGAAGCCATTGCTTTTTACCTGCAAAAATATGTAGTGTATCGAAAACGTAAAATTTACGTAGGTCCTAAAGATTTTGCCGATTTATCTCCGCTGATAAAAAAATACAAGGACGAAAAATTCTTATTACCTGCTTCAGACCAATTGAATGCCGATGCGCCAATAACGCTAAATGCATTGAAAGTTGACTGGACTCCAGCCGTTTTTTACAAAACAGTAATGAGTGACTTATCTGATTTGGCCGATGTATATTATGATGTTTTGGCTTTCTTTAGCCCAACCGGAATAAAATCATTATTTATGAACTTCCCAGACTTTGAGCAAAACAATACCAGAATTGCAGTTTTTGGAAGCACAACTCAAAAAGAAGCTTTAGAGCATGGATTACGTATAGACATTATGGCTCCAACTCCTGGAACACCTTCTATGACAATGGCTTTAGAAAAATACATTGCAGAAGCAAATAAAGGAAAATAGAAAAATTACTTTTCGAGATAAAATTACAAAAAGCCACGATCACAATCGTGGCTTTTTTAATGCCCCGATTTTTAATTAAAATCCTCAACTTCTGTTTATTTACTGTTTTTTACTTAAATTTGATTCTCAATTCAAACTAAATTCCATTTTTTAGTTTAAGACAGCAACTTATGAAAATCAACTCCCTGATAGTAGAAATAGACGGTATCGATAAAGAAATTTTACGCGACCTGATGGAAGATGCTCGGAAACCAATTCTTCAAATCGCGAATAAAATAGGAATCTCAGGAGCTGCCATTCACCAGCGATTGCGAAAACTGGAACAATCCGGTGTGATTTCGGGTTCAAAATTTACGGTAAATCATAAGATTCTAGGTTATAATACGATGGCATTTGTTGGAATTTACTTAGACAAAGCTGCTCGAAACCCAGAAGCCGTGAGAGATTTAAAAAAAATCCCCGAAGTATTGGAATGTCATTATACTACGGGAAACTGGTCGATTTTGATAAAAATTATTTGTCGGGATAACGAACATTTAATGCACCTACTCAACACAAAAATTCAGGCTATTGAAGGTGTTTCCAGAACAGAAACCTTTATTTCCTTAGACCAACAAATTGACAGACAGATTCAGCTTTAGTTTTTTTGGTTTAATCGGTTAATCGTCAATTTGGTTATTTGACAAAAAAATCCGTCTCGTTTAAAAAACAAGACGGATTACTATATTTTAAAGGATTTAATTTCTTCTACTGCCGCCCATATAAATCGAAATGTAATACAACAACGTTGCAATTGATCCCAAAGCAGCTACTACATAGGTTCTTGCAGCCCATTTTAGAGAATCTTTCGCTCCAGCCTGCTCTTGTTGCGTCAGCATTCTTTTATTTTCCAACCAAGCCAAAGCACGATGACTCGCATCATATTCTACCGGTAAAGTAATAATCGAAAACAAGGTTGTTGCCGCAAAAATTACGATTCCAATTAATAACAACTGAGGAAAAGTTTTAATCATCAAAATCCCAGCCAGTAAAATCCACTGCATATAGGTTGATGCCACATTAACCACCGGCACTAATTTAGATCGCATAGCCAACCACTGGTATCCCACAGCGTGTTGTACGGCGTGTCCGCATTCATGTGCTGCAACAGCAGCTGCAGCCGCATTTCGTTGGTTATAAACCGCCTCGCTTAGATTCACCGTTTTATCAACTGGATTGTAATGATCCGTTAACTGTCCCGCAACCGAGATTACTCGCACGTCACGAATTCCGTTATCGGCAAGCATTTTTTCGGCAATCTCAGCGCCAGACATTCCGTTTTGTAATTGTAATTTAGAATAATGTTCAAATTTGCTTTTCAGTCTTGAACTAACTAACCAGCTAAACAACATAATTGCTCCAGCAAGAATCAAATAACTCATTCCCATATTTTTGTTTATTTTTTTTTAATGTTTAAAATAAAACATCAAATTTTGAACCATTTTTTTACAATGTCAATTTGGCATTCATGAAATGGAACACGGATAACACAGATTAAACGGATTTACACGGATTTGCTTAAATTTAAAAAAAAATCCAAATTCTATTATTAGAATTTGGATTTAAATATATTCATGGTGATGACCGAATTACCCCACCAAATTGATAATTTTCCCCGGAACAATAATCACCTTGTTTGGTGTTCTTCCTTCTAATTGTTTGATGGTTCTTTCGTCTTTCATTACAATTTCCTCGATTTGCTCTTTGGTTAAATCCAAAGGTAAAACCATAGTGAAACGCATTTTTCCGTTGAAAGAAACCGGATATTCCTTGCTACTTTCTATCAGATGTTGCGCGTCAAATATTGGAAAATCTACCGTGGCAATCGAACCTGTATTTCCTAATAATGACCATAATTCCTCCGCAATGTGTGGCGCATAAGGCGAAATCAAAATCGCCAATGGTTCCAGAATAGCACGAGAATGACAATTTTGAGTTGATAATTCGTTTACACAAATCATAAACTGGCTCACCGATGTGTTGAAAGAGAAACTCTCAATATCTTCCGCCACTTTTTTGATGGTTTTGTGTAATGATTTTAAGTTGTCTTTGGTTGGTTCGTCATTGTTAACAATCAAACCATTATCATCAAAATACAAACGACACAATTTTTTCAAGAAACCAAAAACTCCCGAAATTCCTGCCGTATTCCAAGGTTTCGCTTGTTCCAATGGCCCTAAAAACATTTCATACAAACGCAATGTATCTGCTCCATATTCGTTACAAATATCATCTGGCGTTACGACATTGTATTTGGATTTCGACATTTTTTCGATTTCGCGACCTACAATGTATTTTCCGTTTTCTTCGGCGATGAATTCAGCATTAGTATAATCTTCTCTCCAGTTTTTGAATCTTTCAACATCTAATTCATCCGAAGTATTCACCATAGAAACATCAACATGAATAGGTTGCACTTTTTGTCCATCGATTTTATTTTTAGAAACATACGTATTTGTTCCGTCTAATCGATACACAAACGCACTCATTCCCAAAATCATTCCCTGATTAATCAGTTTTTTGAATGGTTCTTCGGTAGGTGCAAAACCTTTATCTTTCAAGAATTTGTTCCAAAAACGGGAATATAATAAATGGCCTGTTGCATGCTCGCTTCCGCCAATATACAAATCAACGCTTTCCCAGTATGCCAAGGCTTCCTTGCTGGCAAACTCATTAGGATTTCCAGCATCCATATAACGCATCCAATACCAGGAGCTTCCCGCCCAACCTGGCATCGTGTTCAATTCAAGGGGATGAATTGTTTTATTGTCGACTAAATCAGTATTAACAACTTGATTCGTTTCCGTATTCCAAGCCCAAACCAAAGCGTTTCCTAAAGGCGGTAAACCTTCTTCGGTTGGCAAGTATTTCTCTACTTCCGGCAAGATGATTGGCAAATGTTTCGCATCAATCATTTGCGGCAAGCCATTCACATAATATACAGGAAACGGTTCTCCCCAATAACGCTGACGAGAAAAAACGGCATCACGCAAACGGTAATTCGTTTTTCCTTTTCCTTGGTTTAATTTTTCTAATTCCTCGATAACTTTTTTGGTCGCCTCTTTGTAATTCAATCCGTTTAGGAAATCAGAATTGGCGATAATTACATTGTCTTTAGAACCATACGCCACTTCAGAAATATCCACATTTGCAAAAATGTTTTTGATTTCGAGCATTCCGTTTTGACCTTTGAAGAAATTCGCAAAAGCATAATCTCTTTCGTCACCACAAGGAACCGCCATAACAGCGCCTGTTCCATAACCCGCCAAAACATAATCCCCAATCCAAACTGGAATTGGTTCTTTGGTAAATGGATGTTCCGCATACGCTCCTGTAAACACACCTGAAATGGTTTTTACATCGGCCATGCGTTCTCTTTCGGAACGTTTGGATGAGGCTAAAATATAATCGTTTACTTTATCTAAATATTCGGGAGTTGTTATTTCTTGAACCAAAGGATGCTCTGGTGCCAGTGTCATAAACGTAACTCCGAAGATGGTGTCAGGACGCGTGGTGAAAATCCCCACCCCAACCCTCCCCGAAGGGGAGGGAGACGGCACGTTTACTGTGTCAATAAGACTTTCATTTAATTGATGTCCATTATTACCTTTACTATCCCCAAAGTTATCGACTCTGGTTCCTCCCCCTTCGGGGGAGGTTAGGAGGGGGAACGTTACCATCGCTCCAACGGATTTTCCAATCCAGTTTCTTTGACTTTCTTTGATGCTTTCGCTCCAATCAATATCATTTAATCCTTGCAACAAACGTTCCGCATAAGCAGAAATTCGCATGCTCCATTGAGTCATTTTCTTGCGAACCACTGCAAAACCACCACGTTCTGAAACACCATTTACGATTTCATCATTCGCCAAAACGGTTCCTAATCCCGGACACCAGTTTACTTCAGTCTCGGCCAAATAGGTCAATCTGTATTGCAACAAAATTCTCTCCTGTTGTTCTTTTGCGAAAGCGTTCCATTCATTTGCTGAAAAACCTTCAATATTATCATCACAAACTGCATTAACAGTTGCGTTTCCTTCAGTTGAAAAAATCGAAATTAAGGTCGAAATATCTTCTGCTTTATCGCTGTTTTTATTGTACCAAGAATTGAATAATTGGATGAAAATCCATTGCGTGTGTTTGTAGTAATCCGGATTTGAAGTGCGCACTTCTCTGCTCCAATCGAAGGAGAACCCAATTTTGTCCAATTGCTTTCTGTATCCGGCAATTTTATTTCCTTCTTTATCCGTTCCTCCGTCAATATTTACCGAAGTAGTATCTTCCGGACGTTGACCCGTTTGAATAGCATATTGTTCCGCAGGCAATCCAAAACTGTCGTAACCCATTGGGTGCAACACATTAAAACCTTGATGTCCTTTGTATCTTGAATACACATCAGAGGCAATATATCCCAGCGGATGTCCTACGTGTAATCCCGCTCCAGATGGATAAGGAAACATATCAAGTACGTAATATTTAGGTTTTGTTGAGTTATTTTCGGCTTTAAACGTCGCGTTGTCTAACCAATATTTCTGCCATTTGGCCTCTATTTCGTTCGGATTGTATTTCATAATAGGTATTTATTTAACCCTTTCAGGGTTTGAACCCTGAAAGGGTTGCAAAAAAAATTGAGTGGCAAATTTACGTTTATTGTACATTGTACCAAAGCTATTTCTTTGACAAAGAAGGAAAATAAATAAATAATTCAATCTTGACTACGTAAAAATACTTATATTTGTGTTTGAAAAAATATTTTTCTTATCTATTTTGTTTTTCATTATGTTTTTAAAAACACAATGATCAAGTAATAAAAACTAAAACCAGAAGCAATGAAAATAAATAAACTACTTTTTTTAACGGCCTTAGTTCTTTTACTATTTACATTCAATAGCATCAGAGCGCAACAAAAAATTACCGTTGTTGCGGCTTCTGACCTAAAATTCGCATTAGATTCTATTATAAATGTATATCAACAACGAAACCCTGATAAAGAAGTACAAGTTACCTACGGTTCATCGGGCAAATTTTTTGAACAAATACAAAACGGAGCTCCCTTTGATGTTTTTTTCTCCGCTGATAAAAGTTATCCACAAAAATTAAAAGAAAAAGGATTTACTAGCTCTGATGTAAAAATTTACGGCATTGGTAAAATTGTAATCTGGAGTAAAAAAATTGATCCGAATACATTCAAAATAAACAGTTTGTCACTTCCTCAATTAAATAAAATCGCAATTGCCAACCCCGACCATGCTCCTTATGGCGAAAAGGCTGTAGAAAGCATGAAGTACTATAAAGTGTATGAAAAAGTTAAAAACAAATTAGTTTTCGGCGAAAATATTGCGCAAACCGCTCAATTTGTACAGTTAGGCACTGCTGATATTGGCATTATAGCTTTATCTTTAGCTTTATCTCCCAACATGAAAAAAGAAGGAGGCAAATATTACATTATTCCCGAGAAAAGCCACAAACCTTTAGAACAAGGGTATGTAATTTTAAAAAAGGCTGCTGGCAATTCAAGCGCAGTAAAATTCTATAATTTTATGGCGACACCAACGGCTATAGCAATTTTAACACACTTCGGATTTACACAAAAAAAGAAATGAACACACTAAACGGAACCATCACAACCATTCAGTCGCACGAAGGGATATCATTAGTTAAAGTAAAATCAGGCAATACCATTTTTACTTCAATTGTACTTGACTCGCCGGAAACAGTCAGTTATCTGAAAACAGACTATCCGGTAAAAATTCTTTTTAAGGAAACGGAAGTCATTGTTGCCAAAGATTTAAACCCGAATATCAGCATCCAAAATCGTGTACTTTGCAGCATTCAATCCATAAAAAAAGGTGCTATACTCAGCCAGATCGATTTATTATTTGGTGAACTAATTATTAAATCCATTATCACAACCAATGCCTGCGACCAACTCGAATTAAAAGAAAAGGATACCGTATTGGCATTAATAAAAACCAACGAAGTAAGCTTATCACCCAATGATTGATTTAGAACCATTATGGCTGACAGCAAAATTGGCATTGATTACCACTATCATTTTATTAGCGGTATCCATTCCGCTTTGCTATTGGTTAGCCTACAGCAAATTTAAATTTAAAGCAGCAATAGAAGCTATTGTTAGCCTGCCCCTAGTTTTACCACCTTCCGTTTTAGGATTTTATTTATTGTTAGCATTTAGTCCGGAAAATATATTTGGAAAATTTTTAGATCAGTATTTTGATGCTCACTTAGTTTTTACCTTTGAAGGGTTAATTATCGCATCGGTACTTTATAGCCTCCCTTTTATGGTTCATCCTATCCAATCGGGACTAAAAAATCTGCCTATTTCCTTAAAAGAAGCAGCTTTTACTTTAGGAAAATCTAAACTTACCACCCTTACAAAAATTTTATTACCCAACATTAAATCATCCATTTTAACTGGAATAGTACTAACCTTTGCACATACAGTTGGCGAATTTGGAGTCGTTTTAATGGTTGGCGGTAGTATTCCTGGCGAAACAAAAGTAATATCTATTGCTATTTATGATGAAGTACAATCTATGAACTACTATACTGCCAACGTATACGCAGCAATACTTTTTAGTTTCACCTTTTTAATACTTTTGGGAGTTTACCTCCTCAATAATTCATTTAGTAAAACCAATCCATTAAATGATTAATTTTTATATACATAAAATGCTGCAAACGGCAGATGGCGAATTGCCTTTGGATGTTTCCTTGACCGTTGAAAAAGGCCAGTTTCTATCCATTTATGGAAATTCAGGAGCTGGAAAAACAACCATCCTCAGAATATTGGCTGGACTAACTGAGGCTGAAAAAGTACACATTGAAGTAGAAAATGAAGTTTGGGATGATTCTCAAAAAAAGCACCATCTACCTGTTCAAAAACGATCCATTGGTTTTGTTTTTCAAGATTTTGCGCTATTCCCTAACTTAACGGTAAAGGAAAATTTAATGTTCGCCTTGCAAAAAAACGATACTCCCGAAATTGTAGCCGAATTAATAGAACTTATGGAATTACAATCCTTACAAAACAGCAAACCACAAAATTTATCTGGCGGGCAAAAACAGCGCGTGGCATTGGCAAGGGCAATTGTTCGGAAACCAAAAATTCTTTTATTAGACGAACCACTCTCGGCTTTAGATGATGAAATGCGATTTAAACTCCAGGATTATATTCTCAAAATACATCAGCACTATCAATTGACAACGCTAATGATCAGTCATACTATCTCTGAAATATTTAAGCTATCAGATAAAGTTATCATTCTTGATAAAGGAAAAATAGTGAAAGAAGGCAGCCCAAGCAGCGTGTTTTCTGAAGAAAAAATAAGCAGTAAATTCAAATTAACAGGAGAAATAATTAGCATTAACAAAAGTGACATCGTTTATGTGATACAGGTACTTTCAGGAAATACTATTGTAAAAGTAATCGCTACCGAAGACGAAATAAAAGACTTTAGAATAGGACAAAAAGTATTAGTGGCTTCCAAAGCATTTAATCCATTGATACAGGTTATTTCATAAATCCAATATTTTAAACCTTTAGAACATTGATTAACAAAATACTTATATAGCAAAAGAAGTAAGTCGATAAATAAAAGCATTATTATGTTTGATATATTTTATAAAAATATTTTTATTCTAAGTAAAAATACTTATGTTTGTGAAGTACTTCTAAGTATTTCAAATCGATTAAAAATTAAATCGTAAGAACTCAATTGCTTTTCACTATATTTTTTAAAACATACTGATGGGAGAAAATAAAAAATACACCATAGCAGTCAGAATCTGGATTGAAGAAGCTGATGGCCCTTTTTTAGGCATTGGCAAGATATGGTTGCTTGAGAATATTGCCAAAACCGGCTCAATCACTAATGCGGCCAAAGAAATGAAAATGGCGTATCGGCAAGCTTGGCAATTAGTTGAAGAAATGAACAAACGTGCCGAAAAACCACTGGTAGAAAAATTACTTGGTGGCAAAGGTGGTGGTGGCGCCAGATTGACCGGAGCCGGAGAAAAAGCCATTCAGACTTTTTATGAATTAGAAAAGAAAATTCAAGATTTTGCTAAAAAAGAAACTTTGAATTTGAAATTTTAAAAAATTTGAACAGCAGTGTTCTTTTAAAAACATACTGATATAAACCGAGATTTTAAAGAAAATTAACTATACAAACCAAAAAATTTAATAATCAGTATTCCTTTTAAAACATACTGAAAAAAAACAACCCATTATGAAATCAAAATCATATCTGATCCTAGTATTACTAAGTTTAAAAAGCTTTGCCCAGTCACAAAAAGAAAATTCAAAAACAAGCCAAGACAGTATAAAAAAAGAAATGCTAAAAGAAGTAGTTATTACTGCTTCTAGAATCTCCGAAACATTTTTGCGTTCCCCCATAAGTATTGAACAATTAAAATCGGCTGATGTAAAAAACATGGGTTCCCCATCCTGTTTTGATGCGTTTGAAAACTTAAAAGGAGTACAAATTATCACACCCAGTTTAGGTTTTAAAGTCATAAACACGAGAGGATTTGCCAACACAACCAATGTACGGTTTGCCCAATTGGTAGATGGTATAGACAACCAAGCACCACATTTAGGTACACCCATTGCAAATGCACTTGGAGCAAACGACCTTGACATCGATAAAATCGAAATAATTCCAGGAGCAGCTTCTGCATTATACGGGATGAACGCCATCAATGGATTGGCGAATATTCAAACCAAAAATCCATTTGAATATCAAGGGTTGAGCATTCAACAATTAACCGGAGTCAATCATGTTGGGAATATAGACCGCTTTTCACCTCAGCTTTATACCCAAGCTAATTTTCGTTATGCAAAAGCATTAAATTCAAAAATTGCTTTCAAAATAAACGGTTCCACAACTGGAGGCACGGATTGGGTGGCAGACAACAGAACCGATTTGGCTCCAACTATCAATTCCTCAACTAATTTATATGGTGCTGACAATCCCGCTTTTGATGAAGTAAATAGTTATGGAAACGAATCGGCAAATAGAAAAACATTGACCTTAAATGGAAAAAAATATGTTGTTTCCAGAACGGGTTACAGAGAAACCGACATTGCAGATTATAACATCCAAAATTACAAAGGAGATGTTGGTTTGTATTTCCGACCAAAAAAAGGACACCAATTAGCTGTTACTTATAAGGGAGCTTTAATTAATACCGTCTATCAGCGCTCCAATCGTTTCAGATTAGAGGATTACACGCTAAATCAATACGCGATCGATTATCAGTCGGATATTTTTCAAATACGAACGTATTTAACTCAAGAGAACACAGGAAAATCATACAATATGCGTTCCCTTGCTGAAAATATGGACAGGGCCTTCAAATCAGATGACCAATGGTTTTCGGATTACACCACCGCTTATAAAAACGCAATAAATGGAGGGTCAAACGTTGCAAATGCTCATAAAACAGCAAGAGAACTATCAGACCTGGGAAGATTTCAACCCGGAACTGATGCCTATAATCAGAAAAAAGACGAATTAGTCAACATCAATAATTGGGATTATGGTGCTGCGCTTCGAGTAAAATCAAGCCTATTTCATTCCGAAGGGGTATTGAATTGGGACAAGCTTTTTTCTTCTTTTTTCAAAAAAATTGACGCACAACTCTTAAGTGGTTTTGATTACAGAACTTACATTATTGTTCCGGACGGAAACTACTTTATTAATCCTGTCAATAGTTCAAAAAATCTAACCTATGGAAAAACGGGTGGATTTACCCAATTAAGCAAAGATTTATTTGATAAAAAACTACGATTGAGCGCAACCATGCGTTTGGACAAAGCGGACTATTTCGATTTGAAATTTACACCCCGAATTACCGCAGTATATTCGCCCAAAGAAGAAATTAATTTCAGAGCTTCTTACCAAAGTGGCTATAGATTCCCAAGTATTTTTGAAGGTTTTTCAAATGTAAACAGCGGAGGCGTAAAACGAGTGGGTGGATTACGAATAATGTCAGATGGGATTTTTGAAAATTCTTATACAAAAGCATCCATAGACAAATTTCAAGCCCAAGTTAACAGCGACATTAATACACTTGGTCTAACGCAGGCACAAGCAATTGACAAAAACAAAGCTATAATCCAGAAAAATCCATATACCTATTTACAACCTGAATTTGTTCGTTCTTTTGAATTTGGATTTAGAGGAGTTGTCCTAAAAAAGAGCTTGTTTATTGATGCCGATTTTTATTACAACTCGTATGAGAATTTTATTGCACAAGTTGAAGCAAGTATTCCCAATACAAAGGATGCAGCACTTATACCAACTTCACTATATTCTAAAGCTTCTCAAAGTCGCTATCGTTTATGGACCAATTCTAAAAGTAAAATCTACAATTATGGTGGTAGTTTAGGATTAAAATACAAATACAACAATGTGTTTTCATTTTTAGGGAATTTAACCTACACTAAATTAGACCGAACAGATGATAAAGATGGACTGGAAGATGGTTTTAACACGCCTAAATTTATTGTGAATGGAACAGTCATTACAGAAAATTTATGGAGAAACCTTGGCGCAAGTGTTACGTATCGCTATCAAAATAAATATGATTATGTTTCTTTCCTGGTTAGCGGCGAAGTACCTGCCTATTGGTCAATGGATGCGCAAGTAAATTATAATTTTAAAAAACCAGGCGTAACTGCTAAACTGGGAGGAACTAATTTCCTCAACAAAACCTATTATTCTATGTTAGGCGGGCCTTCAATTGGAGGATTGTATTATTTATCATTGACTTGGAATGTTGGTAAAATTTAAAAAAAGAGTCTTTAAAAGATTGGTTTGCTTTTGAAATTTACGTTTATTGTACGAAAGTTAAAACTTTGAGCGTTATTAACTTTAAATAAAGAAATTCTTTATTATTTTTACCCCATAATTTAAGTAAACTATGAGTTCTTCCTTTGATAAATTTCAAAAACGCAGATTAATTTCCTCTTATTTTTCAGTAGTACTAAGTGTATTCTTGGTTTTATTTCTACTTGGAATACTGGGTCTTTTTATTATAAATTCTAAAAAATTAGCTGACGATTTCAGAGAAAACATTGCCATGACGGTCTTTTTTAAGAACGAAGCCAATGACAGCATATTGAAGGCTTTTGGAACCGAATTAAAATCAAGCCGTTTTACAAAATCATACGATTACGTTACGAAAGAAGCTGCTGCCAAACAACATACCGACATTATCGGAGAGGATTTTATGGAATTTTTGGGTGAAAATCCATTGCAAAACTCTTACGATATTCACTTAAAAGCCGATTATGTAATTAAAGATAGTATTGCAAAAATCGAAGCTGGTTTACGCAAAAATCCTATGATTTCGGATATTGTATATGACAAACAATTAGTGAATTTAGTCAACGACAACATCAAGAAAGTAAGTATGTGGATTCTAATAATCAGCGGATTCTTAGCCTTTATTGCCGTATTACTGATTAATAGCTCGTTGCGTTTATCAATCCATTCCAACCGATTTATCATTAAAACCATGCAAATGGTAGGTGCCACTAAAGCCTTTATCAGAAAACCATTTGTAATGCGAAGCATAAAACTGGGAATGATTGGCGCAGGACTGGCAGTTCTCGCATTGATTGGGGTTTTGATTTACGTTGAAACAAACTTTCCTAATCTTGGCATATTGGAAGACAAAGCTTTAATTGGATTGGTATTACTGGCTGTTTTGGGAATTGGTGTTTTAATTACTTGGTTAAGCACCTATTTTGCCACACAACGCTTTTTGAATTTGAGAACAGACGATCTTTATTAATTTCAGATTATAGATTAACGATTTTAGAATTCAGATTTAATTACACCATCATAATTCAGCATTTTTAGACGCTGAAATAAATCAAGCATAAATGAAAAATAACGACCAAAAACATGAATTCCTTTTTGACAAAATAAATTATAAAATTCTATTAATCGGAATTGGAGTAATTGGCTTGGGATTTATACTAATGTCTGGCGGAGGAAGCGATGATCCAAATGTGTTTAGCGAAGACATCTTTAATTTTAGAAGAATTCGATTAGCGCCCACTACCGTTTTAATCGGGTTTGGAATTACCGTTTATGCCATTCTTAAAAATCCAAAGAAAGCATAAATGAATACATTACAAGCATTTTTAATTGCTGTCATTGAAGGATTAACAGAATATCTTCCGGTTTCTTCAACGGCGCACATGGTTTTTGTCAGTTCGTATTTTGGAATTCAAGAGGACGATTTCGTCAAGCTTTTTCAAGTTTCCATTCAGTTTGGAGCCATTCTAGCGGTTGTCGCTTTGTATTGGAAGAAATTTTTCGATTTCTCTTCCCGAAGTGTCGCCATCAGCTTTTACCTCAAACTTATTTATGCCGTAATTCCAGCCTTGGTTTTAGGGAAATTATTCGATGATAAAATTGAAGCAGTTCTAGGAGATCCTATTCCAATTGCGATTGTATTAATTTTGGGTGGAATTATTTTGCTTTTTATTGACAGTCGTTTCCAAAGCCCAACAGTTATTAAAGAAGAAGATATCACGGTTAAAAAAGCAGTAACTATTGGCTTTTGGCAATGTTTAGCGATGATGCCGGGAACAAGCCGTTCGGCCGCTTCTATAATTGGCGGAATGCAACAAGGATTGACACGTCATGCCGCTGCGGAATTCTCTTTCTTTTTAGCCGTTCCAACCATGATGGCAGTAACATGTTACTCCGTTTTCTTGAAAACCTACGTGTCTTCACAAATGAAAGGCTATGAATTGATTCTAAAGTCTAACGAAAACATACAACTATTCCTAATAGGAAACGTTGTGGCTTTTATTGTTGCCATTATAGCTATTAAATTCTTCATTGAAATCATTAAAAAATACGGTTTCAAACCTTGGGGTTGGTACCGAATAATAGCGGGTATCTTTTTATTGATTTACTTTTCATACTTAAAATAATTTCTTTTGAAGACAGCCGAAGATTTCCAAAACGGACAAATTTTACTCATTGACAAACCATTGCATTGGACTTCCTTTCAGGCGGTAAACAAAATGAAGTGGGCTTTGAAAAGTAAACTAGGCTTAAAGAAAATAAAAATTGGCCATGCCGGTACTTTGGATCCATTGGCAACCGGATTGCTATTAGTTTGCACGGGGAAATTTACCAAAAGAATTACAGAACTTCAGGGTCAAGCCAAAGAATATACTGGAACTTTCTATATTGGAGCCACAACGCCTTCGTATGATTTAGAAACTGAAATCGA
This sequence comes from Flavobacterium sp. ZB4R12, assembly GCF_048276375.1. NCBI lineage: Bacteria > Pseudomonadati > Bacteroidota > Flavobacteriia > Flavobacteriales > Flavobacteriaceae > Flavobacterium > Flavobacterium sp. ZB4R12. The sequence continues at coordinate 270,430 of NZ_JBLNKS010000001.1, read as the reverse complement.
CCAAACTTTCCCAACAGAACATATTGACGAAGCTTTAATTGAGGAAACCGTAAAACAGTTTTTAGGTGAAATAGACCAGAAACCACCTATTTTTTCGGCTATAAAAAAAGACGGCGTTCGCTTATACGAACATGCACGCGCTGGAGAAACAATTGAAATTGCAACAAGGAAAACGACCATTCACGAATTTGAAATCACCCGAATCGCACTTCCTGAAGTCGATTTCAAAGTAGTTTGCAGCAAAGGAACCTATATTCGTTCTTTAGCTTACGATTTTGGAAAAGCCATGAATTCAGGTTCCCATTTAACCGCTTTACGCCGAACAAAAATTGGCGATTATGATGTGACCGATGCTATGGATGTGACTTTATTCGAACAAAGTCTAGCCCCTCAATTGTAATCAAAAAAGCAAAAACACATGACAAATACAAAAATTGAATTTGCGATGTGTTTTTTCTAAAATTTAAAGTAGTTTTAATCCATACTCTTTTTGTCTACTTAGCTACGCCATTGGTTTAATAATGAGTTACGTTTTTACCTCCAAATAGTAAACGCGATAAATAATCATAAACCCTTTCAAACAGCTTTTTCATAACGATGTTTTTTTTTAATTGTGAAACAATATTTAAACACCAATAAAAAAAGTAAATCAATATAGTAGACCTGATTGGGAGTCACTAATTTACAATTTTTTTTTTGATACACAAAAAAATAAACTCAATTATTTGATATAAAAAAAAACTCACAACTATATATATAGTTTTTGCATTAGAGATTTTGCATTAAATTAATTATTTCTTCCTGAGTGCTCAATCCTTTATCTTTTAAATACCACAATTGCAAGTTGGTTTTTACTGTTTCATCAATTACTCCGAATTCTTTTTTATAATCATTAATTAAATTGGCAGCACCTTTGGGTCTTGGGCCCCAGCTTCCAAGAACACTTCCCGTTTCTCTATTAATTACAATTAGTTTAGGAATTGCTTTCTTTTTATTTGTTAAAAACAACTTCATCAATTCCTCATTTTCATCCCGCAAAACAATTTTCATTTCTATTTTATCCTCGGAGGCAATAGTCATTTTATTGAAAATAGGCAATATTTGCGCTGCATCTCCACACCAGCCTTCGGAAATAACTAACCAAATGTATTCTCTTTTTAAATTTTTTAATTTTAAAATATTTTCCTCTGGAATTCTCATCGTTTTATCCAAACGATCCATACGCGTTTCATTCAAGGAACTGTAATGTGTCAAATCTTCGGATTGTTCATTACCTGTTGATTTTCCTTCAAATAATAAATCAGAAACTAATTTTCTATATTCTGAATACGAATGACTGTGAAATAATGCTTTAGCTACTGTTGTTTTCATGATAAAATCTTTATTTACACAAAGTTACCATAAAATTGGGTTTTAAATATGACTTATATCAGTTTCAGTTCCACAAAAAGAGTAATTTTATATCAAATATTTAGAATGGATTTAAAAACAAAATCGATAGGATTAGTGCTTTCCGGCGGAGGCTCTAAAGGAATAGCGCATGCTGGCGCAATTAAATTCTTGGAAGAGAAAAACATCTATCCTTCTCGTATTGCCGGGACGAGCGCTGGCTCAATTGTTGGCGCCTTGTATTCCTGGGGAAAAACACCTGACGAAATCCTAGAGTTTTTTAAGTCAATCTACCTTTTTCATTGGAAACATTTTACCTTCACAAAAGCAGGTCTAATTGATTCTGAATCTTTCAAAAATTATTTTCATGCTATTTTCAAGGATGCCTTACTAGAGGAACTGAAGATTCCAATTCATATTACAGCGACTGATATGGTTAGAGGAAGGCTAAAAATATTTGGCCCTGAAACAACCATTATTGATGCTATTTTAGCTTCTTCAGCATTTCCCGGAATTTTGTCTCCGTACGAAATTAAAGGAAAATTATATAGTGATGGTGGTATATTAAATCATTTTCCCACAGATATTTTACAGGGACAATGTGACACTGTAATTGGAGTTTATGTAAGTCCTATTCAAAAAATTGAAGCTAAAGACTTGAGTTCCATAAAAGCCGTAACTACCCGCGCTTTTGATATCCTTTCGGCAAATTCAAATATGCACAAATTCAACGTCTGTGATTGGGTTATTGAACCTAAGGATTTGTGCCTCTATAGTACTTTTGAAACGAATAAGATTAAAATGGATGCGATCTTCAACATTGGCTATGAAGCCGCAAAAAAATCTTATAAAAAACTTAATTTATAAATTTTAAGTAACACTTTTTTTAAAAAACAGAATATGTCTATATTTGCACCAATCAACTCAACACAAAAATGAAATACAAAAGAATTCTTCTAAAACTAAGTGGCGAAGCTTTAATGGGCGACTTGCAATATGGAATTGACCCAAAAAGATTAGCTGAATATGCCGATGAAATCAAGCAAATTCATGCAAAAGGAGTAGAAATTGCCATCGTGATTGGTGGTGGAAATATTTTTAGAGGAGTTGCCGGAGCAAGTGCAGGTATGGACAGAGTACAAGGCGATTATATGGGAATGTTAGCCACTATTATTAATGGAATGGCTTTACAAGGTGCATTAGAAGATAAAGGAATGCTTACCCGTTTACAAACAGCTTTAAAAATTGAGGCGATTGCAGAACCATATATTAAGAGAAGAGCGGTTCGTCATCTTGAAAAAGGCAGAATCGTGATTTTTGGTGCAGGTACAGGAAATCCTTATTTTACAACGGATACCGCTGCCGTTTTACGTGGTGTGGAAATCAATGCCGATGTAATTCTAAAAGGAACTCGCGTTGACGGTGTGTATGATTGTGATCCGGAGAAAAATGCATCAGCAGTAAAATTTGATTTTATCTCCTTTGGTGATGTTCTTAAAAAAGGATTGAATGTAATGGACACTACAGCATTCACGCTAAGTCAGGAAAACAAACTTCCAATCGTGGTTTTTGATATGAATAAAGTAGGCAACTTATTGAAAATTTGTGAAGGAGAAAATATAGGAACAGTAGTAAATATATAGTTAATGGTTCTGGGTTTTAGGTTTCTCCAAACATCTAAAACCCAAAACCCAACACCTAAAAAAATGACCGAAGAAATTGAATTTATATTAGATAGTACCAAAGAATCTATGACAGGTTCTATTGCGCATTTAGAAAAAGAATTTTTAAATATTCGTGCCGGAAAAGCTTCTCCAGCAATGCTAGGAAGTGTTTTTGTAGATTATTATGGCTCAGCAACACCGCTTTCACAAGTGTCAAAAATTAGTGTTCCTGATGCGAGAACGATTACACTACAGCCTTTTGAAAAGAATATGCTGCAAGTAATTGAAAAAGCAATTATGGTTGCCAACATTGGTTTTAATCCAATGAATAACGGTGATGTAATTATCATAAGTGTTCCTGCATTAACTGAGGAAAGAAGACGTGAACTTGCCAAACAGGCCAAAGTAGAAGCCGAAGATGCTAAAGTTGGTATTCGAAATGCCAGAAAAGATGCCAATACGGATATTAAAAAACTGGAAAAAGAAGGCACATCAGAAGATATTTGTAAAAGTGCCGAAGAAGAAGTTCAAAACTTAACTAATAGTTATATCAGAAAAATAGATGAGCTTTTAGTTTCGAAAGAAGCCGAAATCATGAAGGTATAATTCCTCTTCAAACCATATTAAAAATCCGTTCGCTTAGGTGAACGGATTTTTTTATTGTTATTTTTGCGATACCAAAATGAGATTATACCCGTTTTGCATTAAACCCTATTTATGAAGCAATTGTGTTTGTTTTTCTTTTTTTTAACGCTTTCGCTTCAGGCGCAATTTCAGGTAAATGGAATTGTAAAAGAATCCACAACGAATAAACCCCTTCCTTTTGCAACAATTACCACAAATAATGGAATAAATACCATATCTGATGTTGATGGAAAGTTTAGTATTTTATCTACAATCGTCATTTCAACTTTTGATCTTTCGTATATTGGTTTCACCAAATCTACTGTTACTGTCGAAAAAAATAAAAAATATTACGCAGTAGTTCTTTCCCAAAGAACAAATGATTTGAATGAAGTGGTTGTTCCAAGCGAAAACCCCGCTTTGTCCATTATAAAAAAAGCAATTGAAAACAAAGACAACAATAATCCACAAAAAAAACTCGGCCGTTTTGAGTTTAAATCCTACAACAAACTCATTTTAACCGCTAATCCTGATTCTATTGATGGAAGAATAGATTCTGTTTTTGTTAAAAAATCTGCTGGGGCAACATTCTCTAAAATTGACTCTTCTGATTATAAATTTAAAGAAATCATACGCCAACAACATCTGTTTCAAACCGAAAAGGTATCCCAATATCAATTCAGTAATGCTAAATTAAAAGAAACGATATTAGGTACAAAAATGGCTGGTTTCAAACAACCCGTTTATGAAATCATTGCTTTTAACTTACAGTCATTTTCGATTTATGATTCCAGTTACGAGCTTTTTGAAACTAAATACAACAGCCCCATTGCCAATGATGCGCTAAAAGATTACAATTATAAACTACTGGATTCTTTAATCATAGAGGGTAGAAATACCTATATGATTTATTTTAAAAACAAAAAGAAAAGAAAAGCATCCGGATTAGAAGGAGTGCTTTATATTGACCAAAATAATTTTGCTGTAGCCAGAGCGGTCATGCGAATAAAAGGAGTTCTTGACATTAGCGGAATACATGATTTTAAATACATTCCAAATGACGATTTATGGTTTCCATCAGATAAGACTTTTAAAATTGTAAAAGGCAAAAACGATGATGACATAAAAATTCTTGGCGGAACCGTTCAATTTGATGGTGATATAGAGAAGGATTTTAAAAGAAGAAAAAAAGAAGCCTCCGATTATACCTATCTGCTATCACAAAGCAACAACTTTGATGTTCATTACAACACCCCTATTCAAATTAAAAAATCATCTATTGCAATCGAAATCAAAGACGATGCGATCAACAAACCTGAAAGTTTTTGGAACACTTACAGAAAAGACAGTTTAGACAATCGAAGTCAAAAAACATATTTGGCTCTCGATAGTATTTCTTCCAAAAAACGAATTGAAAGCCGCATCCGTTTTGGCAGAAAAATCATCAATGGGTATTTACCCGTGGGGAAATTTGATTTAGACTTACGCAAATTGTTTAGTTATAACAATTATGAAGGGTTCCGATTGGGAATTGGCGGAGTCACAAACGAACAATTTTCAAAGAAATACAGAATCGAAGGCTACTGTGCTTATGGCACAAAAGATGGGAATTTCAAATATAATTTGGGAATGGCGACTCGAGTAGGCAAATTTTCCAATTCCTGGATTGGCATTTCTTATACTGATGATGTTCGAGAAATTGCAAGCACCGTATTTGCGATTGATAAAAAAGCTTTTAAAATCTATGACCCAAGACCCATAAACATCAGTACGTTTTACAATTACGTCAGCTGGAAAACATTTATAGAAACGAAAATCATTCCAAAAACCGAAAGTATCTGGGAACTTTCCCGTACTGCTGTCGAACCCAAATTCAATTACATATATAATGCGAACGGAAAACTGTATTCCAATTACATTATGACAACAGCCATGGTTTCTTTACGCTGGAATCCATTTAGCGATTATATGCAAACCCCAACCGGAAGAATTGAAGTAGAAAAACGTTTTCCAAAATTTACTTTTCAATACACCCAATCGATACCTAAAATTTGGGAAAATGATTTCGATTTTAGCAAAATAGATTTCAAAACGGAGTATGAAAAAAAATATTTGAACGGTCAAAAAACAAGTTTACTTTTTGAAGCGGGATATGCTTTTGGCGATGTTCCATTAACCCATTTGTACAATACTTCTCCAAATAATATTACTAAAGAAACCATTATTCAAAGAATGACTTTTTCAGGAAAAAACAGTTTTGAAACGATGTTTTTCAATGAGTTTTTTTCCAGTGAATATGCATTCTTTCAATTCAAACATGGTTTTAGTCGGGTGACATTATTTAAAAAAATAAAACCGTCCTTGGTTCTTGTATCCCGAATGGCCTGGGGAAATTTGCAAAAACCGGAACAACACATCGGACTGGATTATAAAACGCTGAATGAAGGTTATTTTGAATCCGGAATAGAACTCAATCAAATTTTCAAAGGATTGGGATTAAGTGGGTTTTACCGTTACGGACCCAATCAACTTCCTAAATTTGAAGATAATATAGCAGTAAAAATAAGTTATGTACTTAATTTAGGGCTTTAAACTAAAAACAAAGTCCTGCAAGTTTTATATAAATGCAGGACTTTGTTTGTTTCCATTTAAAATATTTTATGGTTTAATAATCAATACCGATGGCGTATTATTGAGCCAAATACTGTGGGAATCCAACAGTATTTTCCAACTTTCTAAACTAATGATCATCAAATCCTGATGCTCTAAAAACTCTTTTTTAATCGTTCTTTCCTGCATCATCATAATATGATTGGGCGCTATTTGTTCTATGGAACGAATTCCTTCTTGGATTTTTCGATTGTTTCTAATGTGCCCAACCGCATCCAAAACCGTAATTTGAGAACCGTTATTGTGAATCAATTTTTGTGCAAATTCAATCAAAAAGGCATCTTCATCACTAAAAATAGGCATGAAAACCTGATTTATTTCCTTTAATTCTTTGTCGACAAGAATTCCGACTGACATTTTGCTTTTGGCAATAATTTGTCTTGTTCGTTCGTCGAAAGGAGAGTTTTCAAACAGCCCTTCTTTTCCTGTAAATTTATCAATCAAGCGATCCGGATTGATGATTCTTGTCGTAAAACCAAGTACTTTACCCAGTAGTGTTCCTTCAAAAATAGATTGTCCTAAACCTACCAATAACAAGTCATATTCACCATGATTAGCCGTATCAATTATATCCGAATCAATATCATTTGACGCTTTGAAAAGAGTAATGATTTTTTGATTTAGATTTTCCGATTCAGAAATAACCGGTAAAAACATTTCTCGTTCATAATCTTTCACATCAAAGGAATGCAACTCTGAACTTAATGACAAATGCATTGCAGTAACAACCGTATTCCCACTTTGTTTTTTGACCAAACTATTGGCAACGTTCAACAGTGTTTTCCCTTTTTCGGCTGTGGCAAAAGAAATCAGAACTTTGTATTTACTTTTATTGCTAATTTCTTCCGGGATAATGCTGCTTTTAGTTTTGAATATATAATTAATTAAATCCAAAGCCGGACCGGTCATAAAGGTGGTTGCCAATGCCATAATAACCATCATAGTGAAAATTTGAGTGGACAAAACACCTAAATCATACCCAATATTCAGCACCACCAATTCCATCAAACCTCTTGTATTCATTAATGTCCCAATAGACAGGCTGTCTTTCCAGCTATGGCCTACGAACTTTGCCGCAAACGCACTTCCAAAAAACTTACCGACTACTGCAACCAAAATAATCAAACCGGTAATTTTCCATAAAGAAGGGTCGTCGATTAATCCTATTTGGGTCCTTAAACCCGTAAAAACAAAGAATAAAGGAAGTAAGATTACAACTGAAACATCTTCTACTTTTTCGATAAAAATAGTTCGGAATTTATTGTTTTCCGGCATGATTGCCCCAGCCAAAAATGCTCCGAACAAAGCGTGAATCCCTATCAACTCAGATGCATAAGAAGACAATAATAATGTCAAAAAGAAAATAGCCACAACGGGTTTGTTCAGACTTTCTCTGGTAGAATTCAAATCACCGACTCTTTTTAGGAAAGGCCTAACCACTTTTAGCATCACCATTACATAAATTATGGCCAAGCCAATAACATATAAAGAACTAGTAAACGAACCTGCTTTTACAATGGCAATTACTGCTGCCAGAATGCACCACGCCGTGATATCATCGGCAGCGGCGCAGGTAATTACAATTGCCCCTAATTTAGTTTTATGAATCCCACGTTCCCGAACAATTCCTGCCAAAACCGGAAACGCAGTAATGCTCATGGCAATTCCTAAGAACAATCCAAAAGAAAGAAATTCAACACCTGGAGGAGCAAAAGACTGATAAATAAAATAAGCAAGCCCTAAACCTAAAGTAAACGGAATAATAATACTGGCATGACTGATAACAACAGCATCATGCGCTTTATTTTTAAGCACTTTTAAATCCAATTCCATCCCAATAACAAACATGAAAAGGATTAACCCAATTTGGCTCAGAAACTGCAAGTTGCCTAACGAATCCTTAGGAAATAGCATTGCCGAAAATCCGGGAAAATACATCCCGATTAAAGAGGGCCCCAAAACAATCCCTGCTATCATCTCCCCTATTACTGTTGGCTGCCCAATTCTTCTGCAAACCCATCCAAAAAATCGAGCTACCAAAATAATTGTGACAATTTGCGCCAGAAGAATGGCTAGAGGGTGTTGTAAATTGTGGTTCATCGACATTGTAAAATCATTCCAATGTCCGTTTTCTATTTGGTGAGAAACAATGTTTCGTCCTATTTCCAGCATTTTCCCTTTTATAATAATCCAATACATCAAGGCAGAAAACCCACCAATAGTTATCAAATAAAAAAAAGAATTTTTAATATTTCTCATACACCTTCCGCTTTTTAATTTAGTATATTTTTATGCAAATATGGGAAGTGATTTTTGAGAAATAAAGAGAACGACAAGTTAATTCCCGTCGGATGTAACAAGATTGGAAAACTTTGTAACAAATCAGATTTTTACTTTTATTAAAAAGTCAGAACGATAGGTTTCGCTCAGAACTAATGTGATGAATTTTCCGTTTTCTTCCTGATGGCTGAGCGTAATTTCATTGTGATTGAAAAATTTCACAGCTCTCATTGAAATGATTTCTTTTTTATTCACTCTGCAAAAATCAGCCTGAGGAAGCTGACTTAAAAGCGAATCAAAATTAATGTTTTTTAAAATCAGGGGGCTACCACCAACAAGAAACACTTCTTTATCTCTACTGTCAGTCGCAGCAGTCTTGATGTATACAATCTGATGAAAATACAACAATGCCTTCCCTTTATCAGTATTCAAATGAATAAATTTTTTAACATTCGAAGGTTTATCAAATCGTTCCAAAGCCTTTGCAACTGCTTTTTGCAAACGCTCCTTTGTAACCGGTTTTAGGATATAATCAACCGCATCAATATCAAATGCTTCGGCAGCATAGTTTTTGTAAGCAGTGGTAAAAATGACTAATTTATTCTGTAGTAAACCCGCAAGAGTCAAACCATCAATTCCTGGCATTTCGATATCTGAAATACACAAATCAAAATCGAGTTTCGGAATTTCTGCCAGTAATTTTTCTGGATTATTGAATGCTTTTACAATTTCTAATTCTGGAATTTGCTCACAAAGCATTTTCAGATAGGTCAATCCCGGTAATTCATCGTCCAGCAGCAAGCATTTGAGTTTTGTATTCAAGAAGATTGATTTTTAGGTGTGCAATATAAATGTCATTTTCTACAAATTTATCGAGTTTAAACTGATTTTTGTATATAATTTTTAACCTTTGCTCCAACGTAGCGGCTCCAATACCGCTTCGTTCTTTTTTCAATGTCTTTTTATCTGATATTTTATTTGAAACGGTCAAATAAAAACAATTGTCTTTGAATTCAAATAAAACCGAAATAAAGGCATCTGCACTTTGCAAATCAGCATGCTTAAAAGCATTTTCTATTAAATCAATCGAAATTAAAGGTGCTAAAAGACGTTGTTCGTAGAGCATTTCACCTTCATTGATTTTAGTTTTTACTTTCAATTCAAAAAGCGGACTAACTTTAATTTTATTGATTTCTATAAGATTCAATGCAAACTCGATTTCTTCTTTTGGGGAAACTAATTTTTTTTGACTTTCATATAAAATATAATCCAGCACATTCGCCAATTTATCTAACGCAAAATAGGTTTGATACGCATGTGACTGAATTGAATTGAGAATATTTTTAAAAAGGTGGGGATTGAGTTTGGATTCCAATGTTTCCAACTGTAAATTATTTACTTTCATTTCAAGAAAATGAAACTTTTCTTCTGCTCTTTCTTTCGCTTTTCCTGATTGAATTAATCGATAAACAAGATAGCAAAGCACGATTATCAATAACATAATAATCGTGAGAAACATATAAATCACACCATTATTTTCTGGAATCCTATTCATCTTTTATGTTTAAAAATACTTTAAAAAAGCCCATTTGATATTTAATGACTCGACACAAATTTGAGTCCAATAATCGAACTGATTAAAGTAGTGATAAAGAAAATTCTCCGAAAATCAGCGGGTTCTTTAAACACAAAAATCCCAACCAAAACTGTTCCCACCGCGCCAATTCCTGTCCAAACTGCATAAGCAGTCCCAATGGGCAAGGTTTGTGTGGCTTTGTAAAGCAACACCATACTTATTGTCAAACAAATTAAAAATCCGCCCAACCACAATGTTGCTGTAGCACCTGCACTTTCTTTGGCTTTGCCCAAACAAGTCGCAAAACCGACTTCAAAAAGTCCACCTATAATCAATAAAATCCAATTCATATTAATGTTTTAAAATCAATACCGAAGGAACTCCACTCAACCAAATACTTCTGGAATCCACAAGTTCTTTCCAACTTTCGAGACTAATTAACATTAAATCCTGATTGGCTAAAAATTCTTTTTTAATTGTTTTATCTCCCACTAAACCAATGTTATTAGGATATTTTTGTTCTAGAGAATCAATGGCGCTCTTCATGACAAAATTAGTATCAACATGTCCGTTTACATCCAGAATGATAATTTTAGAATTGTTATTGTAAATTAATTTTTGGATATAATCAATCAAAAATGAATCTTCAGGACTGAAAATTGGAATAAAAACCTGATCTACATTTTGCAGTTCTTTATCAATCAAAATCCCTATAGGCATCTTAGTTTTAGAAATAATTTGTCTGGTTCTTTCATCAAAAGGGGAATTTTCGAACAAACCTTCTTTTCCCGTGAATTTATCAATCAATCGATCCGGGTTAATTATCCTTGTGGTAAAACCAATTACTTTTCCGAGAATTGTACCTTCGAAAATAGATTTTCCTAAACCTATCAGCAACAAATCATAATCGCCTTGATTCGCTACATCTGCAATTTCGGTTTCAATATCAAGGGTCGCTTTAAAAATAGTAGTGATATCCTGGTTTAATAGTTGCGATTCTTCGACAATAGGATAAAAACTATTTTTTTCTTTATCTTCCATATTAAACGTATGTACCTCATCACTTAATGACAAATGCATCACCGTAATGCTGGATTTTGCTTTTTGTTTCTTTATAAAACTGTTAGCCAATCGCAATAAGGATTTCCCTTTTTCATTGTTTCCAAACGAAATTAAAATTCGGTATTTATTATGGTTTGTTTGTTCTACAATTTCAACACCATCTTTAGTTTTGAATATATAATTGATTAAATCTAAAGCTGGTCCAGTCATAAAAGTAGTGACTAATGCCATGATAACCATCATTGTAAAAACTTCGGGAGTCAAAACTTTAAGCTCTAATCCGATATTTAAAACAATTAATTCCATTAAACCGCGCGTATTCATCAAGGCACCGATAGTTAAACTGTCACGCCAACTCTGACCTACAAATTTGGCTGCTAAAGCGCTTCCTAAAAATTTCCCCACCACGGCTACAAAAATAATAAACCCGGTAACTTTCCATAAATAGGGATCATTGATAAGTCCAATTTCGGTTTTCAAACCGGTAAACACAAAAAACAAAGGCAATAAAAGGATCAACGCAACATCCTCCACTTTTTCTATGAATATCGTTCTGAATTTTGGAACATCCGGCATAATCGCTCCCGCCATAAAAGCACCAAAAAGGGCATGAATACCAATCACTTCAGTAGCATAAGACGAAAGAATAAGTACAAGAAAAAAGATTGCCACTACAGGTTTTACTATACTGTCTTTAGAACCATATAAGTCCCCAATTCTTTTCAAAAATGGTTTTACAATAAAAATCATGGCAGCAACATAAATTATGGCCAGCATAATAATGTATAACGAACTAACGAAAGTTCCCGCTTTTACAATCGCAATTACTACAGCCAAAATACACCAGGCGGTAATATCATCGGCAGCGGCACAAGTAATCACAATAGCTCCTAATTTCGTTTTATGTACCCCTCTTTCCTGGACGATTCTTGCCAAAACAGGAAATGCAGTTATGCTCAGGGCAATCCCCATAAACAAACTGAAAGCAAGGAATTTCACTCCTTCGGGAGCAAATCTATTGTAAACAAAATAGGCCAGACCAATCCCCAGTGCAAATGGAATGACAATACTGGCATGGCTTATCACAACCGCTTCATTGGCTTTGTTTTTCAACACTTTCATATCGAGTTCCATTCCTATGACGAACATAAAAAGGATCAATCCTATTTGACTTAAAAATTTTAAGTTTCCTAACGATTCAACTGGAAACAAAGCACTTGAAAATTCCGGGAAATACATTCCTAACAAAGAGGGCCCTAGAACAATTCCTGCAATGATTTCTCCTATAACTGATGGTTGTCCGATTTTTTTGAAAACCCAACCAAAAAAACGAGCCACAAGGATTATTGTAATAATTTGTGCCAAAAGAATGGCCAGTGGATCCTGAAAATTATGTTGCATCGAAGTTAAAAAATCATTCCAAGAACCATTTTCACTTTCCGATTTTATGATCGTTTTATTAGCTTCTAAATGCTTTCCTTTACTTATAATCCAATATATTAATGCAGTGAAACCACCTGTTACACCTAAATAAAATAATGCGTTTTTATAATTCTTCATATGTATTTTTATGTGGACTTTCCCAACTTTAAAGAAACAAAGATGAGAAATTCAAATGTATAATTTATATCTCATAAAATTAATATATTGTAAAATAAAAAAACTCCGGAATTAACCCCATAACACACCAAAAAGTTTTATTTAAAACAAATGATTTATAGCGGTTTTGACTACCTTTACCGCCGTTAAATATGAATTATGATTAAGTGGTTTAGTTTAGGATTTTGGGAATTAATAGCTCGAGTTGTCCTTAGAAATAGAATTTTAATGTTATCCATTATTATAGCGATAACAGTCCTTTTAGCAATGCAATGGAAGAATATCCATTTCACTTTCACCGAAGCTAACTTATTACCGGACGACAATATTGTAAATCTAGAATACAATGCCTTTTTGAATAAATTCGGCGAAGAAGGAAATTTAGTCATCATAGGCGTAAAGGATAATACCATTTTTACCCCAAAAGCCTATGCTTCTTGGAGTAAACTGATGAACGGTCTTAAAGGAGACAAAGCCGTTGATTTGGTTATTTCCTTAAACGACCTAAAGAAATTACAGAAAAACGATTCGCTCGAAACCTTCGAATTGGTTCCTTTTGTTGACCAAAGCAAAACTGTTGACAAAGCCTATCTTCAAAAAATAAAAAAAGAACTTTTCAATGATTTGCCTTTTTACGAAGGATTACTTTTTAACAAAAGATCGGGAAGCATTCGCTCTGCCGTTTACATGGATAAAAAAATTGTAAACACTGCAGCGCGAAAAGATTTTATTTTAGAGAAGTTAGTTCCCGCAGTAGAAACATTCGAAAAAGAAACCGGAATCGACCTTCGTGTTTCAGGAATGCCCTACATCAGAACATTAAATGCAAAAACTATTGTCGACGAAATAAGCATCTTCATTGGAGCCTCATTATTGGTAACCTCATTGCTTTTCTTTTTCTTTTTCAGAAGTTTTAGAGCCACCTTAATTTCAATGATTATTGTAATCATTGGTGTGATGTGGTCGTTTGGCTTTTTAGGATTATTAAATTACGAAATCACGGTTTTAACTGCTTTGGTTCCTTCTTTGATTATTGTTATCGGGATTCCAAATTGTATTTTCCTGACCAATAAGTACCATCAGGAATACAAAGTTCATAGAAATAAAGTCAAAGCTTTACAACGTGTCACCACCAAAGTGGGAATGGCAACGCTAATGACAAATCTTACTACAGCGATTGGTTTTGCCACGTTTGTTGCCTCCAATAATCAATTGCTATTAGAATTTGGAGTAGTGACTTCCATTAATATTATGGCGCTTTTCTTTTTGTGCATTATTGTCATCCCTATTTTTCACAGTTATATTCCACCGCCAAAAGACAGACATATTGAGCATTTAGATCGAAATTATGTTAAGGTTTTTATGGACTGGATTCTGAGAAACGTAAAATACAATCGTTTTTCAATTTACGTGGTTGCCGTTATTCTATTGGTAATTAGCATTATAGGAATTTACAAAATGCGTATTTCAGGTAGTTTAATTGAAGACATGCCCAAAAAAGAAGCCTTTTTTGAAGATATTGTTTTCTTCGAAAAAGAATTTGACGGCGTTATGCCACTGGAAATCATGATTGACACCAAACACAAAAAAGGGGTCATGAAATTGTCTACACTGAAGCGAATGGAAGAACTCGAGGAAACCATTGACGAAATTCCGGAACTGTCAAAACCCATTTCAATTGTCAATTTGGTTAAATATTCCAAGCAAGCCTATTATAACGGAAATCCGGATTATTACGAATTGCCAACCTCACAGGAACAGTCGTTTATTTTGTCGTATGCCAAAAATGCCACTAAAAATTCCAAAGACAATTTGATGAAAAGCTATGTCGATTCAACAGGGCAATTTGCCCGAATCACGACTTTTATGCGTGATGAAAACGGCGATAACATAGCGAAGATTGAAGCAGAAATTCGTAAAAAAGCCAATACCCTTTTCCCGCCAGACCGCTATCATGTTACGATTACCGGAAAAGCATTAGTTTTCCAAAAAGGAACTGGTTATCTTCTGGACAATTTACTTTCGTCTTTGGTTTTTGCCTTTTTCCTGACCTCGCTTTTGGTGGCGTTTATGTTTCGCTCGTTCAAAATGGTATTAGTTTCCATCATCCCAAATTTATTGCCGTTATTGCTAACTGCAGGAATTATGGGTTATCTGGACATTCCTTTGAAACCGTCAACGATATTGGTTTTCGGAATTGCATTTGGACTTTCGGTGGATGATACGATTCGGTTTTTAGCACAATACCGCGAGGAATTAAAGAAAAACAACTGGAAAATACGCAAATCTGTTTACGCTACATTTACGGATGCCGGTTTGAGCATGTTCTACACTTCCATCGTGTTATTCTTCGGATTTTCGGTGTTTATGCTGTCCAGTTTTGGCGGAACAATAGCGCTTGGCGGACTAATTTCATTGACTTTATTGTTCGGAATGCTGTCGAATTTAATGTTATTGCCAGCTTTGGTTTTAACCTTAAATAAAACATTGGCGAACGAACAGGAATTCATCGAACCAAAAATTGATATTATCGAACATACCGATGAGGAGATTGATGCTTTGAAGAAAAAATAGCATTTTGTTTTTTGGAGCCATTTCCCGCTATCCGTTACAATCTTTATGTTTTTAAAGAAAAAACATAAAGGATTTTCACTACTATCAGGGCTAAGGAATTAGATAAATTATTTAATTTTTTATGACTATCCGTAAATAATACTAAAGAAAAATTTAGCCGCAAATTCGTGAAATTCGTGGCTAAAAAATAATATGACAGTCCGCAATATGTTCCAAAGGATAAAATAGGACACACAGATAACACGGATTGAACGGATTTTGCACAGATTTAAATAACAGTTTGATTCACCAAGTAAAAAAATCCGTGTAAATCGGCATAATCTGTACAATCTGTGGGCTAATATTTATGCTTTATAAATGTACAAACGACGAAAATTGTATTCGAAATGATTTTAGTCCGCATTACGGATAGTCATATAATTTTTTTATCCTAGAGGTTTAAAAAAACTATTGCTGGACAAACGTCAAAATTTTTCAGAAAACACCAAATCTTTCCATTGGGTTAGCCCCGATTACAGGCGATATCCTTTTTTGAGGCGATTTTTCTTCGCCTCAAAAAAGATAAAGCCGGAAAGCGGGAATAGCTCCTAAAAAAAAATTAGAATAGGTCTTAATTATTTAACTTTTGCAATACGTTTACACCCATATTGTACAAAGTAAATGCTTGGATATCTACATTTTCCTGAATGGTTGCCGCCACGGATTTTCCTGCACCGTGACCTGCATTGATGTCAATTCGGATTAGGGTTGGGTTTATTCCAGTTTGTTTTTCTTGCAATTCGGCAGCAAATTTGAAACTATGCGCCGGCACTACTCTATCGTCGTGATCGCCAGTGGTAATCATCGTAGCCGGATATTGTATTCCTTTTTTTATGTTGTGTACAGGAGAATAGCCTTTAATATAGTCAAACATTTCCTTACTGTCTTGTGCCGTTCCGTAATCATACGCCCAACCTGCACCTGAGGTAAAAGTATGGTAGCGCAACATGTCCATCACGCCTACGGCCGGCAGAGCAACTTTCATCAACTCCGGACGTTGGTTCATAGTGGCACCCACCAACAATCCACCGTTTGACCCGCCACGGATGGCAAGAAATTCAGAGGAAGTATATTTTTGAGCAATCAGATATTCTGCCGCTGCGATGAAATCATCAAATACATTTTGTTTTTGCATTTTGGTTCCCGCATCGTGCCATTTTTTCCCGTATTCGCCACCGCCACGTAAGTTGGGCACGGCAAAAACGCCTCCGTTTTCCATCCAAACGGCATTGGCAATACTGAAACTTGGTGTCAAACTCACATTAAATCCACCATAACCATAGAGCATCGTTGGGTTTGTACCGTCGAGTTTTAATCCTTTTTTATGGGTGATAATCATTGGGATTTTGGTTCCGTCTTTGGAAGTGTAAAACACTTGTTTCGACTCATATTCTTCGCTGTTGAAATCTACTTTTGGTTTTTCATATACGGCTGAAGTTCCCGATTTTGGTTCAAACGAGTAGATAGAACCCGGAGTGATGTAATTAGTGAACGAATAATAGAGTATTTTTTCTTTTTTCTTTCCGCTAAAACCGCCTGCAGTTCCTACACCCGGCAATTGAATTTCACGAACCAATTTTCCAGAATAATCGTATTGTTTCACCACCGAAACGGCATCTTTCATGTAATTCGCAAAGAAATATCCGCCGCCTGTGGATGGAGACAAAACATTCTCAGTTTCGGGAATAAAATCTTTCCAGTTTTCCGGTTTCGGATTGTTGACGTCCACAGTAACGATGCGTTTGTTGGGCGCATTTAAGTCGGTTTCTATGAATAATTTTCCGCCTTCGTTATCAATAATATTGCTATCACTCTTGAAATTATCTACAATGGTCACAATAGGACTGTTGGATTTTGTCAAATCTTTGATGTACAATTCATTTCCATAAGTAGAAGTCGATGCTGTAATGACCAAATAATGATTGTCCTCAGTAACATGTCCGCCTACATAGCGCCGTTTTTGGTCTGCGCCAAAGATAATTTTATCTTGCTTTTGTGGGGTTCCTAACGTGTGATAATACAATTTATGTTGGTCTGTCTTTGCCGATAATTCGCTTCCTTTTGGTTTGTCATAACTGGAATAATAGAATCCTTCGTTTCCTCTCCAAGATACACCGCTGAATTTCACATCAACAAGGGTGCCTTCTATAATTTTTTGGGTGATGGCATCCATGATAATGACTTTTCTCCAGTCGCTGCCGCCTTCTGAAATGGCATAGGCCACTGTAGAACCGTCTTTAGAGAAATCCAATCCGCCAAGGGAAGTAGTTCCGTCTTTAGAAAAAGTATTGGGATCCAAGAAAACAGTTTCTGTTCCTTTCACGTCTTTTCTGTACAACACGGATTGGTTTTGCAATCCATTATTTTTGTAGTAATACGTATAATTTCCTTCTTTGAAAGGCGCACCTATTTTCTCATAATTCCACAGTTTTTCCATTCTTGCTTTTAACACATCACGAAACGGAATTTGGGATAAATAATCATAGGTCACTTTGTTTTGGGCTTTTACCCAAGCACCGGTTTCAGCAGATTTGTCGTCTTCGAGCCAGCGGTACGGATCGGCAAGTTTAGTATCGAAATACACATCAACTGTTTCTCCTTTATTCGTAGTTGGATATTTTATGGGATTTTGGTTTTGACCAAAAGATGCTATTGTAGTTGAAACTGCCATTATTAAAAAGGTTTTTTTCATTAAATTCTGATTTAGGTTGTTACAAAAATAGACAAATAGTTAGTTTTCCTTATGAAAGGAATTCTTAAAAAGAGTTAGTCGCACGAATGCCTTTTTTATTACAGTTCTGTGAATGTCGCAAATTAAAAATCAATTCTTAAATGGACTTATATCCCTTATATGTTGAAAAACACAAACCATGTAAGAAATATAAGTTCATCTAAGTAAAAGCCAATTATGTCCGCATTGTAGACATAATTCAAATAATAAAATCAATCCTTAAATGGACTTATATCTCTTATATGTTGAGAAACACAAACCATGTAAGAAATATAAGTCCATTTAAGTTAAATCCAAAAAACGCTACTCTTTTCGAATAGCCTTTTTGTTTTTTTGCTGAAGCAAATGAATTACAAATTAAAATTCACACCCAAAACCACGTTTCTTCCTATGTTAGGAATTCTATCAGTTTTCAAGCGAGAAAGGTGCGCGATGTATCTTTTGTCTAAAACATTATTCCCGTTCAGGTTGACATCAAAAGCGATTTTCCCCAGTTTTACCTTTCCTCCAAAACCCAGATTCACTAACGAATACCCATTGGATTCCGTTTCAAAACCACTCACATTATTCTGATTGAAAGTCGTGGAAACATTCAAAGTGGCAAAACCATCTTCAAGCCAATTTTTGATTTTGAACTCCGTTCTAATGGTGTTATTCCAATTGTTAGCCGGAATTAACGGCAAATAATCTCCGTTTTGTTTCTTACCGGTTACGTTTTCAAAACTGGTTTCATAATGCAACCAATCCAAAGGATGTGGATGTAAATGCAGTCCTATTTCGCCCCCGTACAATTTGGCATCGTTCTGAATGTAATCAAACACAGCATTTTCATCAATCACAATACCCGTTGGCGATGTATAAATATAATTGTTGACGTGATTGTAAAATCCATTGACAAAAAACTCAAAATGATCAGTTCTGTATTCTAAATTCAAATCAGTTTGTACGTTTTGCTCGGTTTCCAAATCACTGTTTCCTACTTCATAGCGATTTGTTCCTTCGTGAACACCATTGGACGTTAATTCGGCCAGGTTTGGCGCTCTAAAACCGGAAGCGAGATTCAGTCGCAAAGTCAAATCATCGGCCAGATTCGTTTTGTATCCTAACGAAGCATTAAAACTGTCATATGATTTGTCGATAGCTTCAAACGAACCTTCTTCACCGGGAATACCATAGGCTTCAGTAGTGATTTTTCTATTATCAAAACGCAAACCGGCTTGGAGTACATTCGTTTTCCACTCGTAATTAGCGGTTCCAAAAAAACCAAAATCATTTGTAGTCGCATCCGGAATTAAATATTCTTCACCTGAGTTGGTGTTGGTTTGGTGCATTCCCTGAATTCCAAAAATAGTTTCCACTTCCCCTATTATTGGCAAATGGTATTTTGCATCATAATTGAATGTTTTTAGTTTCATGTGCAAAACCGCAACATCACTATCTTCAAATTCACTTCGATCATTGGCAACATAACCCAAATCGACATCCAGTTTTGATTTCTGGAAAAAGAAAACGTTGTTCAAACTCAACAGATGATTAAAAACGCCTTGTTTTGGAAATCCTGTTTTCTTACTAGTGGTTTGTTCCGCAACGCCATCTTCCGGAATTCCTAAATCCAAGTCATTGTAATTGTAACGCAATACACTTGAAAATTTGGCATTGCTGTACCCAATTCCAGTTTTGAAATCAGTTTCATTGTAACGCGTATTGGTTACTCGTTCGCCATCGGCAATTTTATAATCGGAATGGATATTGTAACTTCCACGAGCGAGAAATTTCCAGTTATCAGTAGATGTTTTCAATCCCAAAGAGGAATTACTTCCCAGCGTATTCGAGAAATATTTTTGGCTGAAATTAGTTTTGAATGTACTGGCGTCAGCAAATTTTTCGGGATTAAAATACAAAACGCCACCCAAAGCATCCGAACCATACAACAAAGAAGCCGGTCCTTTAATCACCTCAACACTTTCTATTCCCGAGTCATTTAATCCCAAACCGTGTTCGTCTCCAAACTGCTGATTTTCTATGCGAACACCTTGTGAATACACCAAAACACGATTCCCGCTCAGTCCACGAATTACTGGTTTCCCAATGGAAGTTCCTGTAGAAACCTGCGAAACACCTGGGATGGTGGCCAGTCCTTCTATCAAAGTTGCGGTTCCTTTTCGTTGCATATTTTTGATGCTTTCGTGTTCTACTTTCATCACATTTTGCGATTGTATTTTATTGAAAGCGGTAGAAACAATCACTTCATCCATCTCAAATATTGTTTCTTCGAGGATTACATCTAGTGTATTTTCTTTTTGTAAACTGGTTATGGTTTTATTCTGTGTTCCAAATCCTATGAATGTAAAGGTGAGTTTTAGTTTTCCATTAGGGAGATTGGTCAATGCATATTTTCCGTTCTCATCCGTTGTTGTTCCTTTATGCAATTCTGATGCATATACCGAAACGCCTTTTATAGGCTGACTTTTCATATCGGTTACGGTTCCCGATATTGAATTTTGCGCATGAAGCATCGCCGAAAATCCCAAAAATAGGGCTATAATAAATTTTTTCATTGAAAATGATTGTATTGTTCCTCACCTGAACCCTCTTTCCTCCCCCCGCACCTCCGAAGGAGGGGAGTAAGAAGGAGAGGGAGTCGAGACTGGAATTATTTAGTAAATAAAATAGAAATGATAAGTGCTGAAATAAATTCAACCTAACTATTTACCGGTGGTCCGCGATGAGAATATAAACTTCCTGAAAACGAAATAATCGTTTCCTTGTCAGTAAGAAAATAAGGAATTTCTTTGTGACTGGAGTATAATTGATACGAGAAATTTTTTGGAGAAATGTAACTGCTGGAAGTGAATTCACAAAGCAAACAATGGTCAAAACCTCTATGTTGATGGGTTAATTCTGCCTTATTAGAATCGTGTTTGTGATAACAGACCTTTTCTGAAAGTTTCTTTTCCAGATGCTCATACCCGTGAAACGATTGAAACACTATGGAGAACAACAGTGCAATCGCAAAGAAAAGATTAATTATGAGCTGTTTCTTTTTCATTCGCCACAAAGGTAAGAAAACATAAAAATGTAACCCCTATTTAAAACAAAAAACTACAACTTTTAGCGTTGTAGTTTTTTATAAATAGGTAGAGAGGCACTGCAGTGCCTTTCTACATCAAAATCTAATTTTAGGTTACACCAATTTAGCTGCAATCAAATATTCGGCAATTTGTATCGTGTTTGTCGCTGCTCCTTTTCTAAGATTATCAGCAACAATCCACATATTCAATGTATTTTCCTGGCTTTCGTCACGACGAATTCTACCTACAAAAACATCATCTTTTCCTTGCGCATACATTGGCATTGGGTATGTATAAGTGTCGTTATTATCCTGAACCACCACACCATCGGTATGACGCAAAATATTTCGTACTTCACTTAAATCAAAATCATTGGTGAATTCCACATTCACCGCTTCGCTATGTCCGCCAACAATTGGCACACGAACAGCAGTAGCCGTAACTGCAATAGAATTATCACTTAATATTTTTTTGGTTTCACGAACCAATTTCATTTCTTCTTTGGTATAGCCATTATCTTCAAAAGAATCGCATTGTGGAATCGCATTTCTGTGAATTGGATATTTGTAAGCCATTTCACCTTGAACTCCTGCGTATTCATTTTCTAATTGCTGAACTGCTTTTACACCTGTTCCGGTAATCGATTGGTAAGTAGAAACAATAACACGTTTGATGTTGTATTTTCTATGCAATGGTGCCAAAACCAATACCATTTGAATGGTAGAACAGTTTGGATTTGCAATAATTTTATCTGCTGCGGTCAATTCCTCAGCATTGATTTCAGGAACGATTAATTTTTTGGTTGGATCCATTCTCCAAGCCGATGAATTATCGATAACCGTTGTTCCTGCTGCTGCAAATTTTGGAGCCCATTCCAGTGAAGTATCTCCTCCTGCAGAAAACAAAGCTATATCCGCTTTCATGTCCACAGCAGTTTGCATACCAACCACTTTATATTTTTTACCTTTATATTCTATTTCTTTTCCCACTGATCTTTCAGAAGCAACCGGGATTAATTCTGTTACAGGGAAATTTCTTTCTGCCAATACTTTTAACATTACTTCGCCAACCATTCCAGTAGCGCCTACAACTGCTATTCTCATAGTATATTTTTATTATTGAGTACTAAATTTGAATGGCAAAAGTAAGTAATATTCAAATCAAAACAAGCGTGTTCACAAAAAATAACAAAATGTTATAAATTTAACAAACGAATTATTAAAAGCTTTCAAGCAATCAAATTAATTTTAAAATATTTGAATCTGCGCTTAATTTATTTAAACTATATAATCCATTGTTCTGTTTATTTTAAACAAAAAGAAAAACCGCCTCAATTAAGAAACGGTTTAGTCCTGAAATTAATTCAGGATAAATTAGAATATTATAGTATAGCGGTATTATTTTTTTAATAAATCTCTAATTTGAGTAAGCAATTCTTCCTGTGTAGGTCCAGCTGGAGCAGCAGGTGCAACTTCTTCTTTCTTTCTGGCTTTTTCAGCAGCTCTTAAAATAACAAAAATAAAGAAGGCAATAATAACGAAATTGATAATCGCTTGAACTAAATTTCCATAAGTAATTACTGCAGCTCCGGCAGCTTTTGCAGCAGCTAAAGTTTCATAACTATTCCCATCTAACGTGATGAATTTTTGTGTAAAATCAATTCCACCTGTAAGCAAACCTACAATTGGCATTATAACGTCATCTACAGCAGAGCCAACAATTTTACCAAACGCAGCACCAATAACTACTGCAGTTGCCAAACTCAACACATCACCTTTCATTAAAGAGGCTTTAAAATCACCGAAAAATCCCATAATTAATTTTTTTAGGTTAAAAATATATTTTTGTTAAACGAATTTAATCAAAATTTTAATACAATCAACAGTCGTTTATCCAAAATCAATTACTCTCTATAAAACACCCGTTTCACTCGTTGCGATATACTCGTAAGAATTTCATACGGTATCGTGTTTAACTTTTGGGCAATATAATTCACCGATGGGCTTTCGCCAAAAATAATTGCCGCATCACCTTCCTTGCAATCAATTCCAGTGACATCTACCATTAACATATCCATGCAAATACTACCAAGGATAGTTGCTTTTTCATTTTTAATGGTTACAAATCCGACTCCATTTCCCCACCCTCTCGAAATACCATCTGCATAACCTATAGGAATTGTGGCAATTTTTGTGGGTTTCTCCGCCATAAACCGTCTGCCATACCCCACGCTTTCACCAGCAGGAATGGTTCTGATTTGAGAAATCACGGATTTAAGTGTCCCAACGTTTTCTAAGTATTTCTGTTCCTCATGATCATTTGAAACCCCGTAAAGACCAATTCCTAGGCGAACCATATCGTATTGTGAATCCGGATAATTACTGATTCCCGAAGTATTTAAAATATGCCGAATGGGTTTTATTTGCAATTCGGTCATTAATTTTAAAGATAAATTCTCAAACAAATCAATTTGTGAATGTGCAAAATCTTTGTGTTCTAAATCGTCGCTCGTGGCCATGTGAGACAAAATACTTTTTACTTGAACCGTTTGATTTCCTTTTAAAGTAGCAATCAGATCATCAATCGTATTGTTCTCAAAACCCAAACGATGCATTCCGGTGTCGAACTTAATATGAATAGGAAAATGCTTCAGTTTTTTTTGCTCTGCGATTTTCAGAAACGCACGCAATCCTTTCAAGCTATAAATTTCAGGCTCTAATTGATGTTGAATTATCGCAGCAAAACTGGTTGTTTCCGGATTCAATACCATAATTGGTAAATGAATTCCGCTATTTTTTAACGAGATTCCTTCATCGGCGAAAGCCACGCCCAAATAATCCACTTTGTGATGTTCCAGCAACTTGGCTATTTCAAGACCACCGCTTCCATAACCAAAAGCCTTTACCATCACCATTATTTTAGTTTTAGGTTTCAGCTTTGATTTGAAGAAATTTAAGTTATGACTGATGGCATTCAGGTTAATTTCAAGAACGGTTTCATGTGTTTTCTCTTCTAATAAAGCTACGATTTCTTCAAAATGAAAGGTACGTGCTCCTTTAATCAAAATCGTTTCATTACTAAAATTCAAATCGTCGAAACTAGAAATAAATGCTTCCGTGTTTTTGAAAGTAACACAGTTGGTAAATTTATTTTCGAATGACGAAATGGTTTCACCAATCCCGATAACTCTGGTAATTTTGTTCGATACAATCAATTGGGAAACTTTGGAATACAATTCTCCATTGGACAAACCGCTTTGAAAAATATCCGATAATATTAGCGTCTTCTTTTGACGTTTATTTTGACTTTCCAGAAAATCCAAGGCGATTTTCAGCGATTGAAAATCGGAACTGTAACTATCATCAATAATACTGCAATTATTGATTCCGTTTTTAACTTTCAGGCGCATTTCAACGGGATACAACAATTCCATTCGGTTTTGAATCGTCTTCCCTTCATATTTAAAATACAACAAAACCATCAAACACGAAATTGCATTTTCAATGGAAGCTTTATCCTGAAACGGAATTGTCAATTCGAATGAATCTCCTTTGTATCGGTACTGAATGGTTGTGCTCTCGTTTTTAATTGCCACATTAAAAACAAAAACATCCGCATCTTTAGAATCAAAACTCCATGTAAATGCTTTTGCTTTTTTAGAAATAAAGGAATCAACACTATCATTTTTTTGATAAATGATCACTTCTGAATCTTCAAAAAGCAGCATTTTCTCTTTTATTTTTTCTTCTAAACTCGTAAAACCTTCATCGTGTGCGGAACCAATATTCGTTAAAATCCCAATCGTTGGTTTGATAATGGGTTTCAGTTTTTCCATTTCTGAACCGGTAGAAATCCCTGCTTCAAAAATCCCAAGATTGTGTTGCTCATTAATTCCCAGCACTGATAAAGGAACTCCAACCTGTGAGTTATAACTCTTTGGACTTCGAATAATATTATAATCCGGACTCAGGAGAAAGTTCAACCATTCCTTTACTATCGTTTTACCGTTACTTCCAGTCAATCCGATAATAGGAAAATGAAAAAGACTGCGATAATACGCTGCGAATTCCTGCAAGGCTTCCAATGTATTTCTGACAACCAGAAAATTGGCTTTGGCTTCACAGCCTTCAGGAATATGGGTAACTACGAAGTTTTGAACGCCTTTTTCAATTAAATCTTTAATGTAAACGTGCGCATCATTATTACTTCCAACCAATGCAAAAAACAAGGTTTGCGAACCATTTTGCAATGAGCGACTGTCGATAGAAATAGTATCAATTGAAATGGTACTGTTGTTGCCTACAAATTCAGCCTGAATTTGAGGAATAATATTTTGGATTTTTAGACTCATTGGTTTGCAACGCGAATGACGGCGATTTTACTGATTGACACGAATTTTTAAATCGAAAAGAAAGAAGCGTCACTTTTGCGTAAGCGCAGCAATTAATTGGTCTCTTTCTAAAACTTCTTCAAAAATAACACTTCTTTTCAAAATGAAGACTTCTAAACGTTACAATTTATAGCTATTTCTGTTTATTAAAACTCGAACGAAATCTCATTCTAAAGCATTGTAAAAGTTAAAAACACCATAAACTTACGCTAACTATTTTATCAGAATCGTTATATTTGTTAGTCCAAACAACACTAGAAATCTTGAAAAAAATCCTGCCGATATTCTCTTATATTTTTCATCCGATATTCATACCGGTAATGGCGACCTTGGTTTACCTTTTTTTCAACATTTCTTTTTTTGTGAATCAGGAAAAACTTTTCGTATTATTCCAAATCTTAATTGTTACAGTAATCATTCCCATTCTGCTTTTTTTACTATTACGTGCAACGGGAAAAATTGATTCTATCATGGTTACCGAAGTCTCACAACGTAAAATCCCACTGATAATTCACTGTTTTCTCCTTATTCTATTGGTTCGAAAAAGCATCACTTTGGATCGATATCCCGAATTGCATTTTTTCTTTTTGGGAGCATTGATGAGCACTTTACAAGCATTAGTATTGTCGTTTTTTAAGACAAAAGCCAGTCTTCATATGATGGGCATAAGTTCCTTAACCGTTTTTGTTATGGGATTAAGTATACATTATCAAATCCAGAATAGCTTTATGATTACGCTTCTAATACTAATGAATGGTTTTGTGGCTTCATCCCGTTTAGAAATGAAAGCCCATACCCCTTCTGAATTGATTCTTGGTTTTCTTTTAGGAAGTGTGCCGCAGCTGCTTTTGTTGTATTTATGGCTATAAAATGTAGAAAATAATTCCAATATTCAATGATTTCATATCGATGGGCTGTCCATCAATTTTTGCGGATTTGAATAGGGAATTCAAACCATAATAGGCATATACATTTATTGTATTATAACCTGATGAAATATAAACACCGTATAGCAATTTATTAAAATCCTTATTGCTCGAAACAACTATTTTACCTTGAGCGTCATTGAAAATAGATCTGTCATAGATTAAATAACTCAATTTAACTCCTCCGTAAATTCTCCAAAACTTATAACTCTCATAGGTTGATGATCTCCATCTGAACTCAATAGGCACATCTACTAATAGTTGTGAAAATTTGTTTTTACTAAAACTTGTATTGGCATCAATAATCGAATAAACCGGCGTTTGATCCGTTTTATAAATCGAAAGATTTTGATTGTAATTATTATAAGTAAAACCAATTCCGGATGCTATTGCAATGGTTCTATTTTTATTTATAGGCATATCCCTAAGAAAACCAGCCGAAAAACCAGTTGATAATTTACTCTGAGATAAACCCGCAGGTTTGTTTTGCAATGTGTTAAAAGTTAATCCAAAATAAAACTGATCTTCTCTATATAGTGAATCAATTTTTACTTTTGGTGCATTTTCAGGAGTCACTTTTTCTTGTGAAAAAATATTGAAAACGGATAAGAAAAGAAAACAACTAAGAAATAATCGCATATTGTTATTTTTGTTTAATGGTTGCTTCATAGTTCGTCTTAAATACATTCTTCGATTCAGTTATTCTAGCTATACAAATATAGGATTTTTGGAAGGTTCCTGATACGTATTACTTTCAAAAAACAACTTCAATTCACAAACAGGACAAAAAAACCCCCACTAAAAAAGATTTAGCGGGGGTTTTATTTGCATATTCAAACCTTACTTTCTGAACTCGAACCGAAAGAGCGTTTATTTATAGTACTAAAATTAATTTCTTATGTGCTGGCAAAGATTGAAAATGTATATTATACTTTGTGGGAACGTACAACATGGGATTTATAATCATTAATAATTGTTATTATTCGACTATCTGTTCTCGTGTGTATAAACTTTTTTAGTCATGTAATAAGGCAAAATAACTTCTTCTTTAAAAACAGAGAAGGTAATTATAATATTCCCCTTCTGATTTTAAATTTATTTTACTTTAAAATCTCAAAATCTGAATTTAAGTATTTTTTGATCTACAAATAATATTTAAAGCAGCTATATGTATAGTCCCTGTTGGTATCGTTTATTAGTTTTTATTTATTCTTTGCGACTTATTATGAAAAATCATAAATTTCGCAAAAAAAAATTAACATTAAAATAGCCACCGATAAACTCGCAGCAGCAACAAAAAATCCACCTATGAACAAGAATACATCGTTTTGCTTATTGTCTATTTCCATCTTTTAATTATTTTTTTAATACACTTTTTTTAACTGTTTCTTTTAACTACGCATTAAATACCCTAAATATTTTTTGTGCCCTCAACTTTTTCAACCAAGCGTTTAAAGTAATTTCTGAAAATTTATTTAAGAGCGTTATGAGTTTTAATTCGTTACTCTAAATTACATTTTTTTATCTTAAACTACAAATATCATCGACTAAATACATGATAAAATTATATATATAATATTTTTCTTACTTTTATGTTTTAAATATTTATCTTTTAAAGATGATTTTCCCTAGAATATGGAATTCTTTAAATTAAAAAATTAATCCAAGTACATGACAAAAATTGAAACAGATTGATTTTCAATGTTTCAAAACCAAAAAACAGGAATTTCTTTATGCTTTCGATAAGAAAACACTCTTAATGCACTCAATAATGGGAGAACTTAAAAAAAAGGAGATTCAAACAATCGAGAATATTTGGTTAATGGTAAAGTTCAACTATAGATAAATGTGTGAAACAAATTTAAATTAACATATTGATTTGTATAATACCATTTTATCTATTAATTTACTGGAATAAATTTGTTGTTGATTATTGTCAGGTTGAGCCCATTCGACTTCGCTCAGGACAGGCTATAGTCGAAACCCTATTTATACTATAAAATATCAAAAAAAATCTCGACTATAGCCTGTCCTGAGCTTTTGACGAAGGGCTCGATTTGACATTATAAAGTCACAGTATTTTCAAAGATTAAATATTTTTATAAAAAATCGCTTGTTAAAAAATTAAAACCAATATTTTTACTTGAAAAAGATTTTGATCGATTACTCAAAAACATCTTCAAATTACATTTAAAACTAAAAACAATGCAAATTGGAATTATAGGATTAGGAAAAATGGGCTTCAACCTTGCCCTTAACTTACAACGAAATGGTTACGAAGTAGTAGCTCAAGATGTCAATACAGACTTCGTAGTGAAAATAGGTCAGGAAGGAATTAGCACCGCACATTCGGTACAGGAATTATGTCAAAAACTGAACGATCGAAAAGTCATTTGGCTGATGGTACCCGCCGGCGAAATTGTGGATGCAGTTATCACTTCCCTGATTCCTTTTTTAGAAAAAAAGGACATTATCATTGACGGTGGAAATTCAAACTATAAAGATTCCAAACATCGCTATTCCCAACTGAAGGAACTTGGCATTGACTTTTTGGACTGTGGAACTTCGGGAGGAACTTCGGGTGCTTTGAATGGTGCTTGTACGATGATTGGCGGAGACGCAGCAGTATTTGAATATGTAGCACAAGTTTTCAAGGATATTTCTGTTGAAAATGGACATTTATATACTGGTGCAGCGGGAAGTGGTCATTTTACCAAAATGGTTCATAACGGTATCGAATATGGTATGATGCAATCCATCGCTGAAGGTTTTGAGGTTTTTGAACATTCCGAATTTGATATTGATTTCGAAAAAACGGCCAAACTATTCAATCATGGTTCCGTGGTTCGCAGTTGGTTAATGGAATTAACAGAAAATGCCTTTTCGAAAGACCCACATTTAGACAGTATTAAAGGAATCATGCATTCGTCTGGTGAAGGAAAATGGACACTTGAAACCGCATTGGATTTAGGCGTTCCTACTCCAGTTATTGCTCTTTCGATCATGATGCGCTACCGTTCCCAAATGCAGGATACCTTCTCCGGAAAAGTTGTTGCTGCACTTCGAAATGAATTTGGCGGTCATGCAGTCGAGAAAAACGAATGATAGAAATCTTTTTACTTTATTTAACGTTTAAAAAACAATCTCGACTGCGCTACCATTGACGTTTTTTCAAAACTAATATAAAACCTATCGTATGGACACAAATAGTAAAGGTTAAATTTGAACACGAATTCCACTAATTTTCACAAATCTATGCGGCTAATACAGTTCGTGTAATTAATTTCACGAATGAATTCGTGGCAATTCGTGATCCCGAAGCGTCGGGACGTGTTTATTTTTAGACTTATGTCCAGACGATAGGTATAATACGTCATTTTATATTGCTTTTTTTGTAAAAAATTAAACCTCGATTTGACAGCCATTATATGATTTCTAATTTATCACATTCCAGTCTATGTCCATATTGATCTTAATTGTAAGTATCCTTTTATTACTTGTTTTGATATCCGCAGTAAAACTCAATGCTTTTATTTCATTGATAATTGCTTCTTTTTTTGTGGGAATTACCAAAGGCATGCTCTTTCCTGACATTATTAACTCACTACAACAAGGGATTGGGAGTACATTAGGTTCTTTGGTTTTGATTATTGCTTTAGGAGTTATATTGGGAAATATCCTTTCGGACAGTGGTGCGGCACAACGAATAAGCTCGGCAATGATTGATGCTTTTGGAATCAAACATATTAAATGGGCGATGTTGCTTACTGGCTTTGCGGTAGGAATTTCGATGTTCTACAATGCCGGATTTGTAATTTTGATTCCAATGGTTTTCGCTGTCGCAAAAAGTACTAAACAGCCTATAATTTATCTTGGAATTGCCATGGCTTCAGCACTTTCGGTGACACACGGTTTTTTGCCGCCTCATCCAGGACCAACGGCCATTGCCGTTATTTTTAAAGCTGACATTGGTCAAACTTTATTATACGGATTGGTAATCGCGATTCCTACTTTACTGATTTCCGGAATTATTTTTCCGGAATTCATTAAAAAAATCGTCTCCAATCCACCTAAAGGATTATTTGAAAGCAAGACATTCACTGAAAACGAAATGCCCACATCCGGCATCAGTTTTCTAGCCGCTTTAACTCCTGTAATCTTAATGGGATTAGCCACAATAAGCGAATTAACCTTAGCTGAAACATCTTCTTTGCGTCATATACTTGGATTCATTGGAAATCCAACAACTTCAATGCTTATTGCGGTATTGTTTGCAATTATTTTTTTAGGCATCAATCGGGGTAGAAAAATGCAGGACATTATGGATAAATCCAGTTCGGCGCTGAGTTCCGCCACAATGATTATTATGATTATTGCAGCCGGTGGTGCTTTCAAACAATTATTAATTGACAGCGGCATTGGTACTGATTTAGCTGTTTTTTTCAAACAATCGACACTTTCTCCTTTACTTTTAGGTTGGTTAATCGCAACTATTATTCGCATTGCGTTGGGTTCAGCAACCGTAGCTGGATTAACTGCAGCAGGAATTGTTCAGCCTTTGGTCGTTAGTTCCGGAATAAGTCCGGAATTGATGGTATTGTCTATAGGAGCAGGAAGTTTAATGTGTTCGCATGTGAATGACACGGGCTTCTGGATGTTTAAAGAGTATTTTGGAATCAGTATTTCGGATACTTTCAAAACATGGACCGTCATGGAAACCATCATTGGAGTTATGGGATTAGCAGGCGTACTGTTACTGAATTTATTTGTGGGATAAAAAATAATTAAACCATATAAGAAATATAAGAACATATAAATTACGTTCTGTTTTGGACACAAGACAATTCCTTGATTCCACAATATTTATCTCTATTTTTTTACCTTACATACCCTTATTTTTTTATATGTTTGAAAAATTTAGCCTGTTGTTTAAGAAAATAAGTAATTTGATTAAAATAATGTCGTATATGTTTTTAGAGGCAAACTACATAGTCATTGAGGGTTTGACCCTATAAAATACGACAATATATCGTTCCTGTTACTTATACGTTTTAAGATGTCTATAAATAATTAAATTTATCTAAAATAAAAATGGAGCAGTTTTACATAGGAATAGACATTGGCACCACGGCAACTAAAGCGGTGTGTTTTGACAAGACAGGGAAAGTGATTCGTCAATTTACCCAGTCCTACTCTATGTATCATCCAAAACCAGATTGGAGCATACAAAAACCGAATGGAATTTTAACGGCTGTTTTAGAATGCATTCAGGAAATTACAAAAGATATTCAACCTCAATTCATCAGTTTTAGTTCGGCTATGCAAAGCATCATGGCTATAGACAATACTGGAAATCCTCTTACCGATGCGATTCTGTGGGCCGACAATAGGGCGCATTCATTAGCCGAAGCACTAAAAGAATCAGAGCAAGGGAAAAGTTTTTATCAAAAAACAGGAATCCCAATTCACACTTTTTCACCAATGACCAAAATTGCTTGGCTAAAAGAGCATGATGCAATAAATTTTTCAAAAGCTTTCAAATTTATCAGTATCAAAGAATACATTTGGCATCATCTTACTGGCGAATATGTAATTGATTCCTCCATGGCATCGGGTACTGGCTTGATGAACATTCATAAGCTACAATGGGAATCGAATATTTTGGATTATTTAAAAATAGAAGAATCTCAACTTTCCACTATTATTAGTTCAACGCATCAAAGCAAAGGGCTTTCAGATAGCTTTAATTACATTCTTGGTGGCGGCGATGGGGTATTGGCAAATTTAGGAACCGGAGCAATGGAAACAGGGCGTATGGCTTTATCCATTGGAACCAGCGGTGCAGTGCGTTTACCAATTGACAAACCTTTTATTGATTCCCAAATGCGAACGCAATGTTATCATTTGATGGACAATCAATACTTGAAATTAGGAGCGGTTAATAATGGTGCGATTGTTTTACAATGGCTAAAAGAATCTATCTTAAAAACGGACGAATCTTTTGAAGAACTTTTTGAACAAGCTAAAACAATTCCTGCGGGATCCGAAGGTTTACTTTTTGTTCCTTATTTATTAGGCGAAAGAGCTCCTATTTGGGATGCTTCCGCTCAGGGAACACTTTTGGGCATCCTAATTATCCATACCAAAGCCCATTTGATTCGAGCCACATTGGAAGGCATTTTATTTGGATTGTTGAGCATTACTGAAATCTTACTTCCTGATTTCGAAAAAAGACACGAAACGACAATAATGGCTAGCGGTGGTTTTGGAAAAAGTGAACTTTGGTTGCAAATGGTCGCTGATATTTTTCAAATGAAAGTAATCGTGGCCGAAACAATTGAAGCTTCTGCTTGGGGAGCTGTTTTAATTGGGTTTAAAGCTACCGGCATTACTATTCCAAATCATAACAGAATTGGAAAAACCTTTTTGCCAAATAAAGAGTATAAAGAAATCTACGAACAGAATTTTGAGAAATTTAAACGGGTTTATCCTTTGTTGAAAGATATTTAAAAACGAACCTTTTAAATTAATCCTAAATGTCTGCTATAACAAAAAAATTTGTCACGCTATAAACCTTTTCAATTAGGGATTAACTTCGTTGATCCCAAGAGGGGCGTCTCACAAAGAAATCAATGCTTGGCATTTCATGCCTGATCCTTTTTTCTTTTATACGCTTAGACAAACAAAAAAGTTTGTCACGCTATAAAACAAAAAATGCTCCCCTTTCAGGAAGCATTATTTCTTTGCAGAGAGAATGGGATTCGAACCCACGTTATGTTACCATAAACACGCTTTCCAAGCGTGCGCCTTCAGCCACTCGGCCACCTCTCTATTTTTATTTAA
Source organism: Flavobacterium sp. ZB4R12 (assembly GCF_048276375.1). Taxonomy (NCBI): domain Bacteria; kingdom Pseudomonadati; phylum Bacteroidota; class Flavobacteriia; order Flavobacteriales; family Flavobacteriaceae; genus Flavobacterium; species Flavobacterium sp. ZB4R12. The sequence continues at coordinate 236,992 of NZ_JBLNKS010000001.1, read as the reverse complement.
GGTTGCAAAGAACACAAAAAAAACTGACTTAGAAAAGTAAAAACTGAATATTATACCATTTCGCCTCGTAAAGCTGTTTCAAAGATAGTTTTGAAGTCTTTTGGAGCAATTTTTTGGCTCAATAAATACATTAATTTTGTGATTGCCGCTTCGGTAGTGATGTCTTTACCTGAAATCACTCCTATTTTTTTCATTCCAGTACTAGTTTCATAATGTCCCATACTAACGCTTCCTCCAGAACATTGGGTAACATTGATGATGTATAATCCTTTCTCAATCGCTTTTCTTAAAAGGCCTATAAACCAATCTTCAGTAGGAGCATTTCCGGCTCCATAGGTTTCTAAAATAATTCCTTTAAGATTTTGAATATTAAAAATAGCTGATAAAACAGTTTCACTTATTCCGGGAAACATTTTTATAATGGCCACATGATTGTCTAAAATTTTATGAACCTTTAATTTTCTAACCCTTGGTATTGGTAAAAATAATTCGGGATTCATATTTAGATGTACGCCAGATTCTACCAAAGAAGGGTAATTCGGGGATGTAAATGCTTTGAAATGTTCTGCATTTATTTTTGTCGTTCTGTTACCACGATATAATTTGTATTCAAAATAAAGACAAACTTCTCTTATAACCGGTTTTCCATTTTCACGTAAAGAAGCAATTTGAATTGCAGTAATCAGATTCTCTTTGGCATCCGTACGTAAATCCCCAATAGGCAATTGTGATCCGGTAAAAATGACTGGTTTTGATAAATTTTCGAGCATAAAACTCAACGCCGATGCCGAATACGACATCGTATCCGAACCGTGGAGCACTACAAATCCATCAAATTCAGCATAATTGTCTTCGATAATCGAAGCAATTTTAGCCCACTCTTGAGGATTCATATTCGAGGAATCGATGGGGTTTTCAAAAGAAATAGTCTCTATCTCGCAGTCCAATTGTTTCAATTCGGGAATTCTCTGCAATAATTTACTAAAATTAAAAGCCTTGAGCGCACCCGTTTCAAAATCTTTCCTCATACCAATGGTTCCACCAGTATAGATTAGAAGTATTTTGGCTTTAGATAACATTGTGGTATTTTAATTTATTCACTACAGGATTGGCATACATCGCAAGAAACCCTTCCAAAGCTACTGGATTATCATGGTCAATACGCATTTCTAACCTACGCCCAAAAAGTGATTTTTCGTTTTCTGTGTATAAATGCGAATAGGTATTGGTTTTATTAACGATATCATACGCGATATAATTCGTTGGCCACAACTTATAATTGCTTAATATCGCATCATCAATAACTTGTGCTAATGCTACTATCTGCTTGTTCGAATTGTCATTTTCAGCAATAATTGCATCTATTTCTGTATCTAAAACTTTCCCTACGTGAATATGAATTCTTTTCTTCTGTCCCAAAGCACCACTAAGAATTGTCATGAAATCTTCATTTTTTTCTTTAATGTAAACTTCATTATTGGCTTCAGCCATTAATTGAGGCATTTTCAAAGCATCAGTCGGATCATATTCATACGAAATAGAAACGGGCACAATTTTGATTTTCTTGAAATAATCCATCAAATTCTTTTCATCAGAAGCCATACCCAGCATTTTCAAAACACCTGGATTTGTAGCATCATTCCCATCTTTAGTCCTTCCTTCACGTTGTGCAATCCAAACCGAACGGTTTTCATGAAGCAACAAATGACCAATATATTCTGACAAGAGCTTTGAACTTTGTAACATATCCCTTGGCGTTAAGCCCCGTTGAACAAGAAAATTACGGTTCAGTTTTGCCAATATCTTTAAAAAAGATTTTTTTACTAAATTATCTCCAATTGCCGAAGCCGTCATCACTAATCCGTGCTCAAATAAAGCAGCATTCAATAAAGTGGTATCTAAAAGAATGTCACGATGGTTCGAAATAAATAAATAAGAGGTATTCGGTTCTAAATTTTCGAAGCCTGAAGTTGTCAATCCTTCGGAACTTTTTTCCAGTACCTTTTGAACTGATTGATAGATAAAATTGCATTGAAAATCACGAATAGAATGCGTTTTTCTGAGTTGTTCTTTCCAAACTTCGTCAGCAACATCTGGAAAAGAAAAATTCATTAATGCCTTCATCATCGGATGATGAATCACATCTTGAAGAGCCTCGTTTATTTCGGAGTCATAAAATGGCCGAATAGCGTCAAATTTCTGCATTGTTAGTTTTCTATGTTTGTGTGGACAAATGAACAAAAAAAAAGTTAAAATAAAGTAAATTTGTTTTAAATCCCAAAAATTGCTTTAGAATTCTCCGTTGTTATTGCCGCAATTTCATTTGGCGTTAGACCATAAATTTCGGATAACTTGTTTACAACATTTACAAGATAGCTGCTTTCATTTCTTTTTCCTCTATAAGGAATGGGCGCTAAATAAGGGGAATCCGTTTCTAAAACGATGTGTTTCAAATCTATTTGATTCAAAAATTGATCAATTTTTCCGTTTTTGAAAGTAACTACACCACCTATTCCAAGCTTCATATTATACGAAATTGCCTGTAATGCTTGCTCATAAGTTCCAGAGAAACAATGAAAAATTCCGAATAAGTCAGCTGATTTTTCGGCTTCCAGAATTTCGAATATGGCGTCAAAAGCTTCGCGGCAATGAATCACGATAGGCAACTTATATTGTTTTGCCAGTTGAATTTGTCTTCTGAAAGCAATTTGTTGCTGTGGCAAATGCGTTTTATCCCAATACAAATCAATTCCAATTTCGCCAACGGCATAGAATTTTCTTTTCGCCAATTCCTCTTCCACATGTTGCAACTCTTCCAGATAATTGTCTTTTACATAAGTAGGATGCAAACCCATCATCAAGAACACATTATCAGGATATTTTTTTTCCAATTCGTACATTGAATCCGTGCAAGTAGAATCGATTGCAGGAATGAAAAAACGGGAAACTCCGGCATCGATGGCTCTTTGAATCATTTCGTTTCGGTCTTGATTGAATTCCTCAGAATATAAATGAGTATGCGTATCGGTGATTATTGTTTTTGTTTCCAAGTCTAAAGTTTAAGGTTACAAAGTTGCGAAGTTTTTTAAAATTTAACCACAAAAGTCACAAAAGAAAAAAAGATACTCAAGAAAATTCTTTTGTATCTTTTTGTTGTACTAATAAAAGTGCTTCTTTTGTGACTTTTGTGTTAAAAAAATCTAATCCAATTCCTTTAATAATTCCTGGACTTGATCATAATCCTCGTAATCCGAAGGAATCGTCAACAGGATTTCCTTACATGATTTATAGTCTTTCTGTTTTAGTTTAGACAAGGCAAGACTCCAAATCGCTTTATTTTTATAAATGGAAGTTCCTGCTTTCAGTTCATTAAAAACAGCTTCAGCTTCTTGAATTTGATTGACTTCCAACAATGAAATTCCATAAAAATATTGAATTTCAGGTGTTTTTTTCTCTTTCAAAACCGCTTCAAAAAACGGAATGGCTGCTTTATAATTTTTTGCATTGAAAGTTTCTCCTGCTTGTTTCAAATTTTTATCAACATCCCCTCTTTCGGTAAAATAAGCATTCTCATATTGATTAAAATCTTCAAAATTTGGATTTGGATTAAAAAGAAATAAGCCAATCAAAACAGCAACTGATGCGGCAACTAAATAAATCCAAGGCTTGAATCCGATTACTTTTGGTTTCGAAGCTTTAAAATGCGCATCAGAAATCGATTTTAAATTTTCTTTGAAACTGTCAAACTCATCGGCATTACCAAATTTATTTTCCAAGTGAAGATTCAATTCCTTGAAAGTGTCAAATGCTGAAGCCAGTTCCGGGTCTTCAGACAATTGGTTCTCGAACTTTACTTTTTCTTCGGCGGACAATTCGTCTTGAAGATATTGATCGAATACGATGTAGCGTTCCTCGTTCATGGCTAAGTTATTTTTAAAGATTTAAAACGATTGTTTTCCTGAATCCACTGGGTTAACTGCCCTGTACACAATGATTTTTTCTTGCGGACATAACCGTAAGTCACATTTAGTTTCTCCGCCACCTCCTCCATAGATTTAATGGTAAAACTCAATTTCAACAACTCTTGACATTTGTCTCCCAGTTTTTGAAACATCGCATCAAAAAGCTGTTGTTTCTCCTCGAATGCTTCGGTTTGCGTGACCATTTCCTCAGTGGGTTCATTATTAGATGCGAAATCCTCGTCAATTGTTACCCCTTTATTCGAAGACTTTTTCAATTCATTCAACCATTTTCTTTTGCATAACAAAAAAAAGTACGCATCAAACGGGCAAGTAAGTTGCAATTTATTGGCTTTAGCCTGATTAAAAAGCAAAATCATGATTTCCTGAACCACATCTTGGGCCTGATCTTCATCGCCTGAATTATTCCTTATATAAGAAACCACTTTGGGAACAAACTTCTTATAAATCGATTGGATGATTGCCGAGTTATTATTAGCAAGACCCTCTATATAAATTTGATCGGGATGAATCGCATTGTTAGCCATAAAAAACTTTTTATTAGCTAATGTAAAAAAGAATCTGAAATAAATTCAGATTAAAGGGGTAACAATTATAAAACCAATTTGATATAACCATATAAAACAATAAGAATCAATATATGAAAAGACACTTAAAAAAAATCGGACGCCTCTTCATTAATAAACTTTGGGCATTAATTACTCGATAATAAAAAATTCAAAAATAAAGGGTAACAATTTAAACCGGAAGTTGATATAACAATGAAACCCAAGTAAACAACAAAAAAATATTTTGAAAACTGGGGTAACAATTACAAAACCAAAAGCATCTATTACTAAAAACTATTAAACAACAATTTAAAAAATTAGAAACCATGAAATCAAATTTAAAAAACATCGGATTATTATTCTTAGCAACAATCGCTTTAGTTAGCTGTAACAACGATGACGACGACGCAACTATTTTACCTCCATCGGCCGCAGAATTTGCAGCCGTCAGAAAAGAAGCTCTAGAAGCACAAACCCAAAAATTTACGATGACTGCAGGAACTGGAGTAATCACTTTAACCTCCGCAAAAGGAGTGAAAATAAACATAAACGGTGACTGTTTGACCAAAGCAGGAAACCCAGTAACAGGAACCGTTGACGTAGAATTCGTTGAACTATTCGACAAAGGAAATATGCTGGTAACTAATAAACCAACTATGGGTATAATGGCAGATGGAAATAGAAATTTATTGATTTCCGGCGGAGAATTCTTTATCAAGGCAACACAAGGTGGTGTTGCACTTGCAACTACCTGTAACATCAATCTAATGGTTCCCGCAAGTTTGACAGACGGTGTAGATGCTGCAATGACATTCTGGACTGGAATTATAGATGCTAATGGAGACTTAGCCTGGAAAGATGCCAGAGATGCAGCTGGAACAAATGGCGGTAAAGGCGGTGTACAAGCAGAAGGAAATAACTATTATGTGTCCTTTGGAAATTTTGGCTGGACAAATGTTGATAAATTTTACAGCGACCCAAGGCCTAGAACCACCATTCTTGCTGACGCTCCTGACGGTTACGATAACAACAATAGCGCGATTTATTTATCTTACGATGGCGAAGGACAAAATGCACTTGCAAAATTAGACACCTACACGGCAGCCGGATTATTCAGCGAACACTACGGTCAAATTCCAATAGGTTTAGCATGTCACGTGATTTTTGCAACCGAAGATAACGGACAATGGAGATACGCCATCAAAGCCGTTACCGTTCAGGCAAACGATGTGTACACTTTCACTTTAGCCGAAACAACTTTAGGTACCGAAGCCCAATTAGTAGCCGCAATCAATGCAATACAATAACTTCCAAAATAAATTTTTAAAAAAGTGGTGATTTGCTCACCACTTTTTTTTACTTTTAAAAAATAATTTCAATTTATCCTGAGTCATTTTGAGAACAAACGAGTTAGTAATTTGGAGCTAATCCTGCTATCCGTTGCAATCTTTTTGCCCGCCAAAAAAGCGAACAAAAAGGATTTACTCTGCTATCAGGGCTAAAACCGTCCCCGATTATGAAACCAACTTTATTTTTCCTCTTATTTCTAACTTCTTTTCTACTTTATTCCCAAACCAAAGTAAAAGACACCATCACCCGAAGAGCTAATATTGGATACGATCAAAAAGGAAATCTAGTCACCTTCAAGCCAGAAACGCCCCCACTCATTCCAATCGCCGGCGCACCAAAACCCAGTTATTCCTACTTATGGGAAATGGGCGATGGTCATTACAGCAAACAAGTCGAACCTAAACACGTTTACAAAACCAAAGGCACCTATACTGCCCGACTTACCGTAACCAATAATTACGACAACGGAAAACCACCCGCCACGCGACCAAAAAAAGTAGCCGTAAACGAGATTTCCGAGGAAATTTACAAAGATATCGCTTCCATAGAAGACCAAAATGGATTTTCAATTCAAAAAAATTGTGATCCTATTCCTGAACAGGAAATGGTTGTTATTCTAAGTTACCAAAACATGGAAAATTATGTAAGTAACGGAAAATTATATCTTTTTTACAACGAGAAACAATTCAAAAATAACAACTTCGAATTGATGGATTTAAGAACCCATGCAGGAGAACGCGAAATCAAAGAAAATAACATTGTATCCATAAATGACTTGGATAATTCCAATTCGTATTTGGCTTCCAGCGAGAATTTGGCTCCAGCCAAAAAACACAAAATCACAACCACCGAAGAAGATTTGGATGCCACGCTTTTAGAAGCAAATAAAACATACAACAACGTTTCCATTCTGGAATTTGACGACAGTAATCCAGGAGAAACCCGTACTATTTTTTACACGTTCAAAACCACTCCTGAAATGATCAAAGACACGAGTGCAATTGTAACCATGCGTGGTATATTTGTTCCCAATCGAAATTTCAAAAATCACAAGATAAAAAATTTGGAAATGGAAATCGTTACTTCACACGACCCAAACAAAATGGGTTCTAATGGAAGTTTCATGAATTATAGATTGGTGCGTTTCAAAAGAGTAAAATTCAAAACACGTTTCCAGAACAATGGTGAAGGCCCAGCCAGAATGATTCGTCTGGAAACAGATATACCGGAAATGTTCGACAAAAAAACATTTCAAATAGAAGACATGTATCCCCAATGCCCAATTTGTCCAAAAGGCGAAATTCCCACAACAAGCTGTTTGGACACCATTGTCAGGGAAAGTCAAATATTTTTCATTTTCAGAAATATCTATTTACCGGGAAGTAACCAAAAAAATGTAAAAGAAATTGACAGTACTAAAGGATTTGTAAAATACTCCATGAAATTCAATGAAGACTTTCACAAAATCAAAACAAAAAGTAGAACCGCAATTATTTTCGATAAAAACGAACCCATTCTTACTAATTATGCCACTACTCGATTTTTACCGGGAATTTCAATTGGTGTCAAAGCTGGCTATAATGTGTATCCCAGCTTAGAAAATTCCAAAAGTTATTTCGTTGGCGCTACACTTTCTCCTTTCAAATCCTATCGTTATTATGGTCAAGCCGAGTTTTTAAACAGTGTGCATACTTATGACGATAAAGTTACGGTTAGGGACGAAATCAATCAATCAACTGGTAACGTACAATTACAAAGAATGACTACCACAGTAGACAACAAAAACATCAACTGGGAAGTTCCAGTACTTTTTCGGTACAACCTTAATAATTATTTTGGAATTGGAGCCGGAATACAAGTCAACATGAATGTGTCTGAAAGTAAGGAACTGACCCTAAAAACCGAAACTTTTGAAGGAACATCTGACAAGTTTTTACTCAGAACAGAATATTTTACCAATACCGCTTCCAATACGTTTACTGATGTCAAAACTGGATTTGTTTTAGATTTTACGGGAGGATTTGCTAGAATTGGTCCAAGTTTGGGAGCGAGATATATAATGAATTTTAAGGATAATTTTAATTATTTTCAGTTTTATGGGATATGGAAGTTTTAGTTTAAACACAAAAGTCATAAAAGAAAAGCAAAAGTCACAAAAGAAAAAATTATGCACATAACGAAAACCTATTTGAAGGATTTAACATACAAAATAAATGGAGCTGCAATAGAAGTCCATAAAGAACAAGGCCCCGGATTGTTAGAAAGTGTTTATCATAAATGCATAAAAACAGAATTAACATTAAGAGGAATTTCATTCAAATCAGAATTGAAAGTGAGAATAAACTTCAAAGGAAATGAACTTGAAACTGATTACAGATGTGATTTATTAGTAGAAGATTGTATTATAGTAGAATTAAAAGCACAAGATAATCTCCCTCCAATTCATCAAGCACAAATATTAACAGATATGAAGCTCTTAAAAAAACCAAAAGGAATACTCTATAATTTTCATTGTATCAACTTATATAATGAAGGACAAAAAACATTCGTAAATGAATACTTTAACCTTTTAGATGATTAATATTTTTGCAAGTTAGAGTAATTCAAACTTTTGCAACTTTTGTGCTTATAAACAATCCTGAATCTTTACTCTTTTGTGACTTTTGTGTTTAAAACCATTTTTAATGACAAGAATCTTTTTCTTCCTTTTACTCTTTTCAACTCTGATTGTTTTCGGGCAGAAACCGCTTACCCAAGAAGATAAAATATACAATGCCGTCGATGCTTTTGTAGCGCATCCATCTATTGACGGCTTACAAAATCTCACCAAAATCGAAAAGGATTTTTACAAGAATCCAAAGCCAAAATCCAAAAATGAACTGCTGGCAATGGTGGTTTTAAATTGCAATATTGCTTACTATCAAAACCAATTTAATCAAACGCATCAAGCGATTTCAAGCTACGAAAAAGCATGGCAAATTCATCAAAAGAACAAACTTCAGGATTATGACATTATCGAATATTGTTTGAAGCCATTGGGGAATTTATACACCGTTTTAGGTGATTACGACAATGCTGAAAACACCATTAAACAGTATTATTTCATTGCAGAAAAAGAAAAAAACCAACTGCAAAAAGTAGCTGCCATTCTCAATTTATCGAATGTGTACCAAAGTGCGGGAAAAGCGGACTTAGCGATAGACCTTTTAGAAAAAACCATCCGAACGGAAAAATTATCTAATACTCAAAAAGGGAATTTATTGAATAATTTAGGAAACAACTATGTATTGAGTTATAAAAATACAGACATTACTAAGCCCATTAGGCCTAATTTTTTTAAAAATCTTGAAAAATCTTATCTTGACGCTATTCAATTATTGAAATCAGATAAAACCCAAACCGAAACACTGGCGAATTGTTACCGAAATTTATCTGCTCTTAATGCCCAATGGCATAATTTTGAATTAGCCAATTCTTATTTTGAAAAAGCAAAAAAATATTTCTTTGAAACTCTCAATGTAACACCTCGAAAAATTGCCAAATTCAAATATGAAGAAGCTTTACTGCTTTTTCAACAACAAAAACTCGCTGAATCAAGTACTTCAATCTCGGCGGTTTTTAAAATTTTAATACACAATTACTCCAATAAAAAAAGCATCCTGCCAAACCAAAATTTACTTTACGCTGAGACTGTTTTATTGGATGCATTAGACTTACAAGCCGAAATTTTTCAAAAACAAAACCAACCCAAAAAAGCATTAGAAACATACAAACTTTCATTCCACATCGAAGATTTATTTGCCAATCTTTTGGTTTATGAAAACTCCAAAATCATCAACCAAACCCGAGTTAGAAACCGCACCGAAAAATGCATCTCCATCTATGACTTTCTTTACCAAAAAGAGAAGAAAATCAGTTATCTGGAAAATGCCTTCCAATTATCAGAACGAACAAAATCAGGGGTTTTAAAAAGTTATCTTACCCAAAATAAAATCATTTCAAGAAAAGAAAAAATCCATTTAGAACAGCTTCAAAACCGGAATACTGAAATCATAAAAGAACAACAAAAAGGCGCTTTAGCCGATATTTCAAAAATAAACGAAGCCATCAAAAAGCAAAATGAACTAATGCTTTCGCTTAAAAAAATTCGTTTAAAAAATCCCAAATTTATTCCGGAAAATTTAGATCTAAACGCTTTATTTTCAAAGCTCGAAAAAGACAAAGCCATTATGGTTTATTATTTCTCGGGGTTTGAAAAGATGTATTATTTTACTTTGGAAAACCAACAAATAAAACTAAACTCTTTTAGTAACGAAGCACATTCCATTGCTAAAATCTGGCAATTCTTGGACTATTTTAGTGATGCAAATACCATTACAAATGATATAAAAGGCTACAATCAATATGGAAAAATTGCTTTTGATTTACTCAAATTGCCCAAAAACACAATTCATAAAAACCTCCTCATTATCCCTGATGGAATATTAAATTTTCTTCCGTTTGAAGCATTAATCAGTAAAAAATCCAAAACAACTAATTTTGCCAAAATGCATTATTTACTGAATGATTTTAGGATTGCCTACAACAATTCGGCTACATTTTATTTGAACGCAAAGCCACTTTCGGCAGAGCAGCAAACGGTTTTAGGTATTTTCCCTGTTTTTGAAAAAACTGATTATGCATTGACTTTTTCGAAGACCGAATTGCAATCCATAAAAAAGAATTTTGAGGGTCGGTTTTTTGAAAATGCAACGGCAACATTCGATAATTTTAAAAGAAATGCCAGTAACTATTCTATTTTGCATTTGTCTACGCATGCTTCCGCAGGCGATATTGAAACGCCAGCCAGCATTAAATTCTACGATCAGGAAATCTTGTATTCGGAGTTATATAATTTGAAAATCAATCCGGAATTAGTGGTATTGAGCGCCTGCGAAACTGGAATAGGAAAACTCTACAAATCCGAAGGAGCGATGAGTATTGCCAGAGGTTTTCAATTTGCCGGAGCACAAAATTTATTATTTTCATTGTGGAAGGTGAATGATTATACAACATCCGTTTTTATGGATAATTTTTATAAAAACTACAAAAAGAGTCAATCTTATTTTGAAGCTAATGCCAATACAAAACTTGATTTTTTAAAGAACAAAAGCATTCCAAATGCCAAAAAATCGCCTTATTATTGGAGTGCTTTTGTGTATTATGGGGAATTAGAAACCAAAAAAAATACTGTAAATTATATATTTTATAGTATTGGGTTTTTGATTCTAATTGGTTTATTTTTGGTTTTCAATCGCTCTCGAAAATGAAAAACCTTCACGATATCCTTAAAAAGGAAAATTACAAAAAAGTAAAATTTAAGATTACTAAAACACAACACCTTTTGATCAAAGCAAAAATCAATGGTGTCAAAGGAAATTTCATTTTAGACACGGGTGCTTCAACTAGTTGTGTAGGATTTGAAAGTGTCGATTTATTTTTATTGGAAGCAAAAAAATCAAAAACTAAAGCTTCAGGAGCTGGAGCTACCGGAATGTTGACTCAAATAGCCATAAAAAACCAATTGCAACTAGGCACTTGGAAGGACATTGCTTTTAATGTCGTAATTTTTGATTTATCCCATGTAAACGAAGCTTTAACGCAACATAAAGCAAAACCTGTTCATGGAATCATAGGTGCTGATATTTTAATGAAAGGAAAAGCGATTGTAGACTATTTCAATTATTGCTTATATTTACAATAGAAAAACGACCTTAAAACCTCAAAGAAACATGAAAAATATTTTCAAAAAACTATTGATATTTATGGGACTGCTTTTATTTTCTTGTTCTCCAGACAACTTAACTACCGAAAATGAAACAATAACCAATCCAGATTCCAACAATCCCAGTATTTCGAAGGTCAGCTATTCAAAAATTTCAAACATCACTTATTCGAAAATTTGGAATTTCGATGCTTTAACCGAATGGGAAGACGCTACCCAAGTTGGTAATCCAAATTACTGGATTGAAAATGGAAATTTACGCATTTTCACCAATCCAAACACTTGGGAAAGATCAAAAGTAAAAACGATTTCAAGTTTTGCCGCAGGAACATACCGTTGGAATGTTTATATCCCCGAAATGGGTGTTGGCGACATGGCAAGCATTGGAGCTTTTTTATATAACAATAACACACACGAACTTGATTTTGAGATCGGTTACGGAACACAAGCCATTCGAGATCAATTAGTGGCAGAACCGGACGATCTTATTGTATACATGACCTCACAGGGCTATCCGTTCCAATCTGTTCAAAATAAAATCAAAAGAGGACAATGGTATGGTCTCTCTCTAGAATTAACACTAACCTCAAATGGACGTTACAATGTAAGTTGGAAAATCAATGATGCGATTATGGCAACTGTACGACTTAATTATGGTAAAAATACCAAATTCAACATCTATTGCAGTGTCGAGAATTTACAATTTATAGGCGACCACATTCCGCAAAGCCAAAATTATGCTCTTTTTGATACTGTGGAATTTAAAGGAATTTAAAAAAAAATCCCATTTGAAAAGTCAAATGGGATTTTTTACATATGCTAAAAGCAGAATGACTACAATTCTAATGCTTTTTTAGGATTGTTGTCCATCAATAATTCTAATGGATTTTCTAAAGCTTCTTTTACTGCTACCAAGAAACCAACAGACTCACGTCCATCAATAATTCTGTGGTCATACGATAAAGCTACATACATCATTGGATGAATTTCCACTTTCCCGTTTACTGCAATTGGACGCTCGATAATGTTGTGCATTCCAAGGATTCCAGATTGTGGAGGATTGATAATTGGTGTACTCAACATACTTCCAAAAACACCACCGTTAGTAATTGTGAACGTTCCACCAGTCATATCATCAACTGTGATTTGTCCGTCACGTGCTTTTAATGCTAATCTTTTAATATCCGCTTCAACTCCACGGAAAGTTAAGTTTTCAGCATTACGAACTACAGGAACCATTAAACCTTTTGGTCCTGAAACTGCAATTGAAATGTCGCAAAAATCGAAAGCAATCTTATGATCACCATCCATCATTGAATTTACATCCGGGAATAATTTTAATGCTCTGGTTACTGCTTTAGTAAAGAAAGACATATATCCTAAACCAATTCCACCATGTTTTGCTTTAAACGCATCTTTGTATTCATTTCGGATCAAGTTGATTGGCGTCATGTTTACTTCATTGAATGTAGTTAACATCGCTGTTTCGTTTTTGGCAGCAACCAATCTTTCAGCCACTTTTCTACGCAACATAGATAATTTAGTACGCTCCGTTCCACGAGATCCGCCTGTAGGTGTTCCCATAGATGGAACTGCATTTACTGCATCCTCTTTAGTGATTCTTCCGGCTTTTCCAGTTCCAGTTACTGCAGCTGGTGCTATATTTTTTTCGTCTAATATTTTTCTTGCTGCTGGAGATGGCGTTCCTGAAGCATACGTTGCTGTTGCTACCGGAGCTGCTTTTAGCGCTTCTGCTTTAACTTCAGCCTTTGGAGCTTCAACTGCTTTTGCAACTTCTACAGCTGGTGCGGCACCAGATGGTTTTACAGCACTGGTATCTATTAAACAAACCACTGCTCCTACTGCTACTGCATCGCCTTCTTCTGCTTTTAATGTAATGATTCCGCTTGCTTCTGCAGGTAATTCTAATGTTGCTTTATCAGAATCAACCTCAGCAATTGCCTGGTCTTTCTCTACATAGTCTCCGTCTTTTACCAACCAAGTTGCAATTTCAACTTCTTTTATAGATTCCCCTGGTGATGGGACTTTCATTTCTAAAATCATCTTTCTTTTAGTTTAAAGTTTAAAGTTAAATAATTTAAAGTTTAAGGATTAAGGTTCTATAAATGAGACTTTAAACCTTAAACTTTAAACTTTTTTCTATCTAAATAAATTTTTATCAAATACCATTCGTATCGCATCGGCCTGACGACGTTTTGCTCTTGTATAACTTCCTGCCGCTGGTGCAGCATACGCTTTTAGCGAAGCCAATCTCCATTTTACTAAATCGAAATTCATCAACATATAGCTGTAAGCTCCCATGTTTTTTGGTTCTTCTTGTGCCCAAACATAATCATCCGCGTTTGGATATTTAGCGATAATGGCGCTTAATTGTTCGACTGGTAATGGGAATAATTGTTCAATTCTCACTACAGCCACATCATTACGTCCGTTGTTCTCTCTTTCGGCAGTGATGTCGTAATAGAATTTCCCAGTACAGAAAACTAATGTTTTAACATCGGTTTTATTCACTGTTTCATCATCAAATGTTTCTTGGAAACTTCCTGATGCAAAATCTTCTATCGGTGACAAAACTCTTGGATCACGCAATAAACTCTTTGGTGTAAACACAATAAGTGGTTTACGGAAAGTCGTTTTCATTTGTCTTCTCAACAAGTGGAAAAAGTTGGCAGGTGTTGTACAATCGGCAACATACATATTATGTCTGGCGCAAAGTTGTAAATAACGTTCCATTCTGGCTGAGGAATGCTCCGCTCCTTGTCCTTCATATCCGTGAGGCAACAATAAAACAATTCCGTTTTGATTGTTCCATTTATCTTCTCCACAAGAAATGTATTGGTCAATCATAATTTGGGCTCCATTACTGAAATCCCCAAACTGCGCTTCCCAAATTGTTAATGTATTCGGGTTTGCTAAAGCGTAGCCATAATCAAAACCTAAAACACCATATTCAGATAAAAGAGAATTGAAAATATTGAATTTTCCTTTTTTACCTTCTAAGTTGTTTATCAAAACCACTTCTTCTTCTGAATCCTCCACTTTTACAACAGCGTGACGATGCGAAAAAGTACCTCGCTCTACATCTTGTCCAGAAATACGTATGTCATATCCTTCTTTTAATAATGATCCATAAGCTAAATGTTCGGCCATAGCCCAATCCAACTTATTGGTTTCGAAAAACATTGTTTTTCTGTCGTTTATTAATTTTTGGATTTTACTGATAAACTTTTTATCCGAAGGTAAATTACAAATAGCGTTTGCAACTTCTGTAAGTCCTTCTTTTGAATAAGCAGTATCCACTTTTTCAAGCATTTGTGTATCCGTTACTTGCTCAAAGCCTTTCCATTCATTTTTCATAAATGGAGTAATAATTGTCAAGTCTTTTTTACGAGACGCTTCAAGATTTACTTCAAGATCAGATTTGTACTCTTTTTCTAATCCGTTCACATAAGTAGCATCAATAACCCCTTCAGACAATAGCTTTTCAGCATAAATATCTCTTGGATTTTGATGTTTTGCAATAATTTTATATAATACCGGCTGCGTGAAACGAGGTTCATCTCCTTCATTATGTCCGTATTTTCTATATCCTAATAAATCGATAAATACATCACGACCAAATTGCATTCTGAAATCCAAAGCGAATGCCATGGCGTGCACTACCGCTTCTGCGTCATCTGCATTTACGTGTAATACCGGCGAAAGCGTTACTTTGGCAACATCTGTACAATAGGTTGATGAACGGGCATCAAGATAATTAGTTGTAAAACCTACCTGATTGTTGATTACAATGTGAATTGTACCCCCAGTTTTATACCCATCCAATTGTGCCATTTGCACAATTTCATAAAGAATTCCCTGACCAGCAATTGCGGCATCACCGTGAACGGCAATTGGTAATACTTTAGAAAAATCATTAGGGAAATATTTATCTTGTTTTGCTCTTGTAATTCCTTCAATTACTGCACCTACTGTTTCAAGGTGAGAAGGATTTGGAGCCAAATTAATATTTATATTTTTTCCAGTACTGGTAATTTTATCAGCTGTAAGACCTAAATGGTATTTTACATCTCCGTCAAAATATTCCTGATCATAATCCTTACCGTCAAATTCTCCAAAAATGTCTTGGGTAGATTTGCCAAAAATATTTGCCAAAACATTCAAACGACCTCTATGTGCCATTCCCATTACAAATTGTTCCACTCCTTTTTCAGCAGCTTTTTCAATCAAGGCATCCAAAGCAGGAATTACAGATTCCCCTCCTTCAAGTGAAAATCGTTTTTGACCAACGTATTTTGTATGTAGAAAATTCTCAAAAGAAACTGCTTCATTTAATTTATTAAGAATCGATTTCTTTTCATCAGCAGAAAAACTAGGCTGATTATCATTTATCCCAAGTTTTTTCTGAATCCATTCCACCACTTCAGGTTTACGAATATACATGTACTCGACCCCAATATGCTGACAATAAATAGCATCCAGATGCATTATAATCTCCTGAAGCGTACAAGGTTGAATACCAATAACCTTTGCCGCATCAAAAACAGTATTTAAATCTGTTGCAGAAAGTCCAAAATTTACGATATCTAATGTAGGTGACGAAGTTCTTCTGTCTCTCACGGGATTTGTTTTTGTAAACAAATGTCCACGGGAACGATACCCATCAATCAATTTTAGTACGTTGAATTCTTTTTGAAGTTTATCCGAAACGATATTACAATCAGAGTTATTAACGGCAAAATCTGCCATCTGCTCCACTTTACTTTCACCGTTGTAGCTAGCCATCCCAAAGTCGAAACCTTGAAAAAAACTTCTCCAACTTGGCTCAACGCTGTCTGGATTTTCTAAATATTGATCGTATAATTGTGCGAAAAATTCGGTATGTGCTGCGTTTAAAAATGAAAACCTATCCATAATGTTAGTGAATGTACTTTTTGTTAAATAGTTTGACAAAAGTACAATAATCCAGTATATCTAAATTAATTTTTTACGTACTTTTACGTAAAAATTTGTTAAAAAAACCCTTAAAACATGAAAAAAAATCATCATTTAGCCATTTTAAGATCTTTTTTTATTTTGACAACCTTATTTTCTTCCAGTTTTTTATTGGCACAACAGCAAACGATTACGTATAAATCACAAAGTGATTTTTGGCAAAAAGTACAATTTGGAGGCGGTATTGGATTAAGCTTTGGTTCTGGTTATACTGATATATCACTGGCTCCAAGTGCCATTTACAATTTCAATGAATATGTAGCTTTAGGCCTTGGTGTGCAATACACTTATGTAAAACAAAAAAATTATTATGCTTCCCATTTATATGGCGTCAGTATTATAGGATTATTTAATCCTATAAAAGAAATTCAACTTTCGGCAGAATTAGAACAATTAAGAGTCAATGTAGATTTAGATGGTTCCAATAGCAATTCACAAGATTATTGGAACACTGGTTTGTTTCTTGGTGCTGGCTATAGATCCGGGAATGTGACTGTTGGCGCTCGTTACAATGTATTAAATGACACTAACAATATTTATGGTAACGCCTTCATGCCCTTCGTAAGGGTTTATTTTTAATCCTCACCCCTCCCGAAGTTTCGGGACTCTCCAAAGGAGAGGGAGCCAAAACCGTAGAAAAAGCGATTAACGATATTTATTCCTAAACCAAACTTTTTGCCATTCTCTTTTGAGGATTAAGAAAGCTACTTGTTCCGCAAGAACTACTAAGTCTGAACCATCCAACTCTTTTACTTTCTCCTCAGCAACATCAATGATATAGAGTAACTTGAGGTATTCCGCAAATTTATACTGAATCAGTCTGTAGATTTTTTCATGCAATTGCAGTTTTAACTCATGCCAAAACCGTAGAAAAAGCGATTAACGATACTTATTTCTAAACCAAACTTTTTGCCATTCTCGTTTTAAAATTAAGAAAGCTACTTGTTCGGCAAGAATTACTAAATCTGAACCATCCAGCTTTTTTATTTGTTCTTCAGAAACATCAATTATGTAAAGTAGATTAAGATATTCGGCAAATTTATATTGAATTAGTCGATAGATTTTTTCATGTAATTGTATCTTCAATTCATTAGGAGAAACACTCAACGGAAAATCAATCCCTTCGTTTGCGAGATTAAAATCCTTATTAATCTGTTCTATTAATTTCAAATATAAGTTTTCTCCTTCCGCTTCGATAAGTAGTAAATCAGTATTTTTTGGAGCTATAAACATTTGATTTCAGATTGTTGATTAACGATTTTTGATTTTAAGAAACAAATTCAATAGCAATGATAACAAACATTGCCTCTCGACTGCGCTCGAGGTGACAACTGAACACTGAGGCCGAACACTAATCCCGAAGCGTCGGGACTGAACACTACACTGCTCTCCCCATTAAATTTTCACCAAAAGCTCTTAACATTGCTTTTTTATCAGCACTAATATTCATTTTGTCTAATGTTTGGAACGCTTTAAATGTAAAATCCTGAATAGCATCTTGTGTTGCTTTTGAAGCACCCGAGCTATTAAAAATCTCTTTCACCGCCTTGATTTTATCTGAATTATCTTCTGGTTGAGCAGAAAACAAATCCATCAATTGTTGTTGCTGTTCTTTTTCTGAAAAGGCAACTGCTTTTAGATATAAATACGTTTTTTTGTTTTCAATAATATCCCCGCCTACTTGTTTTCCAAATGTTTCCGGATCACCAAAAGCATCCAGATAATCATCCTGCAACTGAAACGCTAAGCCTAAATTTAGACCAAAATCATAAATTAAATTCGCATTTTCCTTAGAAGCTTCGGCAATAATTGCTCCCATTTTCATCGCTGCAGCGACTAAAACGGCAGTTTTATATTCAATCATTTTAAGATATTCCGGAATGGTAACGTCATCTCTAACTTCAAAATCCACATCCCATTGCTGTCCTTCGCAAACTTCGAGAGCGGTTTTGCTGAACAATTTAGCCAATTTACGAAATATTTTAGGTTGGTATTTCTCAAAATATTGATACGCCAAAATTAGCATCGCATCACCAGATAAAATTCCGGTATTTATATTCCATCTCTCATGCACTGTTTGCTTCCCTCTTCGCAAGGGAGCATCATCCATAATATCATCATGGACCAATGAAAAATTATGAAAAACCTCAACAGCTAAAGCCGCTGGCAACGCTTTTTTATAATCTGCATCAAAAACTTCAGCGCTCATAAGTGTAAGTACCGGACGTATTCGTTTTCCTCCAAGATCTAAAATATAATGTATGGGTTCATACAAATTTTTGGGCTCTTTGGCTTCATATTGCGATTGCAAATATTCCGAAATAAACTCCTGATACTGATAAATGGTATGCATAAATTAATTTTTGGCTAATTTACAGTATTCACTCTTTATTACAAACTACGTTCCTTAAGGAAATGTTAAATAATAAAAAATACACTGGAAACTATTTTGGTATTCAAAGTTTCCATTTTACATTTGCATCAAAACTTAACATTTCAATTTATAAATCATTTCAAACCATTGTGAAATGAGAATCAAACCTAAATACACTTAACAGATTATGACAACAACGTGGACAATTGATTCAACCCAATCTGATGTTCTGATTAAAATAAGACACTCTATAATTGCCTATTTAGCAGGAACAATCAACAAATTCAAAGGTCATATAGACATTCAGGATAATGAAATTGAAGACGCTTCAATCGAATTTTCATTGGATGTAAACAACACCGATACAAAACTGGAACAAATGGATACCCATTTAAGATTGAATGATTTTTTTGATATAAATGAATATCCAATTATAAGTTTTAAGTCTACGTCATTTCAAAAAGTGAACAAGAATATTAATTTTTTGAAAGGAAACTTAACTATCAAAAACATTACGAAAGTTGTTGAGCTTGATGCAGAGTTCATTGGAATCAACGCTTATAATGGCGATCAAAAAGCCGCTTTTGAAATAACGGGAGAAATTAACCGTAAGGATTTCGGATTAATATCCAATTCATTTAATCAAACTAGTGGTTTAGCAATAGGACAAGACATCAAACTTATAGCTAATCTAGAATTTACGGTTTAAAAAAACTAGTTATATAAATGTTAAATAATTGCAAATATAGCGGAAACTATTTTAGTGTTAAAAGTTTCCGCATTACATTTGCATCGAAAATTAATTCTTTTAAAGAAATTGCAACAGGTTAAGAATAAAGAAAATGAAAGAGAAAATAATTAAAAAAGCCAGTGAACTATTTTTAAAATTAGGTTTTAAGAGCATCACTATGGATGATATTGCCTGCGAAATGTGTATTTCTAAAAAAACGATATACAAATACTTCCGCAATAAAGAAATTCTCATTGAAGAAAGTACCGCGGTAATCCACAAAGAAGTTCATGAGATCATTGATAGCATCATCGCTAAAAACCACAATGCCATTGAGGAAAATTTTGAAATCAGAAAAATGTTTAAGGATATGTTTAAGAGTTCAGATGCTTCCCCTATTTATCAGTTGAAAAAATATTATCCGGAGATTTATCACAATGTAATGTCAAGAGAAATTGATCAATGTTCCCAATGCTTTAGAGATAATATAGAAAAAGGGATTCGTGAAAAACTCTATCGTGAAGATTTGGATATTGAAATTTACGTGAAGTTTTATTACACCTTGATTTTTCATATCAACGAAAATACAAGTTCAGAGAGGGAAGCTCAAAAAATAGAACTGGAAGCACTGGAATACCACACGCGAGCCATGGCTACCCCCGCAGGAATACTGGAATTAGAAAAACAACTTAAAAAATTCACCACTTATTAATTATCCACATATGAAATCGCCATTAACAACAAGTTTGCGCAAGCAAACACCAATAAATAAAAAGGCGATACCATACCTGCCTGTCGGCAGACAGGTATGACAACTAACAATTAAATTTTACATATATGAAGAAAATAATTTCAATCACTTTCTTGATTTTTGCGATTGCCGCAAATGCGCAAGAATCGAATACTGTTGAAAAGACGAAGCAGTATTATGCATTTAGCTTAGAAGAAGCCATAAATCATGCTTTAGTCAATAATTATACCGCCATAAACGCCAGCAGGGATATTAATGCGGCGAAGAAGAAAAAATGGGAAACCACCGCCATGGGATTGCCACAAATCAACACCAGTTTAGATTACACAAACAATTTTGAACTGCAAAAATCCCTGATTCCCGCTGAATTTTTCGGAGGAAATAAAGGGGAATTCGCCGAAGTGGCTTTTGGAACCAAACACAATATGACCGCAAGAGCCACCCTGAGTCAGTTGATTTTTGACGGTTCATATATTGTAGCGCTTCAAGCCTCAAAAACCTACCTGAAATTTTACGAAAACGCGAAACAAAAAACGCAGGTTGAAACCAAGGAAATGGTCATCAACGCCTACGGGAACGTATTATTGGCCGAGGAAGGAATTGCCATTCTGGAAAAGAATAAAGCAACCCTGGAAAAAACCTTATTTGACACCAAAGAAACTTTCAAAAGCGGTTTGATTGAAGAGGAAAATGTAGAGCAACTTCAAATCACGCTGACTTCTATCGTCAGCAACTTAAATTACAACAAAAGACTTTTGGACATTTCCTATAAAATGCTGAAAATCACCTTAGGAATCGACATCAATGACGATTTGAAACTGACGGACAAACTGGACAATTTAACCCTCAGCAATTTAGACCTTTCTTTCAATCAGGATGGATTTAATGTAAACAACAACATCAATTATCAAATGGCCCTGAACTTTGAGGAACAAAGAGAATTGGAATTAAAATTACAAAAAAGCAAAGCGCTTCCCACTTTAACTGCCAATATGAATTTTGGGTATAACGCCTTTGGAAACCAATTTGAATTTTTTACCAGAAACCAAAAATGGCTGAATTATTCCAACCTGGGCATGACGCTTAACGTTCCTATTTTTAGCGGTTTAGCCCGAACATCCCGCACACAACAAGCTAAAATAGCTTTGGAACAGGCCAAAACGCAACTAACGGAAACCGAGCAAAAACTCAAATTACAGTATGCAAGTGCCAAAAGCGACTACGAATTCAGCATTGAAGAATACGAAACAGCCAAAGAAAATTTGAAACTGGCCGAACGAATTGAGAAAAAACAACAAACAAAATTTACGGAAGGTTTATCAACCAGTTTTGATTTTAATGACGCACAAAGACAACTCTATGATGCGCAACAAAAATACTTACAGTCTATGGTTGAAATAATAAACAAAAAAGCCAGTCTGGAAAAGGTAATTAACAAAATATAATAACACTATAACTATTTAGCAATGAGATCAATTGTATACGAATTCCCAAAAATAAATAAGACCAATATGAGTAAACGAATACTATTATTTACAGCCCTGTCGATTTTCTTATTTTCCTGTTCCAATAAAGAAAACAATACAGATACCGACACTTTAATCGCGTCTAAAAACCTGGCTTCCATCAAAGCCAAAAGAGCCGAATTGCAAACTCAAATCACCAAACTGGACGAAGCTATAGCGAGTTTAGACACCAAAGTGGAAGAAGCCTTAGTATCAGTAACGACCGTAAAAGACACTGTTTTTAGCCACTATCTTGAAGTACAGGGAAATGTGGAAACGAAAGAAAACCTGATTATCTATCCACAATTTTCCGGAATCCTGACTTCTCTGAACGTGGTGGCCGGTCAAAAAGTTAGCAAAGGACAATTACTGGGAATGATTGATGACGGCGGATTAAGCCAACAATTGGCACAGGCACAATCACAACTGACTTTGGCAAAAACAACTTTTGAAAGACAAAAACGTTTATGGGATCAAAAAATTGGTTCAGAAATACAATACCTGCAAGCACAAACCAATATGGTTAGCCAACAAAAAATGGTTTCACAAATTAAAGCGCAACTGGCCAAAACCAGAATTGTCGCTCCATTTTCAGGTGTAATTGATGAAACATTGATCGAAAGAGGCCAAGTGGTCGCTCCGGGTCAGGGATTGATGCGAATCGTAAACCTAAACAACATGTATGTTTCTACATCGGTACCGGAAACCTACATCGGAAAACTAAAAGTGGGGACCTCAGTTGATGTTTATTTGACTTCATTGGACAAAAACTACCCCGGTAAAATTCGTCAAGTGGCCAATAACATCAATCCAAACAACAGAACGTTCACGATTGAGGTTTCTGTTCCAAACAAAGAGAATTTATTGAGACCGAATCAAGTGGCCAAACTTAGAATCGTAGATTATACTGCTAAAAACGCTATCGTTGTCCCAACCAATGTGGTTCAGGAAGATGGAGGAAAAAACAAATTTGTTTTTATTGTGACGAATACAAAAGGCACCACAGGCATTGCCAAAAAAGTATTGGTAGAATTGGGACAATCCTCTAACAATGTAACAGAAATTCTAAGCGGATTATCAGCGGATGATATCATCGTTACCGAAGGAGTAAATACGATTTCAGACGGAATGAAATTAAATTTCTAATAATTGATTGAAGGATTGGAGAAGGACATGGTCCGTTTCTAAAAACAAAATCTATAATCTATACATTATGTCACATCAAAATAAAGAATTCGGAATATCGAGTTGGGCGGTAGACAACCGGGTTACCGTTTACATTGTAACCCTGCTCATCGTAATTTTAGGTCTAACCGCCTATATCACCATGCCAAGAGAGGATTTTCCTGAAATCATCGAAAACAAAATATACATATCTTCTGTTTTCCCTGGAAATTCAGCCGAGGATGTCGAAAAACTGGTTATAAAACCTTTAGAAAAAGAAATTAAAAACATCAGTGGGGTCGAAAAAGTGACTTCAAGTTCTTTTCAGGATTACGGAATGATTATCGCCGAATTTTCGGATGACGTTACTGTTGAAGAAGCCAAAACCAGAATCAAAGACAAAGTAGACAATGCCAAAGCCGACACCGATTGGCCTAACTTAGACAACGGCAGCAAGGTAGAACCGAATGTTTTTGAATTAAACATATCCGAAGAAGTTCCTATCTTAAACATTAACCTACAAGGAAATTACACTACCCAACAACTTAAAAAATACGGTGAATTACTTCAGGACGATATCGAAGAAATTGCCGAAGTTAAGAAAGTGGACATTTTAGGCGTTGATGACAAAGAGGTGGAAATTGCGGTTGACATTTTCAAAATGACCGCTGCCCAAGTTACATTCGACGAAATCCAGAATGCGGTTAAGAACGAGAACATGACCCTTTCCGGAGGAAATTTGATTTCCCAAGGTTCCAGAAACAATATCCGAATTGTGGGGGAAATTAAAAACCCACAGGAATTAGAAAACATCATCGTTAAATTCTACGGTGGAGCAGTTTATCTAAAAGATATCGCAACCATTGCTTTCAAAGAAAAAGAGAAAACAACCTATGCCCGTGAAAAAGGAAAAGAAGTGGTGATGCTCACCGTAAAAAAACGTTCGGGGCAAAACATGATTTCTGCCATTGAACAGGTAAAAGAGAAAATAGAAAAAGCCAAAGCCAGTTATTTGCCTAAAAATTTACACCTGGAATTGACCAACGATCAATCTTCACGGGTAGAACACCAGGTAGATGAATTATCTAATCATATCATCTTCGGAATCATTTTAGTAATGATTGTTTTGATGTTTACCATGGGATTGCGCAACTCCTTATTCGTAGGAGCGGCGATTCCGTTATCTATGTTGATGGCATTTGCGATACTTTCGGCTTTTGGATTAACATTGAACACCATGGTTCTTTTCGGATTGGTAATGGGACTGGGAATGCTGGTTGATGATGGTATTGTGGTTGTCGACAATGTATTTGCCAATATGAAAAAAGGCATGAACCGTGTACAGGCGTCTAAAATTGGTATTGGCGAAATTGCCTGGCCGGTGATTTCTTCAACAGCCACCACCCTGATGGCCTTTTTACCTTTTGCCTTATGGCCGGGAACCATGGGGAAATTCATGAAATATTTCCCAATTACATTAACCGTAACCTTAACAGCTTCTTTGTTTGTCGCTATGGTTGTTAATGCCGCCATGACAGGAGGTTCTATGGCCATTGAAGATAAAAATGTATCTAAAAAATCTGCAAAAACCTACACCATTATATTTACGGCGATTGCATTTATTTTTGTCCTTCTGGGTAATATCTATGATGCTAAACTGGCCAAAGCCATTGGTCACTTATCTATTATTTCACTTGTATTAATGTGGTTGTATAAACTAAAAATATACCAGTGGACCCAGGATTTTCAGCATAACTTTTTTCCAAAAATGGAAGACAGGTACAAAAACTTTTTAGCAAAAATCCTGACTAAAAGAAGATCTTGGTATGCCTTGGCAGGGATTATAGGATTGTTGTTTTTCTCCTTTGTGCTCTTGGGAATTTTTCCTAGAAAAGTGTTGTTCTTCCCGGACAATATTCCGAATCAGGTAATTGCTTATATCGAATACCCTCAAGGTACCGATATCCAGAAAACAAACAAAGCCACCCTATTTGTGGAGAAACAAATCATTTCGATTTTAAACAAATATGTAGATCCGAAAACGAATGAAAATTTCCTGGCAGAATCTATCATATCACAAGTAGGTGTTGGTGCCGGAAATCCGAATGTGGATGCCGGCTCTGCTTCGGAAACGCCTTTCAAAGGAAAGGTAACGGTAAGTTTTTCGGAGTTTAAATTCCGTAAAGGCATTAATACCGCTGATATCTTAGAAGAAATTCGCCAAAAAGTTACCGGTATCGCAGGTGCGACCGTTACCGTAGAAAAAGATGCTAACGGGCCACCGGCCGGTTACCCGATCAGTATCCAATTGACAGGAACAGATTATGATGTGATGCTTAAAGAAGCTGACAAGATAATCGCTTACATCAATTCGAAAAACATTCCGGGTATTGAGCGATTGAGTGTCGATGTCAATAAAGAAAGTCCGGAACTGGAAGTAACTGTTGACCGTGTCAATGCGGGAAGTATGGGAGTATCTACAGGACAGCTTGGTTTTACCTTACGCCGTTCGGTTTATGGGCAGGAAATTTCCACTTATAAAGAAGGCGACGATGATTACAATATCACCATGCGTATGCAAGAAGACCAACGCAAAAATGAAAATGTATTGTTCAATCAATCGTTGACTTTCAGAAATCAGAATAATGGTCAAATCGTGCAGATTCCTGTTTCGGCAATATCTGAAACAGAAAAAACCACGACCTACAACCAGATTAAAAGAAAGAATCACAAACGCATCATGACGGTGTATTCTAATGTCTTGACGGGTTACAATGGAGATGAGATTACCAAACAGATTGCATCTGATTTAAAGAGTTATCAATTGCCAAAAACAATATCGTATTCCTTTTCAGGAGTTCAGGAAGAGCAAGGAAAAAATCAGAATTTCTTAATGTTTGCCTTGTTTCTTGCCTTGGCCGGTATTACTTTAATTATTGTTTTACAGTTCAATTCGGTTTCCAAATCGATGGTTATTTTATTTACCGTATTGTTAAGTTTTAGTGGTGTTTTCTATGGTTATGTCATTGCCAATATGGATTTCATCATCTTAATGACGATGATGGGAATTATTTCTCTTGCCGGAATCGTGGTGAAAAACGGAATTGTATTGATGGACTTTTTCGTTTTGTTATTAGACCAAAAAGTAGCCGAAAAACAAGTGGAAAGTCATGACGATTTATCATTGGAGGAAATAAAAGAAGTAATCATCGAATCCGGGAAATCAAGATTACGTCCGGTATTATTGACCGCATTGACGGCAGTATTGGGATTGATTCCACTGGCTATCGGATTGAACTTTGACTTCTTCTCTCTGGTTACCGATTTCAATCCACACTTCTTTATGGGTGGAGACAACGTAGTTTTCTGGGGACCGTTGGCTTGGACCATTATCTTCGGATTGACTTATGCCACTGTCTTAACATTGGTGATGGTTCCGGTGATGTTCTATTTGGTAAAAAGAACCAAATATTGGTTAAGAGACCGAAAAAAAAATAAACCATCGGAAACGATTTAAGAGTCCGTTATTAAATAAAAACCCGCCCCAATCATCTGGGGCGGGTTTTTGTTTTTGAAAAACATTTCCTTAAGAATTCCCTTCTTCAAGACAATACATAAACTATTTTAAATCTTCTTTATAACATAAGTCACAATACCCCAAATGATTAACTGGTTTTCTTCGGTGACTTTTATTGGAGAATAATTAGGATTTTCAGGCATGAGATACAGGCAATCTTTCTCGAGCTGAATGCGTTTTACGGTAAATTCTCCATCAATAAAACAAATGGCAATTTTATTGTTTTGAGGTTCCAGACTTCGATCCACCACAAGCACATCTTTGTCATTTATACCCGCATCAATCATCGAATTTCCTTTGACTTTGATATAAAAAGTGGCCAAAGGATTTTCACTTAGTTCTTTGTTTAAATCGATATTCGTTTCCATAAAATCAGCGGCTGGAGATGGAAATCCCGCCGAAACACCTTCGGACATGAAAGGAATTTTTAGGTCACTTTCAAAATCAGGCAAAAAGAATGTTAGTCTTTGTTCTTTGTTTAGTGACATTTTATTTCGAGAATATCTTTAAAATTAGTGGTATATTTTGGAGACAAATGATTCTGATTCATATTCCACGTCAGGCTTAAATTTTGAGTAGCCAACTTTATTTTTTTGTCTCCAATTTTGTTATTGAGGCGATCCATTACTTTCATCAAAGCCAAATGTTTTGGATTTTCCTCATCAAATAACTGCAATTGTTTTCTATTTTCATCAATAAGTTCCGTAACAATAACGCCGGCTTTCTTGAATTTTATAGTTTCATTTCCTATGTACAATTTCTTAAAGATATCAATTGCCGTATTCGAAATTGTCAAAGTAGAATTAGTTGCAAAAGGCAAGGTAACCGCCATATTAAAATAATATTTGGAGGTTTGCACTGTATGTTTATCAATGACTAACATTACTATAATCGTATGACAGCAGGAGTTTTGTTTCCGCAATTTCTCTGCACAAACCGATGCAAAAGTGGCAATGCGTTCGCGCAATAAATCAAAATCAGAGATTTGTTTTGGAAAACTTCTGGTAATCGCGATACTTTTCTTTTGGTCCGCAAGAGGTTCTAAGTCTAAAACTGATTTTCCTTCTAATTCATATTTTAACCGAAGACCAGTTACTCCCATTTCTTTCTTAATCCAAGCTTCGTGTTGTGGTGCTATAAAGTCTAAAGCAGTGGTAATATTTCGAGCTTTCATCTTTTTATTCATGCGATAGCCAATACCCCAAACGTCTTCAATTTTGGTCCATTTTAAAGCTTTGATACGTTTTTCATCACTATCAATTACATAAACACCATGCGTTCTGTCTTGGAATTTCTTGGCAATTTTATTGGCTACTTTTGATAATGCTTTGGTTGGCGCAAAACCAATACAAACAGGAATTCCAACCCATTTTTGTACGCGGGTTTTCATTTGAATGCCATAATCATGATAGTCCAAAATGTTTAAACCATCAAAATTTAGAAAGGCTTCGTCAATGCTGTAAATTTCGACATTAGGCGTAAATTGACCTAAAATTGACATCACCCGATTACTCAAATCACCATAAAGGGCATAATTCGAAGAAAATAGCTTTACCCCTTTCTCTTTTACCAGCTCCTTGATTTTAAATGCCGGCACACCCATTGGAATTCCAGCTGCTTTAGCCTCACTGCTTCTGGAAATTACACAACCATCGTTATTTGACAATATTGCAATAGGTTTCCCTGCGAATTGAGGTTGAAAAACCCTTTCGCAAGAAGCGTAAAAATTGTTACAGTCGACTAAAGCATACATCGTACAAAATTACTCAATATGCTTTTATGCGGGTAAGTAACAAAAGTTAATTTTAGGGATTGTTAATAACTCCCCTTACGCAAAAATATAATAAAAATTCATAGTTTTAACATTTGAGAAGTTGATAACATTTAGGGGCTACATTTATGGATAATTTTGGAGATTTATACAGTGATTACTTGATATGTTCTACATCTTATACTACTGCAACTGGCATGGCTAGTTTGTTATCTATTAAACATGACAAAATTACTCGTGAATTATCGAATGAGAATTATGATAGTAAATATTTATGGAAACGAGTAAAGCCGTACATTCAAGAACTGACAAAATCTAAAGACATTATAACCTTAAGTTTTGATGATTCGATAGAAGAAAAACGATACACAGATGAAAGCGAACTTAATTCTTGGCATTATGATCATAGCTTTGGCAGGTCTGTAAAAGGAGTTAATTTTCTGACTGCTCTAGTAGAGGTTGGAGGTATGCGATTACCCTGTTGCGTTGAGTTTGTAAAGAAAGACACTTGGGTAGCTGATTCTAAAACAGGTGTTATAAGCTAAAAATAATACATTGACATCTAAAAAAATGTCGCCTTACTTAAGAATAGATCGAAGTTCCTGACGATATTGCGAAGCACTTTTTCCCGTGAATTCTTTGAAGGATTTATTAAAATAGCTGAAGTTATTGAAACCGCTTTCAAAGCAGATTTCAGTAATGCTTATGGGTTTTTCGGCTAACAACTTGGATGCGTGAACAAGTCGGTAATCATTTACAAAACGAGTGAATGTTTTATTGGTAATCTTTTTAAAATACCGGCAAAAAGAAGGTACAGTCATGCTTACCAATACAGCAACCTCTTCGAGAGTAATATGTTCCTGAAAATTGTCTTTTACATAATTGAAAATAACATTTACACGGTCATTGTCCTGCATTTCCATTTCCATGGAGAAACCCTTTGCATTCAAAACTATGCTTTCTTTGGATAGTTCGAGTTCATTTAGGATTGATAGCATGCTCAATAGCCTCTCCAATTGAGACTGTTCCTCCATTGCTTCTATTTTAGTCCCTATATCTTTCTTTGTTTCTCCTAAAAATGAAATTCCTGATTTAGCTTGGTTGAATAAGTTTCTAATATTTGTCATTTCGGAAATATCAAAAAAATCATTCCCCAGGAAGTCCGGTTTCATCTGTATGACCGTTTCCTGTTTGTTTCCTGTTTGTTCATTGGTAAACCCGCAATGTGGCAGGTTACTCCCTATCAGTATTAGGTCTCCATCAGTATAATAGGATATATGGCTCCCTATTTGTCGTTTCCCAGATCCCCCATTTACAAAAACCAGTTCAATTTCAGGATGATAATGCCAGTGGTTTGCATTATTGTTAGCATTTTCATCATATTTCGAGAAAGAAAATGAACTTCCAAAAGAAGGTGTTATGATTTCTAAGTTTGGTAGTATAGGTCTCATATTCCAGAATTTAGAATTAATGTAAAAATATCTAAAATACCAATATCATTGATATTTTTAACCTTTATCGATTTCGTAAAAGGTAAAATAGTATACAAACTTGAAAATTCTGCATTATTCTTAATGAATTTGTTAAAGTAATTTAGCCCTAAATAAATATAAATCTAAAAATTACTATTATGAAAAAGATTTTAAAATTTAGTTTAGTGTTAGCCGCAGTGGCATTAACTGCCGTAGAAGCACATGCAGGGAACACTGATTTCTCATTAGATTTAAAAAAAGAAGAAGGAAAGACTGTAAGTTTTACTTTAAGAGAGATCAAGAAAGTCGACTTGTCGATTTATGACACCAGTGACAATTTAATTTATCAAGAAAATGTTACTTCTGACGACGATATTAACAGAACATACGATTTGACGGCTTTCCCTGACGGAGTATATTACTTACAAGCTGAAAGTGACCTTAAAATCTCAAAGTATAAAATTGAGGTTGTTGGTAAAGTAGCCAAATTATCTGCTGATGCTGTTTCTGAGGTTTATAAGCCTTCTTTAACAACTAAAAACGGAATAGTAACACTTAACATGTTAAACGTTTATCAAACTCCAGTTACTGTTAAAATTTACAACTCAAATGATACAGAGGTATATAATGAAACCTTACCTTCTGAATTAAATATGGGTAAAATATTTGATGTAAGTAACATGGAAGGAGACAGATGCACTTTTGTGATAACTTCTAACGGGAAAACTTTTGTCGAAACAGTTGAAACCAAATAGTGATTAAAAAAATTGTAGTAATTGAGGAGGCTGTCTTTTTAGGGTAGCCTCTTTTTTTGTTTTGAACTATTTTAAAAATGCTAAAGGTTTCCTATAATCTTGTCCATAACCCAGCTCGTATGAGCACCAGTCAAACCTGTAGAAGGATGTTCACTGTTTCCCAGAAGGTGTTCTCGCATTTGGTTTACATGATACAACTGAATATTTTCTGGATGCTCAATAAAAAGCTCGGCTTGTCCTTGTTCATTAGAAAGTACTAAAGGCTCATTTTCAAATACAGAAAATGCTATTTTTCCTTTACTTCCAAAAATCTCGACTTTATCTTCTCGCTCATAGCAACCAAAGTTCCAACTTCCAGTACCCGTAATTCCGGATTCATGAAGCCAACAAGCCACAGCAGCATCTTTAGCAGAATACAATCCCTGCTGGTTAAGACTAAAACCAGATACCTCTTTAATATTTCCTAAAAGATGAATAAACAAATCCAACCCATGACTGGCCAAGTCATCAAAATAACCACCAGTAGCGATGTCAACGTCGGTCCGCCAGTTGTATTCTCCTGATAAATCTTGAGCCGTTGCGGGTTTACTCAAATGCCATTTGATGTGTCTGACATCGCCAATACTATTAGAATCAAGCCATCTTTTTATCTGTTCAAAACGAGGTAGTGCACGTCTATAATACGCAACAAACAAAGGAATATTTTTTTCTTCAAAAGCTTCATAAATTGCGAGACTATCTTGGTAACTTGGTGCCAAAGGCTTTTCGATACAGCAGATTTTTCCAGCTACAGCCACTTTGAGTCCATAATATTTATGAACATCTGGAGGTGTGGCAATGTAAATCGCATCAATATCAGGATCATTAATCAAGTCATCCGCATCAGTGTAATATTTACTAATTCCATGTCTTTTGGCATAATCAGCCGCTTTTTCAGCATCTCTTCGCATCACTGCTACGACTTCAAAACCATCTGTTTTCTGGTATGCGGGACCACTTTTTACTTCAGTAACATCCCCACATCCTAATATTCCCCAACGAATTATTTTTGTACTTTCACTTCTATTAATCATTTCCATAATTTTGAAATAATGCAACTTATAGCATTAGTTTATTACTTTTTATCAAGCCAATTTTCATATCACCTATACCCTATTCGTAAATAAAACACCCCGTTAAGGTTAAAGTAAATTTAATTATTTATTGGCAAAGACACAGCTTTCAACAAGTTTATTTAGCATGGAAATAAAATAACTTTTCGTTTTAGTCTCAACTATTAATATGCAACTGTTCTTGATTGTTGTATTCCGTAAAATGGTGAGAAAAGAATATCGTGAAACAAAAAATTGCATTAAAAAACACCTAAATCTTTGCTCCATCATAAATTATTATTGCTTATTTTAAAAACAATAAATCATTGATTTTAAGTATTTTACACTTAAAAAATCCCTCGAGAGTCCAAAACACTAATCCAAGATTATAATTTTTGGCACGCTACTTGGATATACCTAATCAAATAAGTAAAAAAGCGAAAGCCGAAAAGCTCAAGAGTAGGCAAAACCCAAATTATATTGATTATGAAAAAAATTACCCTTTTAGTAGCTAGTATCTTCCTTATTGGAGGTGGTGTAGCGAATGCAACAGAAAAAAACAATTTTTCTCATGAGAGAAGATTACCTGTTGATTTTAGAAATGCGGAACCAATTGTGTTCACAGAAAGAGGAATTGAATTTTTTGTGTTTCCTGACGGACAATTTGATTTCAATACACGTCCTTCAACCGGCAATATGTATTATAAATCAAGTAAAAGAAATGCTGTAAATAAAACGTATGGTGTACCCACAAATTTTCGAAACAAAAATTACGGTGTAAAAGTGGAACACGATAATATGGGCAGAATAAGACGTATTGGAAATGTGTTTATCAACTATGATTCGAATGATAGAATTAAACGAGTTGGTTCTGTATACATGACTTACAACCGTTATGCCTTGGAACAAGTAGGTGGATTGCAAATTATCTACAACCGTCGTGGTCAAATTGTTGATATTATTGGAAGTGTAAAAGGACGTAGAGCGAATGAATACAGCCAAAATAACAATGACAACTACGATCATGATTGTGATTATGGAAATAACCAAAATGACAATGGTAATAACGATTATGATTATGATTATAACCAAAATTCAAATGATCAGGATCAATACTATTATAAAAACAACGGTACAAAAGCCAAAGTCGAAGACACTAAAGTAGTAGGAAGTTTAGATATTAGAATAGATAAAAGATAGTTCGTTTGTTATAATGGTTAGTTTAAAAAGTCCCGTTGGTATTCGTATCAACGGGACTTTTGTTTGAAGCTATTTCTAGCTAACCGCTGCGTAAATAATATACCTTTGACACAACTGAGTTATTATATAATAGTTAAACTATTTTCCATTTTAGTCACAACCATTGATGTCACAACTATTTTCGGTTATCGTATTCAGCAAAGTCACATTCGAATCAAATTTTCCTTCTTCCCATACTTTCTCCAAAGTTTGTAGAAAAGCAGTTGCGGGTTGCGCTCCGGAAATCGCATATTTAGTATCGAAAACAAAAAAGGGAACACCTTGAACGCCAATTGAATTTGCTTCTTTAATGTCTTGCTTTACTTCATTTGCATACGCATTAGAATGTAAAACCTGTTCAATAGATTCAGCTTCAAGTCCTACTTCAAGTCCCAACTCTTTTAATGTATCTAAATCGTTAACGTTCTTGCCATCGGTCAAATAGGCTTTAAACAACAATTCTTCCAAATCATCAGCCAGATTGTGCTTTTTGGCCAAATGCAATAACCGATGTGCATTCAAGGAATTGGCCAGAACTGCTTTTTCAAAATGAAAATCCAATCCTGCCGTTTTTGCGTTTTGAGTCATGTTATCGAGCATATTTTGAGCCCAATCATTGTCTTTTCTGTATTTTTCTGCCAAATGCTCTACCATATTGTCCTCAGGCGAGGCAATAAAATTAGCGTCTAACTGAAAACTTTTCCATTCAATTTCAACCGCTTCTTTATGCTCGAAATTCTGTAAAGCTTCTTCTATTCTTCTTTTTCCTATATAACAAAACGGACACATGATATCCGACCAGATTTGTATTTTTAATTTATTTTCTATCTTCATTTTATTTGAAATTCAAAATTGATTTTATAAGGCAAAATTAATCAATTCGTTTTTGAGCTTTTTAAGTTTTGGAATTTTATTATAGATACCCGAATAGTAAATATTTATTACAATCAAGGAAACAGGAAACTCTTGAAACCAAAAAAACCATCAAAATTGCTCTTGATGGTTTTTCTATATTTTAAAAACTTTGCCTTATCCCAATAAATCCAAAACAAAAGATGGAAACAGACCTAAAGCAATATTCAAAACAATCGCTATAACGGCAACGGCATAAATAATAACCGGAGTTCCTTTTCTTTCCTCGTTTGGTTCTTTAGTGTACATCGCCAAAATCAATTTGAAGTAATACCCAACGCTTATAATTGAATTCACAACTGCTACGATTACTAAAGCCAAATAACCTGCTTGAATCGTTTGATTGAACAAAACCAACTTAGCAAAGAATCCAGCGAAAATTGGAATACCAGCCATAGAAAGCAAAGAAGCGGTAAGAATAGCGGCTAACAATGGATTCGTTTTTCCTAAACCGTGAAAATTCACAATATCTTCGTTATCTCTATTTTTACAAACGTATAAAATCACACTAAAAGCAGCGATTCCAGATAAAGAATAAGCCGAAGCATAATACAACAAACTACCCGCTGAAGTGGACAAACTCAATAAAGTCATCAACATAAAACCAGCATGGGAAATTCCTGAAAAAGCCAACATACGTTTTACGTTTGTTTGTCTCAATGCCATAATATTCCCAACCGTCATCGAAGCCATAGAAATAACAACCACAATAATTTTAAATGACTCAGAAATATCCGCATTCATAACCGATAACAACTTGTATAATGTCGCCGTGGCAACTACTTTCGCCAAAGTGCTCATCAATGCAGTTGTCAATGCAGGAGAACCTTCGTAAACGTCCGGTGCCCAGAAATGAAATGGGACTGCCGCCACTTTAAACAACATTCCGATTGTTACCAATACAATTCCGATTGGAAACCAAATTGGCAATTCAGCCGATTGCGACAATTCACTGATTTCAGTAACGTCAAAACTTCCCATCGCTCCGTAAATTAAACAGATCCCAAACAGAATGATTCCGGAAGCAAAAGAGCCCATTAGGAAATACTTCATTCCCGCTTCGTTACTTTTTAAATTCATACGGTTACTTGCCGCAAGAATATAAAGTGATATTGATAATACTTCGATTCCTAAAAAGAACATCGCTAAGTTTCCAAAAGAAACCATCGCTACTGCTCCTGCCAATAAAAATACTTTTATGGCAATGAAATCTGAGATTTTAGATTGGTGATTTTCGTAAAAATTATGTCCTAAAGCGACCAAGAAAATGGTAAGCACAATAAACAAAGATGAAAAAGTACTTGAAAATTTACTGACAACAATCATGTTGTTATAGTAGCTCTCTGTCGAATTAAATTCCGATATGGTTAAACCAAGAACACCCAACAATCCAATAATTATTATTGGAACTATGGCTTTTCTTAAATTAAAAATTTCAAATAAAAGGCATAAAACACCTAATCCTATTATAGCTATTAATGTATTCATCTTTTATTTGACTTAGTTAATTCGGTTTATTTGAGTTAAAATTTCTTCAAGGCTTGGGGTAATCAAATCGGTAATTGGTTTTGGATACATCCCAAAAAAGAATAAAACACCTATTATTAATACTAAAGTTAATCCTTCATTGAAAGTAACATCAGCGAAGATTTTTGAATTGGTTTCACCTAACATGGCGTGTTGGAACATTTTCAACATATAATAGGCCCCTAAAATTATAGTTGTTCCTCCTAAAACAGCAAACCAAATATTAATTTGAGAAAGGCTGTATAAAACGGTAAATTCTCCAACAAAGTTAAAAGTAGATGGCAAAGCAACAGATGCCAAAACCAATATCAAAAACATTGAGGTGAATTTTGGTGATTGGGGACGAATGCCTCCCATTTCGGCAATTGCTCTGGTTTCATATCTTCTGAAAATAATCTCAGCGACGTAAAACAATCCAACAACCACAAATCCATGTGCAATCATTTGTAAAACTGCTCCACGCAATCCATCTAATGTCAATGTGTATGTTCCCGCTGCTATTAATCCAACGTGAGCCAAAGAAGAATAGGCCAATAATTTTTTTAAATCTTTTTGTCTCAGTGCTACAATAGATCCGTAAATCACACCCGCTATTCCAAGTCCAATGAAAATATACATGTATTCTTTGGCGGCAAGTGGCGCCAATGGCAATTGCCAACGAATAACACTGTACAATCCCATTTTTAGCATGATCCCAGATAAAAGCATTGTCCCAACGGTTGGTGCTTTTTGGTACACATTTGCTTGCCAAGTATGGAAAGGAATTAATGGGATCTTAATGGCATACGCCAAGAAGAAAGCCAAGAATATCCACAACTGTTCAGTCGCTGATAAGTTTAATTTATATAAATCTTCCAATAAAAGACTTCCCGCTTGTTGATACATATAAACAAATGCCACCAACATAAATAAAGAACCTGCCAATGTGTAGATAAAGAATTTAACTACTGCTTTTTTGCGTTCTTCTGCGTCTCCGTTACCCCAAATTAAAGCGATAAAGTAAATTGGAATCAATGACAATTCCCAAAAAATATAATATAACAAACCGTCTGATGCCAAGAATGTTCCTGCCATTGCAAACGACATAAACAAGATTAACGCATAAAATGATTTTGAATTTTTATATTGATTTCCAAAAGAAGAAAAAATAATTATTGGAGTCAAAGCCGTAGTCAATAAAAGCATCGCCATGGATAATCCGTCAGCTTTTAGAGCAAAAGAAATATTAGGTTGTGTGATCCACTGGTTGATAAAACTGATGTTTTCACCTAATTTATAGTGATTTAATAATACAATAGAAGCGCCTGCAGCAGCCAACCCAAAGAACAAAGCTACTTTTGAAGCCAATTTATCGCCTGCAAGATAAGTTGCAAACGCACCAACCAAAAGTATAATTAATATTAGAGATACATTCATTTGTAATTTTTTATTATTTTTTAAATGTCAAATGTAATAGACTTTTAAAATGTAATTTATTTAATAATTGAAATTTGGCGTAAAAAGTCTATTTCATAGTATAAGATTATTGAGCTAAAAATAAATAAGAAACAATGGCACAAAGCCCTAATACGAAAACAAAAAGATAAAGTCCGATACTTCCATTTTGTATTTTCTTTCCTTGGTAACTTATTTCGTTGGTAACTTTTCCGAATCCAAAAACTAAAGCTGACAAACCTGTTTCTATAGTGTCTCTGAAAAAACGAGACAAAACATTAATTGGTTTAACAAAAATAGCATCATAGCATTCATCAACATAATATTTATTGTAAAGCACTTTAGAAAATCCTGTAATGGCAGCATCTTCTGTAGGAACTGTATTTTGTTTGATGTATTTGGCGTAAGCAATACCAATTCCTACTAATCCGCCCACAACGGCAATAGCCATCAAGATATATTCAGTAGTTCCTAAATGGTGTTCCGCGGTCGCTAATTTTGGTAAAATAGGAGTCAAATATCCATTCAACCAACTGTTTCCAGGTAAACTGATCAAACCACCTATAGTAGCCAAAAATGCTAAAACAATCAAAGGAATGATAATCAAAGACGGGCTTTCGTGCAAATGGTGTTTTTGCGCTGAAGTTCCTCTGAATTCTTGGAAGAAAGTTAAAAACATCAATCTAAACATATAGAAAGCAGTCATTATAGAAGCAATCGAAGCAACAATCCACAATGGAATATTATGATGGAAAGCCACTAATAAAATTTCGTCTTTCGAGAAAAAACCTGAAAATAATGGAACTCCGGAAATAGCTAAAGAAGCAATCAACATCGTTACAAACGTAATTGGCATCGCTTTTTTCAAGCCACCCATTTTACGCATATCTTGTTCTCCGTGCAAAGCGTGAATAACAGAACCTGAACCCAAGAACAAACAAGCTTTGAAGAAAGCATGAGTGATTACATGGAAAACGGCTACTTCATAAGCACCTAAACCCAAAGCTAAGAACATTAATCCCAATTGAGAAACAGTGGAATAAGCCAATACTTTCTTAATATCATTTTGAACCAATCCTATTGTAGCGGCTACTAAAGCAGTCACAGCTCCAACAACTGCGATTATAGATTGAACGCTTGGAGTCAAATCAAATAAGAAATTTAATCTGGTAATCATAAAAATACCCGCAGTAACCATCGTTGCAGCGTGAATCAATGCAGATACCGGTGTTGGACCCGCCATCGCATCTGGTAACCAAGTATACAATGGAATTTGAGCCGATTTACCACAAGCTCCAATAAACAGGGCTAACGCAGCAACCGCAACCCAAAAATCATTATAGTCTGGCGCAGTAGTTATAGCTGTTTTTAATGTTGTAAAATCTACGGTTGAAAATAAATTCCCAAGAATGAAAATTCCAACTAACAACCCTAAATCTCCAATTCGGTTCATGATGAATGCTTTCTTAGCTGCATCATTGTACTCTTGGTTTTTATGCCAGAATCCAATTAACAAATACGAACAAAGACCAACGCCTTCCCATCCAATGAACATTACTAATAAGTTGCTTCCTATCACTAAAGTGATCATGAAGAATATAAACAAATTCAAATACGCAAAAAATTGGTGCATATTTTCATCATCATGCATGTAACTGATCGAATACAAATGAATCAAAGATCCAATTCCGGTTACAAAAAGCAACCATAAAATGGACAATTGGTCCAATTGAAATCCAAAATCAACTTTGAAATTACTGATTTGAATCCAGTCAAAAAGAGCAATACGAATGCCTTCCGGTTGAGCAGCTATTCCACTGAAGAAATAAACAGTCGCAATAAAAGAAACCACAACTGATAGGGTTCCAATTATTCCTGAAAGCGATTTTCCCAGGCTTTTGCCAAAGAAAACATTGATTAAAAATCCTAAAAAAGGAGCAAGAACTAAAACTAAAGCTATATTGGTATTCATTTCCATTTATCCTTTTAAGTTTTTTAAATTATCGATAGTAATTGAACCTAAATTTCTAAAAATAGAAACCAAAATTGCCAATCCTACCGCAACTTCTGCCGCAGCAACAGCCATCGAAAAGAACACAAAAACTTGTCCTTGCGCATCTTGATGATAGGTCGAAAATGCTACAAACAATAAGTTTACTGCATTCAGCATAATTTCAATTGACATAAATACGATAATGGCATTTCGTCTGTACAACACTCCGAAAACTCCAATACAAAAAAGTATTACGCTTAGGAATATATAATTTTCAATACCAATGTGGTTTAAAATATTGTTCATCTTATTTTTGCAATTTTTCTTTTTTAGACAATAACACAGTTCCAATCATAGCAACCAAAAGTAATATAGAGGCAAATTCAAACGGAACCATATATTCATTCAGCAGTATTTTACCCAATACTTTTATAGACTGATAATCTTCACCGGTAGTTACATATTCTCCAACAATAGGTTTTGAATTGATAAAAATGGCAATCAAAACCAAACAAATCAAACAGAAAGAAACAATAGCTCCTAATCTCGTAATTCTAGGTCGGTGCACTTCTCTTTCCTCATTTAAATTCATCAACATGATGGTGAATAAAAACAAAATCATAATCGCTCCAGAATACACAATAATGTGGACTATCGCTAAAAATTGAGAATTCAATAATAGATAATGACCCGCAATCGAAAAGAAACAAATCACTAAATAAATAGCGCTGTGAATCGGATTTTTGCTAAAAATTGTCAAAAATGCGGTTGCTAATGTGATAGCAGCCAATACACAAAAAATTATAAGTATCGTAGACATTAGTTAGCGTTTTTAAGTTGAGCGTTTTTCATTGCCATTTCCAGAGGCATGACCAATTTGTCTTTTCCAAAGATGAAATCTTCTCTCTCATAGCTAGAAGGAACTAAAACTTTAGAAGTCGTCAGGTAAATTGCGTCTTTAGGACAAGCCTCTTCACACAATCCACAAAAAATACAACGTAACATATTGATTTCATATATCGATGCATATTTTTCTTCTCTGTACAAATGTTTTTCGTCTGCTCTGCGTTCTTCAGCCTTCATCGTAATCGCTTCTGCAGGACAAGACAAGGCACATAAACCACAAGCCGTACAATTCTCACGCCCTTCCTCATCACGCTTCAACATGTGCTGACCGCGATAAACTGAACTTCTTTCACGTACTTGTTCCGGATATTGAATCGTTACTTTTCTTTTAAACAAATGCTGAATCGTAATTATCAAACCTTTGACAATCGCAACAAGATACATTCTTTCCCAAAAAGTCATCTCCTTGTTAGAGACTTGCTTTTTTCTTCCCGATAAGGATATGGTTTCTATTGACATTTTTTATTTTTATTTGAAGCTTAATCCTGCTATCCGTTTCAATCTGTCTTTGCGAGGAACGAAGCAATCTTTCGATTAGATTGCTTCGTTCCTCTCGCAATGACAGGATTTCCACTGCTATCAGGGCTAGGGCTTTTCGGTACTAATAATGTTCCTTTTTTTAGACTCTAATTTTTGTAACCAATTTTATTCCTTTCTACTTTATTGTCTTGTTTTTCCATCAACTCATCCAAATAAGTAAAAACCAATTCAATATTTTTATCGTGATTTACCAATTTCTTCTTTATTTCTTCGATGTCTAGTTTTGCATTTAAATTATCGGTTAGAAATTCTCTCAAACTTACAAATATCTCTATTATTTTGATACTCATTTGAGTTGCTCTTTCGCTTTTCACAACATTAGACAACTGCAATATTCCATGTTCCGTAAATACATACGGAAGTGAACCGCCAAGAGCTTGTTTTGAAGGTATCGCATTTTGCGACACCATTAAATCAACCTCAATTTCATTAAGCCTAAACATAAAATGTTCAGGGAATTTATCGATGTTTCTTTTAACTTGTTGTCTCAAGGCTCTTGGATCCACATCATACAAATCAGCTAAATCCCTATCTAACATCACTTTTGCGCATCTAATAAAATAAATTTTATTAGTTATTATTTCGTCTGGAATAATAATTTTGTCCATACATTAACCTTTTTTGTTAAGGTGTCACATTTTGTTACACCTATATCTTTGCTTTTGATAAAATGGCACAAAGTGAAGCAATCCAATATTTAATATTTTTAATACATAGCTTTAAAACTTACTATTCTTATAAAATCCATTTCCGAAGGAGTTGCAAATTGCAACCCCTTCGGAAATGGATTACAATTATAATTATATATCATTTATTTCTAACTGGTCATAAATTGCAACCATCTCTACTTATTAAGGTGTCGCAATTTGCGACACCTTAAGGTTTTCCTTATTTTATATTATCTTGAATTCTAAAATCCTAAATAAGTTGCAATTTCACTTCTCAAAATTACAATTCCGGTAATCATAATATTGATAATGGATAATGGAATCAAAATTCTCCAACCCAAATGCATCAATTGATCGTATCTGAATCTTGGAATAGTCCAACGAACCCACATATAGAAAAAGATGAATCCACATAATTTGATAAACAAAGCACCAAATCCTAAAATATTGGCAATATTCACACCCCAATTTTCTACAGCCCAACTCATTCCAGGATAATTATATCCTCCAAAGAATAAAACAGCTAAAATCGTGGAAGAAATAAACATATTCGCATATTCAGCAAATAAATAGAATCCCATTTTCATCGATGAATATTCCGTGTGATATCCTCCAATTAATTCCGTTTCGCATTCCGCTAAATCAAAAGGAGTTCTGTTCGTTTCTGCAAAAGCACAAATTAAGAATATAATAAAAGATAACGGTTGATAAAACACATTCCAATTCATTCCTGCTTGTTGTGCCGAAATCTCTCTTAAACTCAACGTTCCAGTCATCATCAACAAAGCAATCAGCGAAAGTCCCATGGCAACTTCATAAGATACCATTTGCGATGCAGCACGAACGGCACCCATCAAAGAGAACTTATTGTTGGATGCCCAACCACCAATCATGATTCCGTAAACACCCACTGAAACAACTCCAATAAAGTATAACAGCCCAATGTTTAAATCAGTCGCCTGCAATAAAATATCTCTTCCAAACAAATGCAACTTATCTCCCCAAGGAATTACGGCGCTCGTCATTAAAGCAGTACTCATAGCAATTGCCGGACCTACAAAAAACAAAAATCTGTTCGGTGTATTTGGCTCAAATTCTTCTTTCGAGAATAATTTTAAACCATCGGCAAGCGGTTGAAATAATCCAAAAGGTCCTGCTCTGTTTGGCCCAACACGATCCTGAAGCCAAGCGGCAACTTTTCGTTCAGCCCATGTGGAATAC
Organism: Flavobacterium sp. ZB4R12; assembly: GCF_048276375.1. Taxonomy (NCBI): domain Bacteria; kingdom Pseudomonadati; phylum Bacteroidota; class Flavobacteriia; order Flavobacteriales; family Flavobacteriaceae; genus Flavobacterium; species Flavobacterium sp. ZB4R12. Next base: position 194,704 of record NZ_JBLNKS010000001.1, on the reverse strand, counting down.
ATTGCCATCAACATTGTCAAAGCAAAAACTGCAACAATAATGACACTTTTTTCTATGATAATAGTACTATCCATTATTACCCAAGCTTTTTTGATTCATAATGTCTTCTTCAGTCAATGGAATTTCGACCATGCTTATTTTCTTGCGATCTTCTTCTCTACCTAAAAGAATGTTCTCTTCGGTAGCGATTTCCACTTTATGCAATTTTCTATAGTATTTATTTTGATTGATAACCGAATCTTTTTCAAATGCTCTCGGTCCTTCAATAATCCAATCTTTTATGTCTTTGTGATCAAAACGACAACCATTACAAATAAATTCTTCTACTTCATGGTATTCATCTTTTCTTCCGGTAACACGTTGGATTTCGTCACCAAACATCCAAAGCGTAGTTTTTCCACAACATTTATCACAATCTCTGTGTGCATTGTACGGTTTGTTAAACCAAACTCTTGATTTGAATCGGAACGTTTTATCAGTCAATGCTCCTACTGGACAAACATCAATCATATTCCCTGAGAACTCATTGTCAATCGCTTTAGAAATACAAGTCGATATATTAGAGTGATCCCCCCGATCCATCACACCGTGAACACGATTGTCTGTCAATTGATCCGCAACCATTACACAACGGTAGCAAAGAATACAACGATTCATGTGTAATTGAATATGTGGACCAATATTTTCTGGCTCAAAAGTTCTCTTTTCTTCAATAAAACGAGTTTCTGATTTACCGTGTTCAAAGCTTAAATTTTGCAAATCACATTCTCCTGCCTGATCACAAACTGGACAATCTAATGGGTGATTAATCAATAAAAACTCTGTCACCGATTTTCTTGCTTCGGTTACTCTATCAGAAGATTTGCTGTTCACTTCCATTCCGTCCATACAACCGGTTACACAAGAGGCCATTAATTTTGGCATTGGTCTTGGATCGGCTTCACTTCCTTTAGCAACTTCCACTAAACAACAACGGCATTTTCCACCGCTTCCTTTTAGTTTAGAATAATAACACATCGCTGGCGGAACTACTTCCCCACCTATCATACGTGCCGCCTGCAGGATTGTTGTTCCTGGTTCTACTTCTATGCTTTGACCGTCTATGGTTACTTTCATTTTCTGAAATTCTTGGCTTTATACGATTACTTTAGAAACTAAATGCTTTACTTTTTCAAAAGGTTCAGCGACAAAATGATCCCTATTTTTAATTTTTTCGGGGAAACGAATATGGTATTCAAATTCATCTCTAAAGTGACGAATTGCTGCTGCCACTGGCCAAGCTGCCGCATCACCTAATGGACAAATTGTATTTCCTTCAATTTTACTTTGAATGCTCAAAAGCAAATCGATATCTTCTTCACGGCCGTGACCGTTTTCTATTCTATGCAAAACTTTTTCCATCCAGCCTGTACCTTCACGACAAGGCGAACATTGCCCACAGCTTTCATGGTGGTAAAAACGAGAGAAATTCCAAGTATTACGAACAATACATGACGTATCATTGTAAACGATAAATCCACCTGATCCCAACATTGATCCTGTAGCAAATCCACCGTCACTTAACGATTCGTAGGACATCAAACGATCTTCACCGTTTGCAGTTTTGTAAATTAAATGCGCTGGTAAAACGGGAACAGAACTTCCTCCCGGCACAAAAGCTTTTAGAGGTCTGTCAGAACTCATTCCGCCTAAATATTCATTAGAATTCATGAATTCGTAAACACTTAGACCCAATTCAATTTCATAAACACCAGGGTTTTTAATATGTCCTGAAGCCGAAATTAATTTGGTTCCAGTAGAACGTCCAATACCAATTTTGGCATATTCCGCACCCGAATTGTTCACAATCCACGGCACTGCGGCTATAGTTTCTACGTTATTTACAACCGTTGGGTTTGCCCAAAGTCCTGAAATAGCAGGAAATGGCGGTTTGATACGAGGATTCCCTCTTTTTCCTTCCAAGGATTCAATCAATGCAGTTTCTTCACCACAAATGTAAGCTCCGGCACCACAATGAACATAAAGTTCTAAATCGTATCCCGAGCCCAATATATTTTTACCCAAAAATCCAGCAGCTTTTGCTTCATTGATGGCTTTTTCCAATATTTTATAAACCCACATATATTCTCCACGAATGTAGATATAAGATAGGTTTGCACCCAAAGCATAACTTGAAGTAATCATTCCCTCAATCAATAAATGAGGAATAAATTCCATCAAATAACGATCCTTGAAAGTTCCTGGCTCCGATTCATCCGCATTACAAACTAAATGCCTTGGTTTTCCTGATTTTTTATCAATAAAACTCCATTTCATTCCTGCCGGAAATCCTGCTCCGCCACGACCACGCAATCCAGAAGTTTTTACTTCTTCGACAACTTCGTCTGGTGTTAATGTTTTTAAGGCTTTTTCTACTGAAGCATAACCCCCGTTTTGACGGTACACTTCGTAAGTTTTAATTCCTGGAACGTTTATTTTGTCTAATAATATTTTTTGTGACATATTATTTATCGTGTACTATTATTTTATCGTTTTTGCAATCAGCAATTAATTGGTCGATTTTCTCTTCGTTCAAATGTTCTCTGTAAAAATCGCCTAATTGCATCATTGGAGCATAACCACAAGCGCCTAAACATTCAACACCTCTAACTTCAAATAGACCGTCTGGTGTTGGCTCACCCACTTTCACTCCTAATTTCTCGCAGGTATAATCCATTAAATCCTCCACCCCATTCAAACAACAAGGAGAAGTTTGGCAAAATTCGAACATGTATTTTCCAATTGGTCTTTGGTTGTACATCGTATAAAACGAAACTACTTCATAAACTTCGATTGGTTTAATCAAAAGGATTTCAGCTACTTTATTCATTAATTCAATACTCAACCAATTCTCGTGAGCATCTTGAACTTCATGCAAAACAGGCAATAATGCCGATTTTCTTTTATCTTCAGGATAATGACTTATCAATTCATTGATGCGATTCATCAATGCTTCGGTCATATTTATTTCTTGTTTGTGATACGTTCTTTCCATTTTTATTTTTTTTGCCACGAAGGCACAAAGTCACAAAGTTTTATTTTAAAATCTGAAATCGTTAATCAATAATCTGAAATCATTATGCGTCTAATTCTCCGGCAATAACATTTAAACTTGACAAAATAACAATTGCATCCGACAGTAATGAACCTTTAATCATTTCTGGATACGCTTGATAGTAAATAAAACAAGGCCTACGGAAATGCAATCTATAAGGCGTTCTGCTTCCGTCAGTAACTAAATAAAATCCTAACTCCCCGTTCCCTCCTTCTACAGCATGATAAATCTCAGCAACTGGAACAGGAACTTCTCCCATTACAATTTTGAAATGATAAATCAACGATTCCATATTCGTGTAAACAGCTTCTTTCGGAGGAAGATAATAATCCGGAACATCGGCATGGAATTCATTTCCTTCAGGCATTTTGGCTAAAGCTTGACGAATAATACTCAAACTTTCCCAAACTTCGGCATTACGAACACAAAAACGATCGTAAGTATCTCCAGATTTTCCAACAGGAATAATAAAATCGAAATCTTCGTAAGAAGAATATGGTTGCGCTACACGAACATCATAATCAACACCTGCAGCACGTAAATTTGGACCTGTAAATCCGTAAGCCATAGCTTGTTCAGCTGTTATAGCTCCAACATTTACAGTTCTGTCAATAAAAATTCTATTTCTTTCGAATAAGTTTTCAAATTCTTTCCAAGCTGCTGGAAATTCTTCTAAAAACACATCTAATTTTCTAAAAGCTTCTGGTGACCAATCTCTTTCGAAACCACCAATTCTCCCCATATTTGTAGTCAAACGAGCCCCGCAAATTTCTTCGTAGATTTCATATACTTTTTCTCTAAATTGGAAAACATACAAAAATCCGGTATAAGCTCCTGTATCGACACCAAGAATGGAATTACAGATAATATGATCCGTGATTCTTGCCAACTCCATTACAATTACCCTTAAATATTGTGCTCTTTTAGGAACTTCAATATCTAATAATTTCTCTAATGTCATCCACCAACCCATATTGTTTATAGGTGAGGAACAATAGTTCAATCTATCAGTAAGAGGTGTGATTTGGTAAAAAGGACGGTTTTCAGCAATTTTTTCGAAAGCTCTGTGAATATAACCAATAGTTGGTTCTGCTTCCAAAATTCTCTCCCCATCCATCAACAAAATATTTTGAAAAATACCGTGTGTCGCTGGGTGAGTAGGCCCTAAATTCAGAATCGAAAGCTCGCTTCCGTCTTCGTTTAGTTGCTCTTGTATTCTTTTAGCATAGCGATGCTCTGGTGGTAATAATAGTTCTGACATTTAGTTAATGTGAAAAATTATAATAGTGAGTATTTTTAATAATTGTCTGTCGTTCTTCCAAAGAAACGGTCATCTTTATCCGTTCTTCCGCTATCTTCCATTGGAAATTCTTTTCGCATTGGAAAAGAAATCATTTCATCCATATTCAAAATACGTTTCAATTGTGGATGACCAATGAAGTTTATCCCATAAAAATCAAATGTTTCTCTTTCCATCCAATTTGAACTTAAGAAAATATTAGATATCGTTTTTATTTCCGGGTTTTCACCGTTGATAAATGCCTTGATTTTAATTCTTTTGTTTTCGTACCAATTGTGCAAATGATAGACTACCGCAAATTGATGATCAACATCATTGTCAGGATAGTGAATCCCACACAAATCAGTTAAAAAATGAAACCGTAATGTTGGATCATTTTTCAAAAAAAGAATCACCGCCGTAATTTTATCAGCAGCGACTTCAAATGAAAATATATCTTTTTCCTGCTTGAATTCAAAAACAGCCGAATCAAATGTTTCGACTAATTTTTCTTGGATTTGTATCGTTTCTAGCGCCATTATTTTATTTGATATTATAAGAAGCTAATAATTCTTGGTATTCCGGAGAACTTCTTCTTCTTACAGATTCATTTCTTACTAATTCTTGCAATTTCATAACACCATCAACAATTTGCTCTGGTCTTGGTGGGCAACCTGGAACATAAACATCTACCGGAATTACTTTGTCAATCCCTTGCAAAACAGAATAGGTGTCAAAAATCCCACCTGAACAAGCACAAGCACCAACAGCAATAACCCAACGAGGCTCAGACATTTGTTCGTAAACCTGACGTAAGATTGGTGCCATTTTTTTTGAAATTGTCCCCATTACCATTAGCATATCCGCTTGACGAGGAGAAAAACTCACCCGCTCAGAACCAAAACGCGCTAAATCATAATGCGAAGCCATCGTTGCCATAAATTCAATTCCGCAACAAGACGTTGCAAAAGGTAAAGGCCACAATGAATTAGCACGAGCCAATCCCACAACATCATTCAGTTTTGTGGCGAAGAAACCTTCACCAACAACACCTTCTGGTGGCTCAACCATATTTATTTTAGAATCGCTCATCTTTGTAAAATTATGAATTACGAATTATGAATTATGAGTTCATAATTTAAATTTAAAAATATTCTTATAAACACTTTAGAAACCGGAATTCTTGTAATTCGTAATTTCTAATTCGTAATTAATTTTTATTCCCACTCTAGCGCTTTCTTTTTGATAATGTAGAAAAAACCTACCAAAAGTAAAAACATAAAAATCACCATCTTAACCATACCTTCCATTCCCAATTCTTTGAAATTGATTGCCCATGGGTAAAGAAAAATTACCTCAACATCAAACAAAACAAATAGTATAGCTACAAGAAAATATTTTACTGAAAATGGAATTCTTGCGTTACCCACAGATTCGATACCGCATTCGAAATTTTTATCTTTGATTTCAGATGATCTTTTAGGACCTAATTTTCCTGAAACCAATATAGTACCTACAACAAATCCTACAGCCAAAATGAACTGCATTAAAATTGGGATATAATTTAATTGATCGGATTGCATATTATCGTTGTTTTTGAATAAAAATAAGCCACAAAGATAGGTTTCAAGGATTTAAAACACAAGTTTAAAGCAAAATTTAGTTTCTATGAAAATACGATTTTCTTGTTATTTTTAACGATTATAAATAATTTCGTATTTAAGACGTCGTTTTTTCATTATACTGCAAAAAAAAACGTTCCGACATGTATCGGAACGTTTTAAACATTCGTAGGCAAAAAAATAAATTTTTATGCTTAGATCACTGCTACTTTCGCAGCAACTTTTCCTTTTCTTCCTTCTTCTTCTTCATAGCTAACTCTGTCACCTTCGCGCAATTCTTCCGCGTTGATTCCTGATGCATGAACAAAAATGTCTTTTCCTGTTTCTTCGTCTGTAATGAATCCGTAACCTTTAGATTCATTGAAAAATTTAACTGTACCTGTACGCATTGTAATAGTAATAATAATTTATAATGGAGCAAATGTAATATTTAATATAATACGAAATACTATCTTCTGTTTTTATTTTGTAAAAATATTGATATTCAACGTTTTCAAACAAATTTAAACGACAAACTGCATTTAGTCAATTTTAATATGCAACTCTTTTAATTGCGATTCATCAATTGTAGATGGTGCGTCAATCATAACATCTCTACCTGAATTATTTTTGGGAAAAGCAATGAAGTCCCGAATCGTTTCCTGCCCACCAAGAATCGCCACTAATCGATCCAATCCAAAAGCTAAACCTCCGTGTGGCGGCGCACCAAACTGGAAAGCATCCATCAGAAATCCGAATTGTGCTTTAGCTTCCTCCTCAGTGAAACCTAAATATTTAAACATCAATTGTTGCGTAGCTTTATCGTGAATACGGATCGATCCACCGCCAATTTCATTACCATTCAAAACCATATCATAGGCATTGGCACGAACTTTCCCTGGATTTGTCTCCAATAAATGCATATCTTCCGGCTTAGGAGACGTAAAAGGATGATGCATCGCATGGTAACGACCGCTTTCTTCATCAAATTCCAATAATGGAAAATCAACAACCCAAAGTGGTGCAAATTCTGTTGGTTTTCTTAATCCCAAACGACTTGCCAATTCCATACGCAAAGCGCTTAACTGTCCGCGCGTTTTATCCGCAGGTCCAGAAAGCACAAAAATCATATCACCCGGCTGCGCTCCTGTAGTTTTTGCCCAATGGCGCAAATCATTTTGATCATAGAATTTATCTACGGATGATTTATAGGTTCCATCTTCGTTGCATTTTACATACACCATTCCCGACGCACCAACCTGAGGCCGTTTTACCCAATCAATCAAAGCGTCAATTTCTTTACGAGTATAATTTCCAACTCCGGGAGCAGCAATACCCACTACTAATTCCGCAGCATTAAAAACCGGAAATTCTTTGCTTTTAGCTACTTCGTTTAACTCGCCGAATTCCATCCCAAAACGAATGTCCGGTTTGTCATTTCCGTATGTTTTCATAGCATGCTCGTAGGTCATTCTTGGAAATTTCTCTACTTCGATACCTTTTATTTCTTTCAATAAATGTCTTGTCAATCCTTCGAAAACATTCAAAATATCCTCCTGCTCCACGAAAGCCATTTCGCAATCTATTTGTGTAAATTCCGGCTGTCTGTCTGCACGTAAATCTTCATCACGGAAACATTTCACAATTTGGAAATATTTATCCATTCCACCCACCATCAACAACTGTTTAAAAGTCTGAGGCGATTGTGGCAAAGCGTAAAACTGTCCTTCATTCATTCGAGAAGGAACAACAAAATCTCTGGCTCCTTCTGGAGTAGACTTAATCAAATAAGGTGTTTCTACCTCGCAAAAATCTAAATCTGAAAGATACTTGCGCACTTCCATGGCTACTTTATGACGAAAAAGCAAACTGTTTTTCACAGGATTTCTTCTAATGTCAAGGTAACGATATTTCATTCGGATGTCTTCTCCTCCATCTGTTTCATCTTCAATAGTGAAAGGAGGTGTAAGCGAAGCATTAAGAATATTCAATTCTGAAACTAAAATTTCTATTTCGCCTGTAGGAATATTTTTATTTTTTGCTTCCCGCTCGATAACAGTTCCTTTTATTTGAATTACGAATTCACGACCCAAAGTTTTAGCCGCTTCAAATACTTCTTTTTGAGAACGACCTTCGTCAAAAATCAATTGCGTAATTCCATAACGATCACGTAAATCAACCCAATTCATAAATCCTTTATCCCTTGATTTCTGAACCCAACCAGCAAGTGTAACTTCAGTATTAATATGTGAGGCGTTCAATTCGCCACAATTATGACTTCTATACATGATCCAAATTTTAGATTATTTCGCCCTTTGGGCTCGGGTGCAAATTTAGGACTAATTATGAATAATGAATTGAGAATAGTGAATTTTTACACTATTGTTTTTTATCTCAATTTATTTTCCAATGTTAAGCTTTTGCCTAATGTTACTAAATTGTTATGTAAAAGTTTTTTTAATGTAAATTAATAAGTAAATTTGACATATAAATACAAAACATTAACAACTCAAGATATGAAAAAGTGTATGATTTTAGTAGCAATACTGTTCTCAGGGATGATTTTTGCACAAGAAGCAAAACCAGTATTAGAACCTTTTGGCAAAAAGATTAAAGCGACTTACTTTTTTGAAAACGGTCAAGTGCAGCAAGAAGGTTTTTTTGAAAATGGAAAATTAGAAGGAGTTTGGGTTTCTTTTGATGAGAAAGGAAACAAAACTTCGTCCGGTGAATATGAAAATGGTCTTAAAACCGGAAAATGGTTTTTTTGGTCTCAAAACAATGACACTGGCATTAATAATCTAAGTGAAGTTGATTATTCCAATAATAGAATAGCTTCCATTAAAAACTGGAAACAAGACGCATTGGTCGACAGAGACTAAGGATTAATCCATTAATATTAAAAAGCTTTCGCCTAAAACGAAAGCTTTTTTTATTATAGTCCTTTTTGTTTTTTCAACCATCCCAAATTACAAAACCGGTTACAGGCAAAGCAGCCATAAAACCAGTTGTAAAATAGACAGTCATTTATTTCATAATTACAAATAGCACAAGACATTATTCGTTAATATATTGACTGGGAACAAAATTCAAAAAGGTTTTAAAACCAGCGCTATATTTTTTTAAATTTACGGTGTAATAAAAGGCTCCTTTTTTTGAACTGAGCTTGTCCTTATCTTCCAACTTTTCTAACAATTTAGTAGACAACAACTTTCGGTTGAAATTCCCTTTGTCAAATTCCATATTATAAACAGCCTCATAAAGGCTTTGCAATTGCGGCATGGTAAACTTATCCGGCAACAATTCGAATAAAAGCGGATGTAGCGCCGCTCTGTACCGTAGCTTTTCTTTGGCTAATTCAACAATAGCAGAATGGTCAAAAATTAATTCGGGTAACTGATTAATAGGAAACCAAGCCGGATGATAATCCTCACTAATCTGCTGATTGTATTTATGAATATCTATTAATGCAAAATAGGCAATGGATATGGTTCTTTCAACGCTATCTCTATTTGGCTCTGTAAAACAATGCAACTGTTCCATATACACCCCATCCAGACCTGTAAGATCTTTAAGAACTCGAACCGCAGCATCGTCAGCACTTTCGTCATCACTTACAAACCCTCCTACTAAACTCCAATTTCCTTTAAAAGATTCAAAATTTCTTTTTATAACCAACAATTTTAACTCTTGTCCATCATATCCAAAGATGATACAATCGACTGCAAATAAAAATCGTTTTTGTTGAGAATAATGCGACATACTTACGAAAGGTGTATTAAAATCAAATGCCCTTTAGTTAAGTTTTTCCAGCTAAATAATTGCTGACTACTTCTAACTAAACGGCATTGATTCAGATTATTTTAAGGTCTCCAAAACTTGATGTTAAAAAATAATGCTACCAAAATTTAGCATACAAAGCAAAAATAATCAGTAGTGTTATTACTATCAATACTGTTGTTTGAGGTTTTACCTTGAACATTTCAGTATCTAACTCAAAGGCTTTTGGATTCACTTTTGGCCCAGCAAAACTCACTGCAATCATAATAAGCATGGTAAACATAAATGACAACCCCATACAGATGTGAAATGGTATTTCATATCCGCCTTTTCCATTCGTATAAGCTGTGTATAATAATGTTTCATTTCCAAATAGTGCTGGTGCAAATTCGTTAAACAAAACCGACAATAAGAAACCGGAGATTACCCCTATTATTGCAGCAGTTCCTGTAGTTCTTTTCCAGAACATTCCAAGGAAAAACATGGCAAATACACCCGGACTAATAAAACCTGTATATTTTTGAATATAGGTAAAACCACCCACACCACCAATTCCAAGTACATCATTCCAAGTAAATAAAACAGCAAGGAGCATGGCTGCAAAAACAGCATATCTTCCTATGTTCACCTGACCTCTATCAGTAGCGTCTTTTTGGATGTATTTTTTGTGCACATCCAGAGTATAAATAGTAGAAATACTATTTACTTTACCCGCTAACGATGCAACAATCGCAGCAGTTAAAGCTGCAACTGACAATCCTTTTAAACCTGTTGGAAGGAAAGTTAACACTGCAGAATAAGCACCATCTTTACCACCTACCAATTGAGGTAAATGCCCATTCTCATATAAAACATAAGCAGCAATACCAGGTAACATAACAATAAGTGGCATTAATAATTTTAAAATCCCCGCAAACAAAATACCGGTACGGGCAGTTTGTAAATCCGCTCCTAATGCTCTTTGGGTAATGTATTGGTTACAACCCCAATAATTAAGATTAATAATCCAAATACCAGCCAAGTAAGACATCATTCCTGGAAAAGTAAGATACTTATTAATATCATTTTGAGAAGAAGTCGCAGTGGGTTCCGGGATAATCATTTTGAAATGCTCCGGAGCTTCTCTCATCAATACTTTGAAACCTGCTATAGCATTTTCGCCAACACCAAAATATTGTCCAACAGTAGTCAAAGCAATGTAAGACGTAACCAGTCCACCAATTATTAAAACAGCAACCTGAATTACATCCGTATAAGCAACCACTTTCATACCTCCTAAAGAGATCACTAAAGCAAAAACGGCAAGCCCGATCATAATAGCATGTAAGTATTCACCACCAGCCAATCCATTAATGGCTACAGCACCTAAATATAAAATAGAAGTCAGGTTAACAAATACATATAAGAACAACCAGAAAACGGCCATAATTAAAGCAGTTGATTCGTTATACCTTGTTTTCAAAAATTGAGGCATCGTGTAAATCTTGTTTTTTAAATAAACAGGAATAAACCAAACGGCTACAATAATCAAAGCAATGGCAGCAATCCACTCATAAGCAGCAACTGCAATTCCTAAAAAGAATCCTTCTCCACTCATTCCAATAAACTGTTCTGCAGAAATATTAGAGGCAATCAATGAGGCGCCAATAGCCCACCATGTCAGTGTTCCTTCTGCCAGAAAATAAGCTTTGGCATCGTGTTCGTTTTTTTCGCGTTTGCGATAAACGGTATATCCATAAGTGGACACCACGATAAAATAGATAATAAATACTGCGTAATCTGCGAAAGCAAGGTTCTGGTTCATGAGTAAATAGTTTATTAATAGTATTAAAAATAGATTGCATTGGTATATATTATTTATGAAGTAAAAAGATTCTAATTACAGAATCAATTATTATACATTAATAATACTTGATTAATCTTTAATTTTTTTCAAATATATTATTATTTGTTAAATTGACAATTATTTTATTAGATTATTTTTTATTGTTCATTATTTTAATGAATGCTATAAAAAAAGCAGTTTCAATTGCTATATGTTTTTCTTTACATTCCATTGCTTAATTTAAATATAGTTCATCTCATCTCGAAAAACGGGACTAATTATTACAGAAAATGCAATGATCAGCCAATACTCTTTATTTATCTTAAGATTTAAGATGTAGGGCGTTATTTTACTATCAAAACACTTTATCAGGAAATAATATCCCTTTCTGATTCACTAATCCACTTTAAATCACCTACTTTTTGTTATTTCCCTCTAACTTTCTGCTCCCATTTCCAAGCACTTACTATCCCTTCTTCCAAAGTTGACTCTGTTTTCCAACCAAGAATATCATTCGCTTTCTCTGTATTGGCATAAGCCGAAATAACGTCACCTTCTCTTCTATCAACAATTTTGTATGGTAATTTTTGCCCACTGGCTTTTTCGAAAGCTGTAATCACTTCCAAAACAGAACTTCCCGTACCGGTTCCCAAATTAAAAGTTTCTATCTTATCTAAATTCTTTTTATTTACTAATCGTTGCAAAGCAATAACATGCGCTCTTGCTAAGTCTACAACATGAATATAATCCCGCACACAAGTCCCATCAGGTGTTGGGTAATCATCCCCGTAAACGGATAATTCTTTTCGCAAACCCATTCCAGTTTGGGTAATAAACGGCACTAAATTTTGTGGCACTCCAATAGGTAATTCCCCTATTTCTGTCGATGGATGAGCACCAATAGGATTAAAATAACGCAACAAAATAGCGTTTATACCACTTACTTTTGTAACATCGGCAATGATTTCTTCGCCAATTTGTTTGGTATTCCCATAAGGTGACATGGCTGGTTTAACCGATGCATTTTCGTTAATAGGCATTGTTTCGGCTTGACCATAAACGGTACAAGACGAACTAAAAATAAAATGAGCTTCTTGTTTTTGTTGCAATTCCTGAAGCAAATAGATTAAAGTATTAATATTGTTTTCATAATACAATAGCGGATTCCCCACACTTTCACCAACTGCTTTAGAAGCTGCAAAATGGATTACGCCAGCAACATCAGAATGTCTTTTGAAAAAATCCTGCACCGAAACTTTCTCTCTCAAATCCAACTTTTCAAAAACAGGCATTTTACCTGTTATAGCAACTATTCCTTTTAAAACTTCTTCAGATGAATTTGAAAGATCATCGATAATTACAACTTCAAAACCTTCATTTTGCAATTCGACTACAGTATGCGAACCAATAAAACCTAAACCGCCCGTAACTAGTATTTTCATAATTTATTTTTTATAATACATTTGAACTTCCAATCTTAGTTATTATGAACTAATTTTTAAAATCTATTAGTTTAAAAATTCTAAGATATTTAGTATAAATATTTTTATCTTTTGTGTTTTTGCTGTCTTATTTCACTTCATTTATTTCCAGTAACACACTCGTTCTTTTCAAAGTAACATTTGGATTAATTCCTGCTTTCATCAAGAAATCACCTGTGTAAACTTTGTCAGAAGCAATTGATGAAGTAACACCCGGATACAAGTTAATTTCTTTTACGGTATATTTTTTCTTTGGATTTAATCCGTTTAATACAACTGGTCGCTCCGTTGCAGTTATATTAAATCTATTATTCACTAAGTAGTTAAAAACAATCGCTTTGCTCTTGTCTGGATTTACATACATCAATGCGGCAATATCATTTTCATGGGGATTGACTAAACGAAACATATCGCCATGCCACACTATCTCTTTAAATGAGTTGTAATTTGTTATGGCTTGTTTGCAAAATAATTTGTCATCAGCGTTTAGCTTTCCTGCTACAATATCAAAACCCAATTTGCCCATACTAGCCACATCAACTCTAAATTTCAGTGGTTGTTTCCCCCAGTCAGTAACATGGTTGTCAGTAGCAATAGAAGGGAAGAAATAAGAGTAATCCCATTGTACAAAAATTCTTTCCAAAGGTTCGGTGTCATCAGTTGGCCAAAATTCTGTAAAATATTTCAGCAATTCATAATCGCCACGACCCCCACCACCAGAACACAGCATCATTGGGACTTTTGGATATTTGGCGCGAATTCGTTGCAGCACTTTATACAATCCTTTCGTATAATCTATATACAAATTAGATTGTGGCAATCCTTTTTTGTTAAGATAAGCAGAATAAGCGTTATAAATAACCGCATTACAATCCCATTTTATAAACGCCAATTCCGGATTTTTTACAAATAAGTTATCTACAATTCCAAAAACAAAATCTTGTACTTCGGGATTCGACAAGTCCAATACCAGTTGATTTCTATAATAAATTTCAGGTCTTTCCGGTTGTTTTATAACCCAATCAAGGTGTTTTTCGTACAACTCACTCTTTGGGTTTACCATTTCAGGCTCTATCCAAATACCAAATTTTACGCCTTCTTTTTTGGCTTCTTTTACCAAATAACCCAAGCCGCTTGGGAGTTTCTTTTTATTCTCCTGCCAGTCGCCAAGCCCTGCATCATCATTATTTCTTGGGTATTTATTACCAAACCAACCATCGTCCAATAAAAATAGATCAACACCCAAATCTTTTGCATCTTTAAACAATCCTTTTATTTTGTTTTCATCAAAATCAAAAAAAGTAGCTTCCCAATTGTTCAACAAAGTAAGTCGTTCGCCTTGACCATCAAGAAGTCTGTATTTTCTTGCCCAATCGTGTAAATTTCTACTGGCTTCGCCTGTACCATGATTTGATAAAGCATAGATTAAAGAAGGTGTTTTGAAAATTTCATTTGGAGCCAATGAATATTCCGAAGCAAACGGATTGATTCCTGCAATTAGTCGAAGATTTTTATGAGAGTCGATTTCAAAATCAAGTTTGAAATTGCTACTCCAAGCCAACTGACCTATCATAACAGTTCCTTCATTTTCTGAAGCAGGCTTGCCAAAAGACACCATAAAATTAGGCGTTTGTAAAAGCATCGCTCTTGTTCCCAGTTTAGAATCTACTGTTCTTATACCTTGTAAAAGCTTAGTTTCTACAGGTTGCATCTCCTTTAAATATTCTCCCTGGAAACTCGTAAGATAAAAATCTTTATTGGAAAAATATAAATTAGCAGAAGCGTACTTTTGCAATAAAACAGGCTTTTTCTCCCTGTGTTTTATTTCTGTCCATTGCTCGATTATATTTTCTTTTGCCCAAACTTTATAAAACAAAGTAACCTCAAACGGATAAATGGGATCTTTCAGAAGGATGCTTGTAATGGAAGTATCAGCATCAATTTTTTCGATTTTATGGCTCACATATTTCAGTTCCAAAGAAGGATTCCCATCTGCATGTTTGACCTGAATGGCGGGTTCAGAAAGATTCCAGGTCCCCGAAGGCGTATAGGACGAATTATAAATACCTGCATTAGCTTCATCATAATTAAATCCTGCCGAAACAGCCGCATATTCACTTTCGTTTTCAAGAGGCTTTCCAAAATAAACAGTTCTCAACCTGTTGCTACTGTCGGTTTGCAACAATAACACATTGTTTGAAGTAGCAATAGGAATGGTTACTGTTTGTGCCGATAAATTGATGACACTAATCATAAAATATAAAGTGAACATATATTTTTTATTAAAATAGGATTCTAGTTTTTCTTTCATAATTCTTGTTCTAAATGTCATCATCTTTATTTTAATTACAGGGAATGCTTATAATGAAGTTCTGACAAGTTTTTTAAAATTTCAGCACTTTTTTCAGGAGTAATATCTCTTTGTGATTCGCCCATCATTTCGTATCCTACCATAAATTTCTTCACAGTTGCAGAGCGCAACAATGGCGGATAAAAATGCATGTGAAATTGCCATTCCGGATGCGATTCTCCATCAGTTGGCGACTGATGAATTCCTGACGAATACGGAAATGACGTTTCAAAAAGATTATCATATTTTGTAGTCAATTGTTTTAAAATCGTCGCAAAAGCAGTTGTTTCCGCTTCCGTAAAATCAGTAATTTTTCCAAAATGACGCTTGCTGATTATCATGGTTTCATAAGGCCAAATTGCCCAAAAAGGAACAAGCGCCACAAAATGTTCATTTTCTATGACAATTCTTTCTTGCAACTTCAACTCTTCTTGCAAATAATCCTGCAAAAGATTGCTTTGATGTTTATCATAATAGGATTTCAGATTGTTTTGTGTTTTCTCCACTTCTGTTGGCAAAGACGATTGTGCCCAGATTTGCCCGTGCGGATGCGGATTACTACATCCCATAACACTTCCTTTGTTTTCAAAAATCTGAACGTGATTGATGTAATCTATTTTGCCCAAATCCGTATATTCTTTTTGCCAAGTATGAATGATGTTTTCAATAGCGGCTACAGCCATTTCCGGCAACGTCAAATTGTGTTTTGGTGAAAAACAAACCACTCTTGAAATTCCTCTTTCTGGTTGTGCTTTGAAAAAAGTTTCATTTTTATTCTCTTCAAATGCAATTTCTTCTTGCTTTAAAGCGGCAAAATCATTTTCAAAAACAAAAGCGTTTTCATACGCTGGATTTACCTCACCATTCGCTCGAACATTGCCCGGACATAAATAACAAGTCGGGTCATATTCTGGCAATGCGTCTGATGTAACTGTTTCATTTTGTCCCTGCCAAGGTCTTTTTGAACGATGTGGAGAAACCAAAACCCATTCGTTGATTAACGGATTATACCGTCTGTGCGGATCTTCGTTGATATCGAAATTTTTCATTTTAGTTATTTTTATAAAGTGATGTTCCGTTTCCGATTTTAACATCATAAATTTTTAATTCTATTCCAAAAGTATCAAAATAAAGTGCCGAAAGTTTCTTTTTAATAGCCTCTTCATGCCCTTTTTTTATTAAGTTGATTGTACAACCTCCAAAACCACCACCCATCAATCGAGAACCAACTACGGCTTCTTCTTTTTTAAGAGTGTCAACTATCATGTCTAATTCAGCGCAACTTACTTCATAATCCTTGGACAACCCTTCGTGGGTTTCGAACATTAATTGCCCTAAAACTTCAATCTTCCCACTATCTAAGGCCTCACATGCCTGTTTTACGCGATTGATTTCTTTTACTACAAAAAGACACCTTTTGAAAACATTGGCACTCATTAAATTTTGCAATCCTAAAACCTGTTGTTCATTACAATCTCTAAAACTAGTTATCTCAGGAAAATTATTTTTTATAATGGCGATACCTTCTTCACATTGTTGTCTTCTTTCATTATAGGCCGATGTCATCAAAGAATGTTTTACATTAGAATCAAATAAAATCAAAGAATAATCACTGAAATTAGCATCATGGTATTCGAATTCCAACGTTTTACAATCAATTTTTATAACTTTATTTTCTAAACCCATAACGCTCGAAAACTGATCCATAATTCCGCAATTGATTCCTACCCAATGTTCGGCGCTTTGACCCATTAAGGCAATATCAACCGGTTTTATTTTCAGGTCAAAAAGCTCATTGATTCCGAACAAAAATCCACATTCCAATGCTGCCGAGGAAGACAATCCGGAACCAACAGGAATATTACTGCTGAAAACACAATTGAATCCGTCAAATTTAAAACCCTTACTTTTCAATTGGTTGATGACACCGCGTAAATAGTTTGTCCAAACATTATCGGTTAACTCCATGTCAGTGGTAAGATCAACTTCAAAAGAATCATCCAAATCTATAGCGATTATTTTTGATTTATTGGTATAGTTTTTTTCGAAAGCAAAACAAATGATTTTGTCAATCGCTGCAGGCAAAACATAACCGTCGTTATAATCGACATGTTCACCAATGATGTTAATTCTTCCCGGAGAAAGAACAATTTTTTCGGGAGCTCTGCCAAAGGTCTCCTGAAAAAAAGCGGTCGTTTTGTTAATTAATAAATCGTTCATTACTTTAAAATTATTATTGTTTTGAAATTGTTAACGTAAATAGAATTATATTTTTTTGAATTTGAGTTGATTTAGCATTCGTTTTATTTACGAACTGAAAATTGGTAATAAGAAACGGTTTGATATTTTTTTCCTGGTTTCAAAATAATAGACGGAAAGTTGGGTTGATTAGGGGAATCCGGGAAGTGTTGTGTTTCTAAAGCGAAAGCAGTTCTAAAATCATCTTTTGCTCCTGATTTGAATGTGTTTTTGCCCTGCATAAAATTCCCACTATAAAACTGAATCCCAGGTTCGGTAGTATAAATATCCATCAAAATTCCCGATTGGTCGCCGTTAATGATTGCGGCATGGTTCATTCCTTTTTTAATGGTCTTGTTAAGTACATAATTATGATCGTATCCTTTTCCGAAATTTAATTGCTCATCATTAGACTCTATACGTTCTCCGATGGTGTGTTCTTCAAGAAAATCAAATGGAGTTTTTGCAATATCCTTTAGCTCCCCTGTTGGAATCAAACCACTATCAACAGGAGTGTATTTATCGGCAAATAATTGTAATTTGTGATTCAAAATGTTTCCGCTCCCTTCTCCATTTAAATTAAAAAAGGCATGATTTGTCAAATTGACGATAGTAGTTTTATCTGTGGAGGCTTCATATTCTATTTTCAAGGTCTTGTCAGTCATAATGGAGTAGGTTACTTTTACTTCTAATTTCCCAGGAAATCCTTGTTCCATGTCGGGAGAAGTATAAGTCAAAACTAAAGTATGGGCATCTTTTTTTTCTGCATTCCACACCACATCCTGAAAGCCTTTTTTACCCCCATGCAAGGCATTTTCGCCGTTATTCAAAGGGACATTGTATTTTTTTCCTTCCAAAGTAAATTTTCCCTTTGCAATTCGATTTCCAACCCTTCCAATAGTAGCTCCAAAATAGGGCTCTGTCGATTTTTGGAATCCGGTAACACTATTCATTCCGACTACAACATCGGTTAGTTTTCCGTTTTTATCGGCCACCCATAATCCGACTAATCTTCCTCCGTAATTTGTGAATGCAGCTTTTAAACCATTATTTTCTATCCAGTATAAGTGAGTGTTCTTATTGTCTATTACTGCTTCAAAATTTTTAGCTTCCAAAATATTTTGTGTCAAATTCTCAGTTCTTTCTTGGTTTATTCCTTTTTTATCTAAATTTTTGTCTTTGCTTTCTTTACATGAAACTTGAAATACAGTAAGGATAATAGCAGTGTAAATTTGGATTTTTTTCATAATTTTAAATTCTATATCGTTTAATAAAAAAAACATTTGGAAGGAATTTCTAATTTTGCTATATCACTAATGATGCCTCCCGACACGATATTCTTTTAATACCCTCTTAATATTTCTATTTGTAGTACTCTTTTATACTCACAATTTTCAAATGTGTTGGAGTTTAAATGATACAAAAACCCCAACGATTTCTATATTATTTTTCTGTTAATTTGCATAAATAAGCACCTTAAAAAGTTGGTTTTTCAGATGTCAAAGACGGACTATTTCCTCTAACATAAGGCCATCCACTCTCATCCCAATTCACTTCATCTAACAACAAAATTCTTCCATCTGGTTTATTTACATCAACTCCATGATATAAAAACCAAGTTTTCCCTTCATTATCTTCAATAATTTCTGAGTTATGACCATTTCCTACAAAGCGGTTACTTTTAGAAACTAAAATTTCATGTGAATTTTCCAACATCGATTTTCCTTTTTTATCTACATAGCCCCCTAATAATGTTTTCGACCTGCCTACGACCGTTTGATAAGTACTGTTAATCCCCTCACAACAAGTTCCTGTTGAAGCCAATAAATAATAAAAATCATTCTTCTTGTAAATATAAGTTCCTTCATAAGCTGTTCCAGCAATTTGTATTTTGCTTACATCTGGTTTAATTGAAAGTCCATCTGTCGATAACTCTATCGCATAAATCCCTCTAAAACTTCCCCAAAACAAATATTTTCTGCCATTTTCTTCAATATAAAAAGGATCAATCGAGTTTGTTACCCCTATTTCATTACTCCTAAATAGCTTCCCTTTGTCCGTAAAAGGACCCTCAGGTCTATCAGCTATTGCAACACCAATACCACAAGTTTGCTCGCCACCCCAAACCGACATAGAATAATACAACACATATTTGTCCTCAATTTTATTAATATCGGGTGCCCATAACCCGCCATTGGGTTCAAAATCAGGTCGCGTTTTATCTGTAAAAGCTGTCCCCACTAACGACCAATCCAACAGATTTTTTGATCTTAGTATCGGAAGATTTCGCTTATCCTCTGTTGCATATAAATAAAAATAACCATCTTCCGCTTTAATTACCGAAGGGTCTGGCATGCTTGAAGAGTAAACAGGATTAGAATAAGTATCCCCTGAAACAACTGGAGGTGTTACTGAAGGCGTACTCGAATTATTTCCGCAACTTGATAAAGCAAGCAGTGGAAAGAAAAGAAATACTTTATATTTATTTTTCATTTCATACTTTTTAAAAAAAATTAAACTCCTTATCCTTAGTTATTTTCCGGTTAACCTTTTAATCAATTCAATTTCTTTTACATCAAAAGGTGTTTTGTCTTGCCTAAGAATATCATGAAACCATAAAACTGGTTCTTTTTCAGTAGGCTTTGGCTCGTCCCATGCAAAAATGGTATTCGTTTTACCTGACACAAACCCCCAATTAATAGCTCCAACGTTACTATCCTTAAGTAAAGGCATTATCTCCTCAAATGTACTTTTGTTTCTACGCGCCATATACTCCGTACACACTAAAGGGCGTTCATAGAATTTCAACATATTAATCATTGTTTGATGCTGATCCTTATTTGAATAGTTGTGATAAGTAATAACATCTGAATGGCTTATTTGAAAAGTATTTAACTTAATAAACGAGCTTTCAAAATTCCATATTCCAGAACTAAGTGGTTGAGATGGATTTACTGTTCGAGCCCACTTAAACACATTTTCTAACAATGGTAAAGACTCCAAACCATGCTTTTCGTTTCCTGGTTCATTATACAAATCCCAAAGAATCACGCGTTTGTCATCCTTAAAAGTCGTTAATATGTCTTTAACATATTTTTCGAGTACTGGGAATAATTTAACCGTATCGGCACGCAAGCTTACTGCGGGATCTTGTACCCAACCTGAGTTATGTACTCCTGGTCTTGGAGCAGGTTGTTTGCCTGCTTGGGTTTCCTTTCCCCAACAATCGTCAAAAAACACAAACAAAGTATAGATACCGTGTTTAGTAGAAATTGCAAGATATTCATTCATGCGTTTTTTAAATCCTTGAGGATCTTTTTTATAAACTTCACTACTTAAATACACTCGCATAAGATTAAAACCGAGTTCTTCTGCCCATCCGAGTTCTTTGTCGATGGTCGCAGCATCAAAAGTGTCTCCTGACCACATTTCAATTTGATTAACCGCTGTACTTGGTTGAAAATTACACCCTCTAAGCCAAGGATATTGAGCCTGCCAATTGGAAGCTTTTTCTTTCGTCCAAACAGTATTTGCCTGCTTATTGTTTTGACCAAAAACATTTGACACTAAAAGTAAAGTACCAAATAGAATACCGTAAAATAAAGATTTTGTTTTCATAATTTATTTTTTTATAATTTAACTGTTTTGTAGCATCAAATTGATAACTTGCTAAAATGAGATTTATAGCTGTATATTATTTTTTCATTTTGTAATTTCTTTGTTTTTTCAATTTGTTTTATTAATAATTTTCCGTTCAATCCTTTATTGCAATCCATATTTAGAAACCCTCCTTGTCTTATCATTGACAAAAAAGGGTTTCAGTTATTGATAATAATCTTTATTAAAACTAATAATTAGGATTTTGGGCTTGATTCGGATTATTTCCTTTTTCTGTTGTTGGTATTGGTAAACAATTATGTTTTCCAATAACAAAATTATTAAAATCTGAATCTCTATTCTTCAATTCGTCAACACCTGTTTGAGAATCCAATACCCCCCAACGTTTTAAATCACCCCAACGATGTCCTTCAGTAGCTAACTCAAGTGTTCTTTCCATTTGCAATTGTTTCAAAAAAGCCGCTGGAGTAAGGGTTGATGAAAGATGATTTGTTGCAAGCGAAGGCATGTTTACACGGGTACGTACCCTATCGACCAAACCAACTGCTTTAGGTAAATTACCAGAATTTGCCAAACATTCTGCATACAACAACAATACATCTGCATAGCGTATTAAACGAATGTTAATAGGGTTATAATAATCATCATAATCTTTATAATCCGCACCATATTTACGGATAAACACTCGACCTTTCATATTTCCCTGTGACCATAATACCGGAGAACTTGTGTATTTGTAAATCTTGGCATTATTGACAAAATCGACTTCTTGTCCTTCATAAAACGCAGTGCTTTTCAAACGAATATCTACATTTCCACTATTGTCTTTTTCTTTTTTAAACTCCGTAACTATCCAAGGTCTTATTTCTCCATCTGTCCATCCAATGCCTGGAGGCGCAAAAAATTGACCTCTATTTTGACCTAAATTTGGATTCATATCATAGTCACCATCTCCAGCTGGAGAGCCGTTAACATCTGAATATTGTATTTCAAAAACAGATTCAATATTGTTTTCAGCATCTTTAGTGAAATTATCCGAATAATTTGGCGTTAAATTATAGATAGAAGCCCCTTGTCCTTCAACAAGCCATGCTAAATCGGCAGAAGCATCGCTCCATTGTTTTAATTGCATATAACACTTAGCACGCAATGCCAAGGCTGCACCTTTTGATGCACGACCCTTTTCTGAACTACCCCAAGTCTCTGGAAGGTTTATTGTTGCAAATGTCAAATCCGAA
Source organism: Flavobacterium sp. ZB4R12 (assembly GCF_048276375.1). Taxonomy (NCBI): domain Bacteria; kingdom Pseudomonadati; phylum Bacteroidota; class Flavobacteriia; order Flavobacteriales; family Flavobacteriaceae; genus Flavobacterium; species Flavobacterium sp. ZB4R12. The sequence goes on along the minus strand of NZ_JBLNKS010000001.1, from coordinate 172,200 downwards.
ATTGCTTGATTAAACACCTCTCCTTCGGTATGCCCCTCAGGTTGCATACCTGGATTATTGGTAGAAGGTTCTAATACAATTGGAATACTTTTATTTGAGCTTCCCCACAATACTGCAAGGTTATAAAAATTTAATGCCCTTACAAAATAGGCTTGCCCCAATATCTGGTTTTTCTTGGTTTCATCCATGGCTATCCCAGGCATATTAGCTATAACCTGATTACAACGAAAGATAGCTTTATAACTTTGAGCATAAGTAAATCTATTTCCCTCCCCAAAATCATAATTATTATAAACAAACTGGGTCCATTCTTTTAATTCTCCCCAAGGACTAGAACTAAATCCTTCATCAGAAGTTAAATCGGTACGAAACCAAAACCAACGGGTATAAACGTCTGGTTTATAAAAAGTGTTGTAAACTGCATTTAAACCCGCTTGGGCATCTGCCTCTGTTTTCCAATATGCATCAACTGTCAAGGCATTTGGATTTTCGACCTCAACATTACATGCTGAAAATACAAGTACTATTAATAGACTAAAAAATATATTTTTCATGATTTATTTTATAAAATTTAAAATGAAATTTGAGCACCTAAAGTAAATCCTTTTGCTTTAGGATAAGTTCCATAATCATATCCACTCTCCCAAATGTTTGAATTTAAAAATTCAGGATCAAGACCGTCATACGAAGTGATTGTCAAAAGGTTCTGAAAATTGATAAATACACGAGCATTCAAAACATCATTTCCTACTTTCAATTTAGAAAAACTATAACCAAAAGCTAATTGGGACAACCTTAAATAATTACCGTTTTCTAAATAAGTATCCGTATTTCGACGCGCATTTCTTGTATCTCCCCAAATTGCTCTAGGATCTGATGCATTAGGATTTTCAGGTGTCCAAGGAGCATAATCGGCTCTGTAATTATTTCCTTCATCCGATCTGGAAAACCAAAAATTGGGTTCGTTATAATATTTTTGTCCAAAGGCTGATTGAAATTGAGCCATTACATCAAATCCTTTATAATCCATGCTTAGAATTGTGGCAAACTTTAATTTCGGTATTGAAGCCCCACAATATTGTCTATCCGCATCCGTAATTTGACCATCATCGTTAAAATCTGCATATTTAAAATCTCCTGGTTTTGCATTAGGCTGTATCAATTTTCCTTCACTATTTTTATGTGCTTGAACTTCAGTATCACTTCTGAACAACCCTTCTGTTTTTATCAAATACCATTCTCCTATAGATCCACCAACTTTAGATTTAGTATAATTTGTTTCAAATCCTGTTCGCCCATATCCTAACTCCTGAATTTCATTTTGAAGATAGGAACCATTAACATTTACACTATAATTAACGTCTCCCACTTTATCTCTCCATGTTGCTGTTAAATCTACTCCAGAATTTTTTATACTGGCCGCATTTACTAATGGATTTCCACCCGAATTTCCTGTTGCCAGCAAAATTGGCAGAGGTGTTAATACATCTTGAGTGTTTTTAATAAAATAATCGAACCCTATTTGCAATCGGTTATTCAATACCACCAAATCAAATCCAGTATTAAACTCTTTCAGTTTTTCCCATCCAATATCTGGATTAGAGAGTTTAACTTGTGTTGCCCCATTTTCAATGTGCTGATCATCTCCAAAAATTGCCTGTGGAAAACTAACAATGTAAGAATTCCAATCATAAGGTCCAATATTAGAACTTCCTAACACCCCATAATTTGCTCTGACTTTAAAATCATTAATCCAATCGATCTTAAAGAACTTTTCTTTACTAACACGCCAAGCTCCTGCAATAGAAGGAAAAACACCTACATTGTTTACCGACGAAAATTTTGATGACTCATCACGTCTTATCGTGAAACTAAAAAGGTATTTTTCGTCGTAGGCATAATTTACACGACCAAACAGAGAAAACAATTTTTGGGTTTCTTTATAACTACCTGTTCTAGGGTTTGACAGTGCAGGATCTAATTCCAAAAAGTAATCCCCTCCATTTTGTAATACATTACTTTTTGCTCCCCAAACTTTTTCATAAAAAAAATCTTGAAAACTAATTCCCCCAACAACACCTAATTGATGTTTGGCGAAAGTTTTATTATATTCAATTGTATTGTCAAATACATAGTCCCCCGATTGAGATTGTTGCTTGAATAAATCCGTAGGAACTATTGGTTCATTCATTCTCCAAGTTCCATCTTTTCTTAATCTTTCCTGCTTATCACTACTTCTATTAAATCCAAAATTAAATCGATACTTTAATGCATCCGAAAATTGCAATTCTGCAAATAAATTCCCTTGCAAACGAAGATTTTCGTTATTAAGATGGTCTAAATTTTCTTTAGCAACAGGATTTGTTCCGAAAGTAACATCTCTAAGTGGACTACCGTATTCATATCCTCCAGGATTATTGGGATTATACACATTCATAGTAGGCAACATACGAATCACATCTATAAACGGAGTTGAAGTCAATTCATCAACAGAATAATTACTAAACGTAATATTTTCACCCACTCTAAAAATCATTTTATCACCAAGTTTTTTTTCTGTAGCAGTATTGGAACGGAATGCTAATCGCTCTGTACTTGCTCCTTCTACAGCACCTGAATTAGTTTGGTAATTGGCTGACATAAAATAATTAGCCGCTTTTTCTCCTCCGGAAAATGAAATATTATAATCTTGAATCATGCCCGTTTTAAAAACTTCTTTCTGCCAATCTGTATTGCCGTCAAAATGATTTGCGACAGATAAACCTGCATTTTTAAATGCCATGTCATTTATTTCAACCCATTTATCTCTTCCTGCTAAATCATATTCAGGCAAAGTCTGAAGTGTGCTTTTGTATGAAAAATCAATTTTCATTGCCCCGCCACTCCCTTTTTTTGTCGTGACCAAGATAACTCCATTTGCCGCTCTTGACCCATAAATGGCGGCGGCAGATGCGTCTTTAAGCACTTGAATACTTTCTACGTCATTAAAATTAAAATCGCGATTGGCACTTCCCGATACGACACCATCAATAACATACAATGGATCTCCGTTACCAAAAGTAGCAGTTCCTCTAATGGTCACTTTCCCCTCACCCCCTGGAGCACCAGAAGAGCGAACGTCAACCCCTGAAATTGCAACTAAAGCGTCCCCAACCCCACCGGTTACAACTGCATTTTTCATGGTTTTCTTATCATAACTAGAAACCGCACCAGTCAAATCTTTCTTCTTTACAGCTTGATAACCGATAACAACAACTTCCTCCAATACTTGGGAAGACTCTTTCATTACAACATTTCCAATGGATTGTCCTTTATATACTACCTCTTTATCTACCATACCAATATAAGAAAAAACCAAAACTTGATTTTTTTCTACATTTATAGAAAAATCACCCTCAAAGTTTGTTTGCACCCCATTAGTAGTCCCTTTTACAATAATATTTGCACCAGGAATCGGATTGTTTTTATCATCTACTACTCTCCCTTTTACACTAACTTGTTGTGCATTCACATTAAAAAAAATAAATGTGAATATAAATAATAAAATATTCCTTACCATACCATTAAACTTAAATTTTAATTGTTTTTGTTTTTTTACTCTCTGAGTTTAATTACTAATACGAACTCAATTAAATTTAGAAAATTCACTACAACCATATTTATAGGCGTTTTTTTTCTGATGAATTTTCTTGTCACATTTCCATTTATTTCATAGGCTTTTTATGTTTAGATTAGATACTTAAAACTCTTACTAATTATTTCAATTCAATGAATTACCACAGAAGAACTCAGGGCAAACGCATGAGTTTTTTAATTAATTCCTAATAGCTTTTCAAGATAACTGTTGCTCCAGCCAGCTTTAAGGCGTTTTCCTTTAATTCCCAATTTTGAAGAATTGTCGTTCTTCAAAATATTTAGTGCTATTTTAGTAATCAATGAAAAGTTTTGGGCTGCATTTGAAACTACTTTTTCTCCTTTAACAAAACCTTCGGCTCGTAATGTTCCAGCAATAAATTTTTCTACTTTAAAAACAAATGGCGCATGTTTTAATTCATCACTATTTTGATTTATTGTTGGTTTTTGTTTGCCAACCAAAACATCATTCAGATACAGCACCATTTCATCACAATTACTGTAAACGGTCACATTCAATGGCGAATCTGATGTCCAATAATTTACAATATGCACCATCGAACCAGAAACTAATTTTTTGTCCAAAGTAATAGTAGCATCACGCTGACTTTGGTAAAAATGGTAGGCAAATTTTGGAATTCTAAAAATATCGCTTATTCCAGAACTCTCTAAATCATTGCTGTATCCGCGATTGTAATCAAACATAACCCAATTTGCTTCGCCAATAGTCTGTGCTCCTTTTCTATTCGAATTGGCCGCTTCCTGAAAATTATAGGCTTGTTGCAACAATCTTTTTTCACCATTGCTACGCAACTGACGAGAAGTTCTTTCTTCTTCTTTCAAATTAGCAAATTCGGTTTGATTGAATCCGGCATTCTGCGCATAATATTCCCAATCACCATACTCCGCTATGAAAATTTTTCTATTCCCTTTGTTGTATTTTGTCCAATAATCCGGTGCTTTTCCGTGTTGGCGCGCCGGAATAAAAATATCATAATTTGGATTGTCAATCCAACAGGCACTGTAATTGTGCGGAAAAGGCAATTCTTCTTTTAATGCTTTGGCGGCTTCATTCATGAAACTTTCGCTCATTTCGGTTTCGTTCAAAGAGGCTTCCCAAAAAATAATACTGGGATGATTCCTGTCTCTTCTCGCCATATCGCGAATATCCTGAATAGCATTTTTTTGAAAGGTTTCATTACCAAAAAACTGCCAACCCGTTAAACTATTCATGACCAAAATACCCAATTCATCACAAGCATTCAAGAATGCTTCGGCATGTGGATAATGCGATAATCTTACGAAATCTAAACCTGCATTTTTAATTTTTACTGCATCGCGATACTGTGCTTCATCGGAAATCGCATATCCTAAATATGGATATTCCTGATGTTCGTTTGTTCCTGTGATGTATAATTTTTCATCATTGAGATAATAGCCATCGTCTTTTATTTCCGATTTTCGGATTCCTACTTTTTCCGAATAACTGTCAATAATTTTATTATTTGAAATTACCTGAACTTCTAAATGGTATAAATTTGGATTTGAAATTGACCATAATTTTGGGTTTTTCACCACAATCTTTTGGGTAATTGATTTATCTGAATTAGTTTTTATCGTAAATACTTCCGATTTGAATTCCAGTTTTTCTCCTTCTTTATTAGTCAAAATAAATTTCACCGAAATATCTTTTGCGGCAGCGAATTCGTTTTTTAAATGAACCTGTACTGCTCCTGAAACCTTATTTTTATTAACATCATCAAAGTTCACATAAATTCCGCCACTTGCTTTTTTATCAGCCTGAACCGCATTAGTAATGTATAATTTATCCGTTGTAATGAGATAAACATTTCTGTAAATTCCACCATAATAATTAAAGTCTAAATCCTTCAATGGCTTTCCTGGCAAAAATTCCGGATTGTCTTCGTTGTTGACTTTGACTTTAATAATGTTGTCTTTTTTTGCTTTCAAAAAAGGAGTTGCATCAACCGTAAATGGTAAATAACCGCCTTTATGATTGGTCACTTTTTGGTCATTTATCCAAACATCCGCTTCTTGCATCACCCCTTCAAAATATAGGAAGACTTTTTTGTTTTTAAAATTTCCGACTTTGAACTTTTTTTGATACCATGAAGTTCCCTGAAACTGGTTGTTCACCACCAAAGGTTCAATCTTTGCAGTGTGAGGAATCGTTATTTTCTCCCAATTGGAAGCTGCTTTTTCTTCCCTTTTGAATTCCCAATCCGACCCAAAATTGACTTTCGTTCTTGATTGTGCCTGTATTTTTCCAAAAGAAAAAGTCAGTACAATTAGTAATAGAAAAATAATAGGTTTCGAAATCGATTTCATTTTTTGGATACGATAAAAATTTTAAACAAATAAAAAACAGCAATTATTATAATTATTTTTTGTTAAAAGGATTGAAACTTGTAAATCGTTTTATGATGATAAGTCTCCTCTTTTTTCAAAACCGAATTCGGAAAATGTTCGTGATTCGGTGCATCAGGAAAATTTTGTGTTTCAAAACAAATACCGCTCAACGAATGATAATCCGCATTTTCTTTTCCTTTTACAGTATTGAAACAATTACCGCCAACATAAATGTGAACTCCGGGTTGATTGGTATAAACTGCCATTTTTAGATTATTCTTTTTATTAAAAAGCGAAGCCGAAAATTCATTTTCTTTTTCTAAAACAAACGTAGTATCAATTTTTGAAGGACATTTTTTTGGCTGACTAAAATCAAAAGAAGAATTAGCAGTGTTTAAGAACCTTCCGGTTGGAATATTTTCATTTGTAGTCTCCAATATTTTTTCGGAATTTACAATCAATTCCTGTTCTGAGATATCGGATTCGTGACCATCAAGATTAAAATAACTGTGATGCGTTAAATTCACAATGGTATCCTCAGTAGTGTTTGCTTTGTATTCTATAATTAATTCGTTTTCCTCAGATAAAGTATAGGTTAACACAACTGATAAATCTCCAGGATAATTCTCTTCATTGTTTGGACTGAAATACGATAAAGTTATCGATGGGTTTTTACCTTCATTAACATTTTCAATCTTCCAAACCTTTTGGCTGAAGTTCTTGTTTCCACCATGTAACGAATGATTATTGTTGTTTTTATTTAAATCAAATTTTTTTCCATTCAAACTAAAAGTTCCATCATTTATTCTTCCGGAAAATCTCCCAACTGTTGCTCCAAAATAGGGAGCACTTTCTAAATCAAAGGATTCCATGTAGGCTTCTAAAGTATCAAACCCCAAAACTACATCCACAATTTCTCCGTTTTTTAGTGGCATTTTCAATGATGTAATGGTAGCACCATAATTGATAACATTCAATTGCAATCCATTTTTGTTAGTCAATTCATAAGAATCGATAACTTCACCTCCAGGCATCAAACCAAATAATTCCATTATATAATTAGACATAAAATATGATATGTGTTTTATTTTGATTCTTTTTTTACGAAATATTAAATTCAAAATTATACGATTAATCTACATTAGCATACCAGTACCTACCAGTTTTTCGTATATTGCGCAAAAAATGTTTATTTATGAAAATTATTTCGATCCAAAATAATCTTGGTTTACCAAAATATAAGCAGATAATTCTTTCAGTAGAAAAGGCAATAGAAGAAGAAAAATTAAAAAAAGGAGACCGACTTCCCTCCGTAAATAAAGTTTGTTTGGCCTCTTCATTATCACGTGACACTGTTCTACAGGCATACGATGAATTGAAAAAAAGAGGTATTGTATACGCCATTCCCGGTAAAGGATACTACATTAAAAGTGTTGAAATCACTATAAAACAAAGGATTTTTTTACTTTTTGATGAGTTAAACATTTTCAAGGAGGACACCTACAACTCATTTGTAAAAAATATTGGAAAAAATGCACAAGTGGATATCTTCTTCCATTATTTTAATGTGCAGGTTTTTAAAAAATTAATAAATGACAATAACGGAAATTACACGAAGTACATTATAATGCCAACGAACTTAATCGATGTAGCAGAATTTATAAAAACCCTACCAGTAAATGAAGTTTTTATACTAGATCAGACCAATCTTGAACTAGAATCCTATCCCGCAATTTACCAGAATCATAAGAAAGACATCTTTGATGGGTTATGCAAAGGAAAATCCAGGTTAAATAAATATAAAAAACTCATTATGATTTTTCCGGGATTTAGAGAACCGCCGGGAATGAAAGAAGGTTTTTTGAATTTTTGTAACGATTATTCATTTGATTATGAAGTGATCACTGAATTTACTGACAGAGAAATAAGCATCGGTGAAGTATATATAATTCCAAACGACAGGGATCTGGTTCGTGTGATTGAAAAATCAAAGCTTCAAAACTTAAAATTAGGCAGTGATTTTGGGATTATTTCCTATAACGAAACTCCTCTCAAAAAAGTAGTTGCAAATGGAATAACCACTATTTCTACCAATTTTGAAGCGATGGGAAAAATTTTGGCGCAGATGATTTTAAAAGGAAAAAAGGAACAAATAGAAAACAAGTGCGCTTTGATTATTAGGAATTCTTTGTAAAAACAATCGCCTTATTTGCATTCCTAATTTTAAAAAAATAGAGATGTTATTTTTTATTGGCAAAGAAAATGTGATTCCCGTTTTAAAAAAGCAAGAACAATAATTTATTTGTTATTGTAAAATAAATTTTCATACATTTGCAAATGTGTTTTTTACACTTATTATTAATTCCCGCGTTAAATCCTCAAAAACAGCATTTTATTTGACGTACTTAAGAATAACAGATGACAATAATTAAATACAACAATACGTTTTTAGAGCTATTAACAAGTTTAATCTTGAACCAACCCCTTCAAAGCAAAACCATTTGAAATGGATTTAGAAACAAAAATTTTCTATGTTGGGATGTCTATAATGAAAACAAATGATGTCCTTTTTTCTAATTACACGAAACTATTATAATTAAATTATGAATAAAAAAATTGACCAATTAGCAGCTAATAATATAAGAGCACTCGCCATTTCTATGGTAGAAAAAGCAAAATCGGGGCATCCCGGAGGTGCCATGGGAGCTGCAGATTACATGCACATTTTGTACACTGAATATCTGAATTTTGATCCAACGGAAATGGATTGGACTTTTAGAGACCGTTTCTTTATGGATGCGGGACATTTATCAGCATTAATGTATTCTCAGTATTATTTGTTGGGAAATTATAAAAAAGAAGACCTTCAAAATTTTAGACAATGGGGTTCGGTTACACCAGGTCACCCGGAAGTAGACGTACTCAGAGGAATAGAAAACACCTCAGGCCCTCTAGGTCAAGGACACGCTATGGGTGTGGGAGCCGCCATTGCAGCTAAATTTTTAGATGCCCGATTTAAAGGGCTCTTTAATCACAAAATATATGGTTTCATTACCGATGGTGGTGTTCAGGAAGAAATTTCTCAGGGGGCAGGGAGAATAGCGGGACATTTAGGATTGAACAATTTTATTATGTTTTATGATTCTAATGATGTGCAGCTTTCATCCATGACCGATGAAGTAACATCCGAAGATACAGCGATGAAATACGAAGCTTGGGGGTGGAATGTAATAACTATAGACGGCCATGACCATGCGCAAATTAGAAAAGCGCTGAACGAAGCTCACGAAGAATCAGAAAAACCAACTCTAATAATTGGAAAAACAATTATGGGGAAAGGTACCGTTACTGCAACTGGTGACATGTATGAAGGAGAATGTGAATTGCACGGAAAACCAATTGGCGATACCAAAGCAGATTATATAAAAACACTTATTAATCTAAATGCAAATCCTGAAAATCCATTTGTTATTTTTGAAGAAGTTGAAGCACATTATGCAAAAATAGTAGCAATAAAAGCTGAAAAATCAGCCTATAAAAAGCTTCAAATAGCCACTTGGAAAAAAGAAAATCCTGAACTGTCTCAAAAGATGGATTTATTTTTATCCGGAAAACTCCCAGAATTAGATTTAAGCAGTGTTGTCCAAAAACCTAATGCAGCCACAAGAGATGCTTCTTCTGCAGTACTTGCCTATTTAGCAGAACATGTGGAAAACATGATTGTTTCTTCGGCAGATTTGTCCAACAGTGATAAAACAGACGGATTCCTAAAAAAATCATCCATATTGCAAAAAAATGATTTCAGCGGAGCTTTTTTACAAGCCGGAGTTGCGGAACTGACCATGACTGCTATAGCTAACGGAATTGCACTTCACGGAGGCGTTATTCCTGTGGTGGCAACATTTTTTGTATTCTCCGATTATATGAAACCTGCGATTCGATTAGCAGCCATTCAAGAATTACCGGTAAAATATGTTTGGACACACGATTCCTTCCGAGTGGGTGAAGACGGACCTACGCACCAACCTATTGAACAGGAAGCACAAATTCGTTTAATGGAAAAAATAAAAAACCATTCTGGAAATCAAAGTTTATTGGCACTACGTCCAGCGGATGCTATAGAAACTTCGGTAGCCTGGAACATGGCATTAAACAATACCAAAACGCCAACCGGTTTGATTCTTTCGAGACAAAATATCAAAGACATTCCTGCACAAGGAACTTCAAGATATGAAGAGGCAACCGAGGCAGTGAAAGGTGGATATTTAGTAAAAACTACAACAAATCCTGATATCACTTTAATCGCAAATGGATCGGAAGTGGCTACGCTTTTAGCCGCTGCATCTATATTGGAAAAAGAGAAAAATCTAAAAATAAACGTAGCGTCAATTATATCCGAAGGTTTATTCAAACAACAATCAAAAGCATACCAAGAAAGTATTATCCCAAAAGGGAAATTGGTATTTGGATTGACTGCCGGGCTTCCGGTAAATCTTGAAGGTTTGATAGGAGATAGTGGAAAAGTGATTGGATTGGACCATTTTGGTTATTCTGCTCCGGCAAGTGTATTGGACGAAAAATTTGGATTTACCAGTGAACATGCTTGCGCAGCAATCCTTAAATATATTGAAGAAAGTAAATAAAAAAACAACAAAAAACTAAACAACAAAAGACATGAAATTTTTTATCGATACCGCAAATTTAAAAGACATAAAAGAAGCCAATGATTTAGGGATCCTAGACGGCGTAACCACCAACCCATCGCTAATGGCGAAGGAAGGAATTACGGGAGCTGAAAATATTATTGCTCATTATGTAAAAATATGTGAGTTGGTAGATGGTGATGTTAGTGCCGAAGTGATTTCAACTGATTTAGCAGGAATGATTGCCGAAGGAGAAAGATTAGCAGCTTTGCATCCTCAAATCGTAGTAAAAATTCCAATGATTAAAGAAGGGATAAAAGCGATAAAATACTTTTCGGACAAAGGAATAAGAACCAACTGTACTTTAGTGTTTTCTGCAGGTCAGGCATTGCTTGCCGCAAAAGCCGGAGCCACTTATGTATCTCCCTTCATCGGAAGATTAGATGACATCTCTACCGATGGGATGGCATTAATTGCTGAAATCAAATTGATTTATGACAATTACGGTTATGAAACACAAATTTTGGCTGCATCAGTGCGTCACGTCATGCATATTTTGAATTGTGCCAAAATTGGAGCCGATGTAATAACAGGCCCATTAAGCGCTATTGAAGGATTATTAAAACACCCACTTACTGATAGTGGTTTAGCTACTTTCTTGGCAGATTATAACAAAGGGAATAGTTAAACACGGAAACCTTTAATCATTTAGAACTACCCTATTTTCAGCCATTTTATATACTAAGTAATAGGAACGATATATTGTCGCATATTATAATGTCAAACCCTCAATAAAGACTGAGGTTGAGTTAAAAAACAAATATGACATTATTTCAATCTCATTACTTAAGGTAGTTTTAATTCATAAGAAATAATCTAAAATCATCGAAATTGTAGTAGATCAAGAGAATACCATTATTTCTGACCATTTTTAGTTGGTTCCCAAAAAAAAGGAAGCCTCATTTACGAGACTTCCTTTTTTATTTCTTAAAATTCTGAAGCTAATTTCTTATTCCAAAAATTGATTTGGGATTCAGAATCTAAAACCATTTATAAATTCAAAACAAAATCATTCAATAATTTTGCATCATATTTTTCTTTGTCAAACGTATACAGATAAGACCCTTTTCTGGAGGACATCATGTCTTTTTCATCTAATTTCACAAGAATATCTAACGAGTTTATCTTGCTGATAAAATTTCTCTTATCCAGTTCTTTGCTTAAAATGGCTTCGTATAATTCCAGCAATTGGCGCATGGTAAATTTTTCCGGCAAAAGCTCAAATCCAACAGGTTTTATAGACGTTCGGTAACGCAATCTTCTAATGGCGTGTTCTACCATAGAATCATGGTCAAAAATTAATTTAGGAGCTTGAGCAATACTAAACCATTGTGCATGATAGTTTTGTGTCAACTCTTCGTTATGATTCTCAATATTAATTAATGCATAATAAGCTACCGAAATAGTTCTTTCGACAGGGTCACGATTTATTTCACTGTAAGCATATAGTTGCTCCATATAGATGTCCTGAAGACCCGTATACCGATCAAGAATTCTAATGGCCGCAGTGTCTAATACTTCTTCTTTTTTAAGAAATCCTCCTATTAAAGACCACTTCCCTTTTTCAGGTTCAAAATCTCTCTTTATTAAAAGTATTTTTAATCCTTCCTCATCAAATCCGAAAATGATACAATCTACTGCCATTAAAACCTTGTCAGCAGAACTATAACTATTTAACATACTCCATTTTTTAGGGTAAATATATAAACTTCCTTATAGGTTTCATAATTTATTAATGTAGATTTTACACTTAGCAAGCTTAAAAGAAAAAAATAACAGCCTTAAATCGGTATAAAATAAGATGTTAGAAACTTTATTAAAAACAACAATTTGCGTTATTCTGAATGCTTTTATAAGGAGCAAAATAGATTAATAAATGCAGATTTTTTTTCTATTTCGATCAATTGAGATGATTAGCAGCGATTTATCGGTTTGAAATCTGGTTCATTTACTGAAAAGCACAAGCTATAAACAAGACTTTTTTTACAATATCACTTTGATTAATAAGCTGAAATGAGATTAAAAGGTAAATATTTCGATATTTTATCAAAATAATTAACACCAACGGTTTTTTGTAGAAATCTTTGTTTTTTGATTAAAAGTGTATGTTTTACACAAATTAATTGCCAAAACAGGTGTGTTTTTTACAAAACCACAATGTTTAAATGTGTTTTTTACACTTAATTTACGAAATGTATTTTTTTTTGCTGTTTTTTTATCAGATTAATTTGTTTTTGTAGATTTTTTTTAATTAAATTTACAAATGTAAAACACACACTTATAATTAACCTAAATAAAAAAGAATGAAAACAAACCACCGATTATTTCTTTATTGCAATTTTTTATTGCCAAAAAAAGAATGGCTTCTAGCAATACTAGTTATGCTAATTTCTACTTATAACCTTTCTGCTCAAGAGGCTACTACAGTAAATGGAATTGTTACGTCAGGAAAAGACGTAATGCCCGTTCCTGGAGTAAATATTTTAATTAAAGGAACCAACACTGTTACTGTTACTGATTTTGATGGTAAATATTCCATAAAAGCCGCGCCAAAAGACGTTCTTGTTTTTTCCTATGTAGGTTATATCAATCAGGAAGTTACAGTTGGAAATAAATCTCAACTGAATATTTCTTTAAAAGATGATCTCACTACACTTGAAGAGGTTGTAGTTGTTGGATACGGGACACAAAAAAAATCAGACTTAACAGGAGCTGTTAGTGTAGTAAATGTTAAAGATGCTAAAAAAACAATTACTTATGATGTTGGAAAAATGCTTCAAGGTCAAGTACCAGGAGTAACTGTCCAATCTTCTGGAGAGCCTGGAGGTTTTGTGAATATTAAAATTAGAGGAATTACTTCCTTTAGCAACAACAACCCTCTTTTTGTAATTGATGGAGTGATTGTAGACAGTCCTTATGATTTTGCCCCTGGCGAAATTGAATCAATGCAAGTATTGAAAGATGCCTCATCAGCTGCTATTTATGGTGTTCGTGGTGCAAATGGAGTTGTAATTATTACCACTAAAAAAGGTAAAGCTGGCGAAATTAGTATAAAATACAAATCCCTTTTAGGTTTTCAAAATGTACCTAAAACATGGTCTCTAAATAATAGAGAAGGATATCAAAAAATCACAAATGCCGCTGAAGCAAATGCAGGTTTATCTTTAGCTCCTGGCAACGACCCTTCTAATCCGCTTTATATCAATAATGTAGATACGAACTGGCAAGACGAAGTTTATAAAACTGGTGTTATTGAAAATCATGCCCTTACATTTTCTGGTGGAGCTGAAAGTTTAGGGTATAGTTTAAACGTTGATTACTTCGAGAATAGTAGTTATTTAAGAACACCTCAAGATTACAGCAGACTATCTACTACTTTAAATTTAAATGGTAAAAAAGGTAAATTTAAATATGGTGCCAAATTGGGTTATACTCAATCTGATAAAGAAAATTTCAATGAATACTTACCTGGACAATCTGCTGTAGGTCAGTTATTATTAGCAATCCCAACAATGCCTGTTTATGATCCTAATAGATTGGGTGGTTTTGGTGGAGCCGATAACTTAACACAAAGAGCCATAACCTTAAACGTTATCGGATTCAATAACTTAATGGAAAATTCCAATAAGAGAAATAGATTTATTGGTAACATCTGGGGAGAGCTTGAAATCCTTAAAGGTTTAAAATATAAAATCAATGCAAGTGCAGACAGATTGGACTGGCATACCAGACTTTTTAATCCGCCAAGTGATTTAGGTTGGTACTATATTACTACCAATGAAGAAGCGGCGTTAGACGTTACTAACGGTAGTCAAACAAGAACTATTGTTGATAATTTACTTACTTACAATCTTTCGGTAAACAAACATAACTTTGATGTTTTAGCAGGTTGGATTCAAGAAAATAACGTACACAATAATCATATATCAAGAGGTGTAGGATATCAGCCAGGTGAGATCAATCATTTAGAATATGCTGATGATATTTCAGGGAGAGAGTATGAAAATAAAATAACAGGAATATCTTATTTAAGCAGATTAAACTATAGTTATGACGATCGTTATTTAGTAACCGCAAACTTTAGACGTGACAGATCATCACTTTTCAGTCCTAAGAATAATTCAGAAAATTTTTACTCCTTTTCAGGAGCTTGGAAATTGAGCAGTGAAAAATTCATGAAACTTCCAGAGTGGATCAATAGCGTTAAAATAAGAGGAGGTTATGGGATTTTAGGGAACAACACAATAGGTGTTTATTCTTATAGTTCAACTATTAATCCTTTTGCAGGTTATACGTTTGGAAACACTTTAGCTCCAGGCACAACTGTAGTTGCAGCATTAGATTCAAATGTGAAATGGGAAAACACAGAAACAACCAATGTAGCATTAGAATTAGGGCTTTTCAACAATAAATTACAATTCACTGGTGAGTATTTTGTAAAGGAATCCACAGATCTTTTAGCTTCTGTTCCGTTACCGTATTCAACAGGATCTTTCCCTGCAAGTATTGTAACTAATGCCGCAGCTGTAAGAAACCAAGGGTTAGAATTTGCAGTAAGCTATCGCAATAACGACAATGCTTTTAAATATGGCATATCAGCTAATTTAGGTACGTTAAAAAATAAATTTTTACAAATTGGTGCAGATAATTTACCTATTTATGGTGCCGCTTCAAAAACTGAAGTAGGTAGATCTATCGGGGAAATATTTGCTTACCAAACTGATGGAATTTTCCAAGATCAGGCTGAGATTGCAGCTTCTGCTTTCCAATCTGGTGCTGCTCCCGGAGATGTAAAATTTAAAGATGTAAATGGAGACAACATCATTAATGAAGATGACAGAATATACCAAGGAGTTACTATTCCTAAATACAGTTATGGTTTAAATTTTGACAGCTCCTATAAAAATTGGGATTTCTCATTCTTCTGGCAAGGTAGCGGTGGAAACAAAGTATTTGATGCTACTTACCGCAATTTAATGGGTGGGCAATATTCTAACGGAAGTACAGATATGCTTAACTTTTGGACGCCTACAAACACTAATACAAATGTTCCACGTCCGATTATTGGAGACCCTAATGCCAACTCTAGAGATTCTAACCGATTTATAGAAAATGGGGACTTTATAAAACTACAGAATATTCAAATTGGTTATTCTTTCCCTTTAAAAGACAATAAGTTTGTGCGAAGAGCAAAAGTATATGTTACCGGTCAAAATGTATTAACTATTACCAAGTACAGAGGTTACGATCCTGATTTTATTAGCGACGGATTGTTTTCTAGAGGTTACGAAGGGGGTTCATTCCCAAATCCAAGAACCTTTGCTATGGGCGTAGAGATAGATTTCTAAAATAGCTAAAAAATTAAAAAAAGAATCAAAATGAAACATAAAATATTCAATTATCTTACAGTTTTCTTTTCACTATCCGTTGTACTAACGAGTTGTGTTAATGAAGAAGACTTAGTTCAAGTTGATCCAAATGTAGCTACTACAGGGTCTTTTTGGAAAACGGACGAGGATGCTATCCAAGGTATAAATGCCGCATACGGAAGCTTACTAACCGATGGTACGTACATGAGAAGTACGCCTTTATTACTTGATCTTAAAGGAGACGATAGCCAAAGCTTTAGCCCTTGGGATGCCATGTACAATGTAGGCAGGTTTAACTCTAGCCCATCAAACGGAGCGATATACGGCTGGGCTTTTGAAACCTATTATCAAGGGATTAACCGTGCAAATCAAGTACTGGAAAACGTACCAAACATCGAAATGACAGATGTGGCACTTAAAAACAGAATTTTAGGTCAAGCTCATTTTTTAAGAGGTTTATTTTTGTTTCACGCAGTAAACCTATTTAAAAATGTTCCTATACCGTTAAACACGACTGAATTAATCCATCCACAAAAGACACAGGAAGAAGGATGGGCTCAAGTAATTGCTGATTTTAAAGCTGCTGCAGATTTATTGCCTGCTTCTTACACTAGTGTAACTGGTTTAGATGGAGGACAAAAAGGAAGAGCAACTAAAGGAGCTGCCTTAGGCTATTTAGGTAAAGCATACCTATTTAATAAAGATTTTACAAATGCAAAAACTGCATTTAAACAAGTCATCGATTTAGGCGTATATTCGTTAGTATCTAATTATCGTGATAATTTCACCGACACTAATGAAAACAATTCTGAATCTGTTTTTGAAGTACAATTCAGCAGAAGCGCAGGTGGTGTTAATTTAGGTTGGGGAGGAACTCCTGAAGCAGCTTGGGGAAAAACTTCAGCAAGAGCAATCACCTATGCTCCCAGAGCTTTTGGATGGACGGATGTAAATCCTACCAGAACTTTATTTAATGAGTTTCAAGAAGAAAAAACAGTTAGCAATACAGTTGACCCTCGTTTAGATGCCACCATGTTCTACAACAAATCTGGAGGAATGACATTGTATGGTCAAGATTTTGCAACTTTTTATGCTAATAACCCATCAGACCTAAATAACTTATTTTGTAGAAAATATCAAAATTCAGATGGAAATTATGCTAATGAATTTGACTGGCGTTCAGGCATTAATGAGCGTATTTTAAGATATGCAGATATATTATTAATGTATGCGGAATGTTTAAACGAAACTGGAGACACATCTGGAGCATACACCTATATCCAATTGGTAAGAAACAGAGTAGGTTTGCCTAACTTAAGTACTGCAAAACCTGGCTTGACACAAGAAGGCATGAGAGAGCAAATTGGACATGAAAGATTCTTGGAATTCCCACTGGAAGGACATCGTTTTGATGATATTCGTAGATGGGGATGGTTAGAAAATCCAACAAAATTAGCCTGGTTAAAATCTAGAGATGCTGAATTTGAAACCTATAAAACAGGTAGAGACTTCTTCCCAATTCCACAATCTGAATCGGACAATAATCCTGGAACGATTCAAAATGCGGGTTATTAATACTATTTATTTGATTTAGTTAGAATTCTTAATATCATGTGGCAAGCCTTATAAAGTTTACCACATGATATTATAACTTAAAAGCAACATGAAAAAAGCCTTATTAATCTTATTTATTTTTACTTTTTGTAATCAAATTACTTTTGCACAAAAAGAGACTACAGTACTTTCTATAAAAAATACTGCAAATGCACCTACCATCAATAAAAATATCTATGGACATTTTGCAGAGCACTTAGGAAGATCTATCTATGGTGGTTTTTTTGTTGGGGATACTTCAAAAATACCCAATACAAACGGGGTGCGTAATGATATTATTGATGCTCTTAAAAAATTAAAAATCCCTAATTTAAGATGGCCGGGTGGCTGTTTTGCAGATACCTATCACTGGAAAGATGGTATTGGTCCAAAAGAAAACAGACCAACAATAGTAAACCAATGGTGGGGAGGAACTACTGAAGACAATAGTTTTGGCACACATGATTTTTTAAACTTGTGTGAATTACTTGGAACAGAACCTTACCTGTCTGGAAATGTTGGCAGTGGCACTGTACAAGAACTTTCAGATTGGGTACAATACGCCAACTTTGGAGGCAAAAGCCCAATGAGTGATTTACGTAAAAAAAATGGAAGAACTGAACCTTGGAAAGTAAAAATGTGGGGAATTGGTAATGAAGCTTGGGGTTGTGGTGGTAATATGAAACCAGAATATTATGCTGGCGAATACCGTAAATATGCCACATTTATGTCTGATTGGGAAAACACAGGCGGTTTAATGCGTATTGCTTCCGGTGCAAGTGATGCCGACTATAATTGGACCGAAACATTGATGAAGAATATTCCAGGAAACATGTTGGGTGGCGTTGCCATGCATCATTATTCTGTGATTGAATGGAATAAAAAAGGAGATGGAGTAGATTTTACGGAAGGACAGTATTTCACAACCATGAAAGAAGCCTTGAAAATGGATGAACTAATTACCAAACATGGCGCCATTATGGACAAATATGATCCTGAGCAAAAAATTGCTTTGGTAGTAGATGAATGGGGCGGTTGGTACGATGTAGAGAAAGGAACTAATCCTGGTTTTTTATACCAACAAAACACCATGAGAGATGCAGTTTTGGCTGGAGCAACGCTTAATATTTTTAACAACCACGCCAGTAGGGTACGTATGGCTAATCTAGCACAATGTGTAAATGTTTTGCAAGCTGTTATTCTTACGGATAAAGCCAAAATGATTTTAACGCCGACCTATCATGTAATGAAAATGTACAGCGAACATCAAGATGCTCAATTATTACCCCTTACATTTAATTCCCCTTTATATACCTATAATGGCGAAACACTTCCAGCATTATCGGCTTCGGCATCAAAAGATAAAAATGGATTAGTTCATATTTCATTAGTAAATATTGACTCTAAAAAAGAACACAAAATAGAAATCGACATAAAAGAACTTGGAATCAAAAATGTTGCCGGAACTATTTTAGCATCATCAAAATTACAAGACCATAATTCATTTGATAACCCAACAAAAATTAAACCTGCTGTATTCAAAGGTTTTGAAACAAAAAAGGGTAAACTGGAAATAACAATACCTGCATTTTCTGTAGTGGTGTTAGAAGCCAAATAAAAGCATATAAAGATGAAAAATTCCCTTCCCATTTTCAATTTAAGGTCTTACCCAATAATGCTATTGTTGGTAGTACTTTTCAGTAGTTGTTCCAGTGATGATCCTGCCTCAGCTCCAGACCCGGTAGTTCCCCCAGTAGTGGTTGTACCAAATACTTTTCCCGGACCTACTTACCCGGATAATTATACTTCTATTGCCTCTTGGGATAGCCGTTCCCAATGGAATCTGGCTAACGTACATGATCCTTCTGTTGAAAAATGTGGCGATTATTATTATATGTACCAAACAGATGCTTCCTATGGAAATGCACATGATGGACATGGTCATTTCCCTTATAGACGATCCAAAGATCTTATAACTTGGGAATACATGGGTTCAGCCATGACTCAAGCACCTGCTTGGGTAAAAGATTCCTTGAACAACAAAAGAGCACGAATGGTTCCGGCTTTACCAGCTATCGCAAACCCAACGTATGGATATTGGGCTCCTTATATCAAAAAAGTAGGTAACAAATACCGAATGTATTACAGTATTGTAGTTACTGAACCTATTGTAGGGACAGATTATAATACCTCATGGTCGGAAAGAGCATTCATTGGTCTTGCGGAATCCGATGACTTAGCTACAAATGTTTGGACAGACAAAGGAATGGTAGTCTGTTCAGAACCGGATGGCGTAAAAAGTTATGTTAGAAATGGCGGTAATGACTGGGAGGCTTATTTCAAATTCAACGCTATCGATCCTACTTTTACAATTACTCCAGAGGGCGAACATTATTTAATTTACGGTTCCTGGCATTCTGGTATTGCAGCATTAAAATTAAATCCAGCAACAGGCAAACCAGATCAATTAAAAACACTAAGTGACTATGGGACTCGCATTGCAAAACGAGGAAACAGTCGTTGGCAAGCTTCCGAAGGTCCCGAAATTATTTATAACGAAAACACCGGTTA
This sequence comes from Flavobacterium sp. ZB4R12, assembly GCF_048276375.1. Lineage (NCBI taxonomy): Bacteria > Pseudomonadati > Bacteroidota > Flavobacteriia > Flavobacteriales > Flavobacteriaceae > Flavobacterium > Flavobacterium sp. ZB4R12. The sequence continues at coordinate 151,961 of NZ_JBLNKS010000001.1, read as the reverse complement.
TTATTATTTATTTATGGCCTATGATGAATTATCAGTAGCCTATAATACTCGTGTTGCCCGTTCCAAAAACATAATGGGTCCGTACATTGGTATCAATGGGGGCGATGTAACTAATGGAGCGGAGTGTTGGCCAATGTTGACACACCCCCACTCCTTTAACTACCATACAGGATGGGTTGGTTTTTCTCATTGCTCCGTATTCCAAAATCCAGATACCAAAGAATGGTTTTACTCCTCACAAGCCCGTTTACCTGAAGGAGTACCTGGGATTAACGTATCTAATGCTGTAATGATGGGTCACGTACGAGCCATTCAATGGACCGAAGACGGTTGGCCTGTAATTGCTCCTGAACGCTATGCCGGAGTACCTAAAACCGCTATTACTGAGACTTCATTTATAGGAACTTGGGAACAGATTACAATGAATTATCAGTATAGAACGATTCAAAAATCAGTTTCTATATTCTTGACTGCTGATAAAAAAGTGAGTGGCAGTGTTATCGGAGCATGGTCGTATGACACTACAAAAGAAGTACTTACCGTAAATGGAAATAAATGTAAAGTAAGCGATGCCTGGGATTGGGAAGCCACTCCTAGAAAAGTGACCTTAACCTATTCCGGATTCACTTCTGGTGGACAACCCGTTTGGGCTAAAAAAATAAACTAATCTTTTTGATACCAAACGTAAATGCCTTTTCCAATCATTAGAAAAGGCATTTATTACCAATAATACATTCTTTTTATAGAAAAAATGAAAATGAAAAATACAATTATAACGCTATCCCTTTTGGTGCTTGTTTCGGCTTGTAAAACAATAAAACAAGATGAAGTTATGGCTTCCGCCAATGGTATAAATACGAGTCAAACCCTACCAATCAACAATCCCATCATCAAAGACAAGTACACAGGCGATCCTGCGGCTTTGGTTTACAAAGACAAAGTATATCTCTATGCGGGTCATGATGAGGCACCAAATGATTTTAATTTTTATAAAATGAATGAATGGTTGGTGTATTCCTCCTCCGATATGGTGAATTGGCAAGAACATCCTGTACCACTAAAAGTAACCGATTTTACTTGGGCAAAATCAGATGCTTGGGCTTCACAAGTCATTGAACGCAACGGAAAATTTTATTGGTACGTGACCGTTACCCACGGAACCATCAATGGGAAAGCAATAGGTGTTGCTGTTTCGGATAGTCCAACGAGTCCGTTTAAAGATGCCTTAGGGAAAGCACTTATTACCAATGATATGACCACCCAAACCAAAATTGATTGGGATGACATCGACCCAACAGTAATGATTGATGATGATGGTCAAGCCTATTTATTTTGGGGAAACACCGTTTGTCATTACGCAAAATTGAAGTCGAATATGATAGAGCTCGATGGTCCGATAGAGACCATCTCTTTACCTAATTTCACCGAAGCGCCATGGATTCACAAAAAAAATGACTGGTATTATTTATCGTATGCGTATCAATTTCCTGAAAAAATAGCCTACGCCATGAGTAAATCTATTAATGGGCCTTGGGAATACAAAGGCATTTTGAATGAAATCGCCGGAAATTCAAATACAAACCATCAATCCATCATTGAATTCAAAGGAAAAGATTATTTTATTTATCACAATGGCGCTATTCAACCTAATGGCGGTAGTTTCAGAAGATCCGTTTGTATAGATCATTTATTTTACAATGAAGACGGAACAATGAAACGAGTAATTATGACAACAGAAGGCATAGCAAAATAATTAGTTAACAGTTTTCAGTCGCAGTTTTGAATACCGTTTAGTAAATAGTAAAAGCTTATGGCTGAAAAAGTTAAACCATATAAGTTCATTAAAGATGAAATTAAAAACAGTTCTGAAACCGTTAAACATTTTAAACTTATATTTTCTTAAATATCTTATATGTTTTAAAAGTTGGAATTAAAAAAACAAAACAGTTCTGTAAGTACAAAATAGTAAAAACTTATATTTTTCTTAAATGACTTATATGGTTTAAAAAAAGTAAAACATGAAATTATATCAAAAAATACAGCCTCTGTTCCTTTTACTAATCATGACGACTTCGTCATGGGCACAAGACATTACTGTTCACGATCCGGTGATGATTAAACAAAAAGACACGTATTATTTATATTGTACGGGTCAAGGAATAAGTGTTTTTAGTTCTAAGGACTTAAAAAACTGGAATCAAGAACCCGCTATTTTTAAAGAAAAACCGGTTTGGGTAGATAGTGTTGTTCCAGATTTCAACAATCACATTTGGGCACCGGATGTTTCCTTTCATAACAACACCTATTATTTATATTATTCGGTTTCTGCTTTCGCAAAAAATACGTCGGCGATAGCATTGGCAACCAATACAACTTTAAATCCAAAAGACCCAGCATACAAATGGGTGGATCATGGAATTGTTGTCCAATCGGTTCCCAACCGGGATATGTGGAATGCGATAGATCCCAATTTAACTTTTGACGAAAACAATACGCCTTGGCTGGCTTTTGGCTCTTTTTGGGATGGGCTGAAAATGGTAAAATTAAATCCGGATTTAAAATCAGTGGCACAACCCGAACAATGGTACACCATATCAAAACGTAAAAGAACCTTCGAATTAGCAGATACCGATCCCGGAGATGGCGCACTCGAAGCTCCTTTTATATTTAAAAAGAACGGCTATTATTATCAATTCCTTTCTTGGGATTTGTGCTGCAGAGGTGAAAAAAGCACCTACAAGGTTGTGGTTGGAAGATCAAAAAGCATTACCGGTCCTTACGTAGATAAAGACGGAAAATCATTAAACGAAGGCGGCGGAACATTACTTATTCAAGGAAATGAAAATTGGTATGGAGCAGGACATAACAGTGCTTATACTTTTGACGGAAAAGATTATATCATTTACCATGCGTATGATGCCAAACAAAAAGGAAGACCTGTTTTAAAAATAAACCAGTTAAAATGGGATACCGATTTATGGCCTATTCTAGAACCTTTGAATTAAAAAAATAAAGTAAATGTCTAATTTAAAGCACATATTGATTCTTGTTCTTGGCTTAATCGCTTTCAATGGGTGTAATGCCCAAAAGAAAGCGATTAAACCAAAACAAATTGTGGCTAAAATAAAATTGGACTCTACAAGAGAACCGATTACAAAATATCTATATGGTCAATTTATCGAAAATTTAGGGAATAAAGATGTAGGTAATTTAGTGGATGATGGCCTTTGGGCGGAAATGTTAGATGATCGAAAATTCTTTTATCCGGTTGATTTAAACGAAAAATTAAATCCTGTAAATACAAGAGCAACTATTAATCAATGGAAACCAACTAATCAGACTGCTGTGGTTATGGATTCCATTCATCCATATGTTGGCGTTTCCTCACCAAAAATCAGCACAAACAATGAAATTCCGCAAGGTATTTATCAATCTGGAATCTCAGTTGTAGCCAATAAAAATTATGTTGGACGAATTGTATTATCCGGAAGTTCAAATGTAAAAGTGACGGTAAGTTTAGTATGGGGAGAAAAGCCAAATCAAAAATCATCTGTTACCATAGACCCTTTAGCAAACAACTATAAAAAATACAATTTTTCCTTTAGCTGTAAAGAAAGCAGTACTAATGCAAAATTAGAAATTACAGGATTAGTAAATGGAACTTTTTCTATTGGAGCTGTTTCCTTAATGCCCGAAGATAATATTGAAGGATTTCGTCCAGAAGTTATAAAATTACTTAAAGGTTTAAATTCTGGTATCTACAGATGGGGAGGAAATTTCATTTCCGGATACGACTGGAAAGACGGTGTTGGAGATCCAGACCAAAGACCACCTCGTTATGAATACGCTTGGGAAGGGGTTGAAGACAACGATGTTGGCACTCATGAAATGATAAAATTTGCCGAACTGATAGGCGTTGAACTCGGCTTGACCGTAAATACAGGATTTGGCGATGCCTATTCTGCAGCCAGATGGGTTGAGTATGTGAATGGCGCAACTACAACTCCAATGGGGAAATTGAGAACCGAAAATGGACATCCGAATCCGTTCAACATCAAATTTTGGTGTGTGGGAAATGAAAGCTATGGACATTGGCAACTGGGCCAAATTAGCTTAAAAAACCACATCATTAAACATAAAATGTTTGCCGACAAAATGTTGGAAGTAGATCCAACTATAAAGTTGATTGCTTCCGGCGCTTCGATTGAAGAAATGACCGTAACGGGAAATGCTTTAAAAACTACCGGTAAAGTGCTGGCCGAATATGATACACCTTCCGATTGGACTGGAGGAATGTTGCGCAACGCGAAAAACAACATTGATTTTATGAGTGAGCATTTTTACTGCTCCGTTGACAAAAGATTTGACATTACAGTTGGTGATTATGTTGACGCAAATGAACCATTAGTAGATTGGACCAGAAGACCCGCAAACAGAATTAGAGCCAAAGCCGAGCATTATAAAGAGTATCATAACCGAATTCCTGGAAGTGAAAAAATCCCTGTATATTTAGATGAGTGGGCCTATTATACCAACTGGGTTCACCCTACTCCAACATTGGGCGTTACAATAGGATATGCGAGAGCTTTAAATGAAATTTTTCGCAATACCGATTTAATCAAAATGTCTGGCTTCACCTTTGGGACTTCTTGTCTTTCATTTAACGATGTTGATGCCACCTATAACACAACTGGTTTATTATTTAAATTATACCAATCCCAATTTGGAAACATCCCAGTTCAGGTAGCAGGAAATACTCCACAACCTCAGCCTAAATGGCCTATTGGCGGGGAACAACCAAAAGTAAATGCCGGAGGTGACACCTATCCGCTTGATATTGTTGCTACTTTATCAAGCGATAAAAAAACATTAACCGTTGCAATAGTTAACCCAACTGAAACAGATCAAGAAATTACTATTGATTTAAATGGAGTTAAAACTTCCAATAAAATTACAAAGTGGACTATTTCAGGCAGTTCCTATATGGTCCGAAACATCATAGGAAAAGAGGCTGAAGTAAGCTTGAAAGAGAATACCATTACTAAAGAAAAAAAAATATTGGTTGGTGCGGCAACAATCAATATTTATAAATACACTATTTTATAAAAACGATTAAACGAAATTAAAATGACCTTCATCAAAAAAACAACAATAGCAGTTTCGGTATTAATGACCTTTTATGGACATTGTCAACAGCGTTCAAAAAAATCGGGCACACCACAAAAATCAGGTTATACCATCACCCCCGTTGACATTCAGAATGTAAAATTAACCGATGCCTTTTGGTTACCCATTATCAAAAAGGTTCAAGAAAAAACTATCGAATATGCCATTCATAAATGTGAAGAAGAAGGACGTCTTGATAATTTTTTAATTGCAGGCGGTAAAATGGAAGGAACCGTTAAAGGGCAAATGCCTTTTGACGATACTGATGTGTACAAAATAATAGAAGGCGCTTCGAATACCTTAATCAGCGAACCCAATCCAAAACTAGAAACTTTACTAGATTCGCTAATAAGCATTGTGAAAATTGGTCAGGAAAAAGATGGCTATTTAACGACTTGGAGAACTATAAATCCAGCTAAACCACCAGCCCCATGGGTGCCCGTGATAGAAGGAAAGCGTTGGGAATCCTTGCAAATAAGTCATGAATTGTATAACTCAGGCCACTTGATAGAAGCTGCCGTTGTGCATTATCAAGCTACCGGAAAAAGAAATTTCTTGGACATTGCCATCAAAAATGCCGATATGTTAGTGCGCACTTTTGGCGATGGTAAAGATCAAGTTCATGGTGTACCCGGACATCAAATAGTGGAAACGGGTTTGGTAAAACTATATCAAATCACCAATAATAAAGCCTATTTGAATTTGGCCAAATACTTTTTGGACAACAGAGGAAATCCAAAAAATCATCAATTATACGGAGCCTATTCACAAGATGACATTCCTGTTATTCAACAAAAAGAAGCAGTGGGTCATGCCGTAAGAGCGGTGTATATGTATGCCGGAATGACGGACATTGCCGCCATCGAAAATGACTCTGCCTATCGTAATGCGGTAAACAAATTATGGAGCAACATGGTGAACAAAAAAATGTACATCACAGGAGGCATTGGTGCCAAACATGATGGAGAAGCTTTTGGAGAAAACTATGAGTTACCAAACCTTACCGCTTATAACGAAACCTGCGCCGCTATTGGAAATGTATATTGGAATCACAGGCTGCATAATTTATCTGGTAGTTCTGATTATTTTGATGTGATTGAACGCACTTTATATAACGGATTGATCTCCGGATTGTCTTTGGACGGAAAAAAATTCTTTTATCCAAATGCATTAGAATCCGATGGGGTTTATAAATTCAACCGTGGTGAATGCACCCGTCAATCTTGGTTTGATTGTTCTTGTTGTCCAACCAATTTAATTCGATTTATTCCTTCGATTCCGGGATTGATTTATTCTAAAACAAAAGATATGCTTTATGTGAATTTATACGCTTCGAATACGGCGACAATAGCATTGGAAAATACTAATTTGGAAATTTCTCAAAAAACAAATTACCCTTGGGATGGCAAAGTTACACTTACCGTTACTCCTAAAAAAGAAACCGAATTCACCATAAAATTACGCATCCCAAGTTGGGCGAGAAACCAAGTTTTACCGGGAGATTTATACAGTTATAAAAACACCTCAACTGCAAAAACTTCAGTTACTATAAATGGAAAACCTTTTGCTTATCAACAAGATAACGGATACATTACCATCACCAGAAAATGGAAAAAAGGAGAAACGATAGCACTTAATTTCCCAATGGAAGTGAAAGAAGTTGTGACCAATACCAAAGTAGCAGGCAACATCGGAAAAGTAGCTTTAGAATATGGACCGATTGTATATGCTATTGAGGAAATTGACAATGCAACTGATTTTGATAAAATCACTATCGATGCTGGTGACACTTTTAAAGTGGTAAAAGAACCAGCCCTTTTAGAAGGTGTGAATACCATTCAAACTGAAAAATTAAAAGCCATTCCATATTATTCCTGGTCTAACAGAGGCGTTGGAAAAATGAAAGTTTGGATAGATTATAAAGAATAAAAGAGATAAAAGACTTTAAGATAGTAGACGAAATAGTAAAAATTATTAAAGTTTAAAGTTCAATTCCAACAACTTTAAACCCTAAACCTTAAACAAATTTTAAAAAAAATGAAACCCAATTTAATCACCAAAATCACCCTTTGTGGCCTGTTACTAAATGGTATATATGCCAATGCCCAAAAAACAAATCTGGAAGTTAATATCGCCAATACTGTTACTAAAATTCAACCAACAATGTACGGTGCTTTTTTTGAAGACATCAACTTTGCTGCGGATGGCGGATTGTATGCCGAAATGATCAAAAACCGCTCTTTTGAATTTGAAGCACCGCTTATGGGTTGGGACCAGCCTAACACTGACAAATATGCTTTCAATAAACAATCGGGCTCTGCTACAATTATCAAAGCATTAGAAAACAAAACAAACCCAAGATTTTGCAGATTTCTTATAAATAATGACAAGGTATTTGAAATGATAAATGAAGGATTCAGGGGAATGGGAGTCAAAAAAGACGCAAAATACAACCTATCTTTAAAAGCTGCCAATCACAATGGAGCCATCAAAAAAATCATTATTCAATTTGTTGATAAAGACAATAAAATTCTTGGTGAAACCAGCATTGCACCAACATCAAATGATTGGCAGACTTATACTGCGCAATTTACAGCTACTCAAACAGAAGCAAAAGCAAAGTTAAAAATTACTTTTGAAGGAACAGGAACAATCGATTTAGATATGATTTCGCTATTCCCGGAAGAGACTTGGAAAAATAGAAAAAACGGGATGCGTAAAGACATCGTTCAGTTGCTATATGATATGAAACCAGGATTCTTGAGATTTCCCGGAGGTTGTATTGTTGAAGGAAGAACTTTGGCACAACGCTACCAATGGAAAAAAACCGTGGGCGATGTAGAGAAAAGAGAAACCTTAATCAACCGTTGGAATACGGAGTTCAGTCACAAACCAGCACCCGATTATTTCCAGACTTTTGGATTAGGATTTTTTGAGTATTTCCAACTTTCAGAAGATTTGGGCGCACAACCTTTACCTATTTTGAGTTGTGGAATGGCGTGTCAGTTCAATACCGGTGAATTGGTGCCAATGGAGGAATTAGATCCTTATGTGCAAGATGCATTAGACTTAATTGAATTTGCAAATGGGTCAGTAGAAACTCCTTGGGGTAGAATACGATCTGAAATGGGACATCCAAAATCTTTTAATTTGAAATTCATTGGTGTTGGAAATGAACAATGGGGACCAGATTACATCGCGAGATATAAAGTTTTTGAAAAAGCCATAAAATCAAAATATCCCAAAATGATTATTGTTTCCGGAAGCGGTCCATTTCCAGAGGGAGACTATTTTGAATATGGTATGCAAGAACTTAAAAAGTTGAATGCTGAAATCGTAGATGAGCATTATTATAAAAGTCCACAATGGTTCAGGGAAAATGCAACCCGTTACGACAGTTACGACAGAAAAGGACCTAAAGTTTTTGCGGGAGAATATGCTGCTCAAAGTGTAGCTATTGCGAGTCCTGATAACAGAAACAATTGGGAATGTGCTTTTTCTGAAGCCGCTTTTATGACTGGATTAGAAAGAAACGCTGAAGTCGTTAACCTAACTTCCTATGCTCCATTGATGGCGCATGAAGAAGCTTGGCAATGGACACCGGATTTACTTTGGTTCAACAATTTAGAAGCGTATGGCTCTGCCAATTATTATGTACAAAAATTATTTGCAACCAATAAAGGAACCGATCTAATAACCATAACCAAGGATGGAAAACCGGTAACAGGTCAAAATAATCTGTACGCATCAGCGGTGAAAGATGTTAATGCCAAAGAAGTAATCGTAAAACTGGTGAACACTTCAGCGAATGCACAAGACGTTAATATCGATTTAAAAGGAAGCAAATTACAATCTAAAGGAACTCTTACAACGCTTACAAGTCCGAATTTACAAGATGAGAATTCTTTTGCTTCTCCTAAAAAAATAAGCCCGACAGAAAGCGAATATAAGTTGAAAGGTGACAAAGCACAGATGAGCTTACCTGCCTATTCTGTAACAGTTTTGAAGTTAAAGATGAGATAATCGCAATAAAATAAATGTACAACACACATTTATTATTTGTAATATTCTTAAATACCTATTTTACTAACGTTTTGATAAAAATTACAATGCTAAATTAAATTAAGTGTTTTTTATACACTTATGAATTATTTATACTATATTTGTCATTATAATTAATAAGGATCTCGAATGAAAAATTATGTTATAGGATTAGATTATGGAACAGACTCTGTTCGAGCAATATTAATAGACACTGAAAACGGGCAGGAATTGGCATCGAATGTTTGTCAATACAAGCGATGGAAAAACAAAGAATATTGTAACGCATCTATAAATCAGTTTCGTCAACATCCTTTAGATCATATCGAAGGATTAGAAGCCACAATAAAATATGTTGTTGAAAACAGTACTATAGATCCTTCTCTGATACGAAGCATTTGCATCGACACAACAGGATCTTCTCCAGTACCCGTTACTGAAGACGGAATCCCTTTGGCTTTAACAAAGGGCTTTGAGAACAATCCAAATGCGATGATGGTACTTTGGAAAGATCATACTTCTGTAAATGAAGCAAATGAAATCAATGAACTTGCCGCTAATTGGGGTGGAGAAAATTTCACAAAATATGTTGGAGGAATTTATTCATCAGAATGGTTTTGGGCCAAAATTTTGCATATCGCAAGAACAGATGAAGCGGTAAAAAATGCGGCTTACACTTGGATGGAACATTGCGATTTAATGACCTATCTATTGATTGATAACAAAGATTTGAAATCGTTTAAAAGAAGTCGTTGTGCAGCTGGCCATAAAGCCATGTGGCATGAAGACTGGAATGGTTTACCTCCAGAAGAATTTCTAGGAAAACTACATCCTTATCTTGCAGCACTTCGCGGAAGATTATACGATGAAACCTATACATCTGATCTTGTAGCAGGGAATTTAAGCCAAGAATGGGCAACAAGATTGGGGCTTACCACAAATACAGTTGTCGCTGTTGGAACATTCGATGCGCACTCAGGTGCTGTTGGAGCAAAAATAGAAGAACATACATTGGTTCGTGTTATGGGAACCTCAACGTGTGATATTATTGTAGATTCGAAAAAGTCAATCGGAACAAAAACCGTACGTGGCATCTGCGGACAAGTTGATGGCTCGGTAATTCCAGGATTTATAGGTCTGGAAGCAGGTCAATCCGCTTTTGGAGATTTATTGGCTTGGTATAAAGAATTACTACTGTGGCCAACGGATCATTTATTAGCTACTTCTTCCCTTTTGACAGACGCTCAAAAAGAGCAACTAAAAGAAGAAATGAGCGATAATTTAATTATAAAATTAACGGCAGAGGCAGAAAAAATCCCATTATCAGAAAGTGTTCCAATCGCCTTAGATTGGATTAACGGAAGAAGAACTCCAGATGCCAATCAGGAAATAAAAAGTGCCATTTCTAATTTATCATTAGGCACAAAAGCGCCACATTTATTCAAATCTTTGGTTAACGCCATCTGTTTTGGTTCTAAAAAAATCGTAGACCGTTTTGAAGAAGAAGGGGTAAAAATAAACAGTGTCATCGGAATTGGTGGTGTAGCCAGAAAATCACCTTATATTATGCAAACTTTGGCTAATGTTTTGAACAAGCCTATTAAAATTGCAGCTTCAGATCAAACACCAGCATTAGGCGCCGCTATCTATGCAGCAGTTGCAGCAGGAATTTATCCTAATGTAATTGAAGCCAGTCAAAAAATGGGAAGTGATTTTGATGGAGAATATTTCCCTCAATTAGACAAAGTTGCAGCCTATCACAAATTGTTGTTAGCGTATGACCAGTTAAGTTCTTTTGCAGATCCATCTCTTAAAAAACTACAAAAAGAGCACTATGTATAAAGATTTAAAACAAGAATGCTACGAAGCAAACATGCAATTGAATGCATTAAATTTGGTAGTCTATACTTTTGGAAATGTGAGCGCAGTAGATAGAAAAAATGGTGTTTTCGCCATAAAACCTAGCGGAGTTCCTTACGAAGATTTAAAACCGGAAGATATCGTTATTGTTGATTTTGACAATAACATTGTCGAAGGCAGTATGCGTCCTTCATCGGATACAAAAACGCATGCATATTTATACAAAAATTGGCCAAACATTGGTGGTGTGGCACACACTCATGCTACGTATTCTGTGGCTTGGGCACAAGCACAAAGAGACATTCCAATATTTGGAACAACGCATGCCGATCACTTAACATCTGATATTCCTTGTGCAGCTCCAATGAGCGACGCGCTTATCGAGGGAAATTACGAACACAATACCGGAATCCAAATTTTGGATTGCTTTAAAGAAAAAAACCTTTCCTATGAAGAAGTTGAAATGGTTCTTATAGGCAATCACGGTTCTTTTGCTTGGGGAAAAAACGCTGCGAAAGCGGTTTATAATAGTAAAGTTTTAGAAGTAGTGGCCGAAATGGCTCACTTAACATTACTGATAAATCCAAATGCACCAAGACTAAAAGATTCATTAATAAAAAAACATTACGAACGTAAGCACGGGAAAGATTCCTATTACGGGCAAAAATAAATTTTGAAGATAATAGACCACTTATATTCCTATAGTTCCGACTCCCTCTCCTTTGGAGAGGGCTGGGGCGAGGTTCTTTAAAGTGCATTTTTTATACGATTTCTATTGAATCCCGAAAGCTTTATAATAATAGACAAAGAAAACATTAAACAAAAAATATGATCGATATATCTCAAAAGGAAGTTTGGTTTGTAGTAGGAAGCCAAGAATTATACGGTGAAGAAACGCTAAGAAAAGTAGCTGAACACTCACAACACATTGCAAAAGGATTGGATGGCTCATCACATATTCCAGTGAAAATCGTGTATAAAGATGTGGTAAAGTCTCCATCTCAAATTACTAATGTATGTCTAGAAGCGAATTCTAACAAAAACTGTATTGGTATTGTGGCTTGGATGCATACTTTTTCGCCTGCTAAAATGTGGATTGGCGGTTTAAGTATTCTTAAAAAACCATTATGTCACTTACATACCCAATTCAATGCGGAAATTCCATGGGCTTCTATGGATATGGACTTTATGAATTTAAATCAATCAGCTCACGGAGATAGAGAATTTGGTTTTATCATGTCCAGAATGCGTAAAAAACGCAAAGTGGTTGTAGGACATTGGGAAGACGAACGTGTTCAAAAGAAATTAGGCATTTGGTCCAGAGTGGTTTTAGGTTGGGATGAATTCCAAAACTTAAAAGTAGCTCGAATTGGAGACAATATGCGTGAAGTTGCTGTAACCGAAGGAGATAAAGTTGAAGCCCAAATCCGTTTTGGTTTTTCGGTAAATGGTTTCGACTCTTCGGATATAACAAAACATATTGATACAGTTTCTGATGCTGATACCAATAAACTGGTTGAAGTATATGAAACGTCATATAATTTGGCTCCGGCACTTCAAAAAGGTGGAGAAAAAAGAGACTCATTAGTAGAAGCTGCAAAAATTGAATTAGGATTAAGAGCATTCCTTGAAGAAGGCGGGTTCAAAGCATTTACAGATACTTTCGAAAATCTTGGTTCGTTAAAACAACTTCCTGGAATTGCGGTACAACGTCTTATGGCGGATGGATATGGTTTTGGTGGCGAAGGGGACTGGAAGACAGCAGCTTTACTCCGTGCGATGAAAGTAATGAATGTAGGTCTTGAAAATCAAGGTGGAACTTCATTCATGGAAGACTACACCTACCATTTTACACCTGAAAAATCATATGTTTTAGGTTCTCATATGTTGGAAATCTGTTCTTCTATTGCTGATGCTAAACCTTCTTGCGAAGTACATCCTTTAGGAATTGGAGGAAAAGAAGATCCTGTTCGTTTGGTGTTTAATGTAGTTGCAGGAAATGCTATTAATGCTTCATTGATTGATATGGGTAACCGATTCCGATTGATTGTAAACGAAGTAGAAGCCGTTGCTCCTATGGCTGATTTACCGAAACTTCCTGTTGCCCGTGTATTATGGGATTGCAAACCGGACCTTGATATTGCTGCAACAACATGGATATTGGCTGGTGGTGCACATCATACGGTTTACAGCCAAGTGATTACAACAGAATATATGGAAGATTTTGCCGATATTGCAGGAATAGAATTGCTTGTAATTGATGAGAAAACTACTATCAGAGACTTCAAGGATAAAATCAATGCCAATGAAGCCTATTACCATCTTTTTCAACATGGATTATAATAACTAAAAACAAGTAATTATGAATGTATTAAAACGTTGTATTTATGGTGTTTCCATAATAAGTTTAGCAGGTATGAATGTTCAATGTAAAGGTGATAAAAAAGTGGAAGAAACGACTAAAGAGGCAAAAGCTACAGAAATGGTAACTATCGAAAAATCCGCTTACGGAACTACTCCAAAAGGCGAAAAAATTGACAGTTACACGCTTAAAAACCAAAAAGGAATGGAAGTAAATATAATCACGTATGGTGGTATTATTTCTTCTCTAAAAGTTCCTAACAAAGCTGGAGTTTCAGAAGAAGTTGTTATTGGTTTTAATTCTTTGGAACAATACATGAAACCCAATCCGTATTTTGGAGCCCTTATCGGAAGATATGGCAACCGAATTGCAAAAGGTAAATTTACTTTGGACGGAAAAGAATATTCTTTAGCGATCAATAATACACCAAATGCATTACACGGTGGGCCAGAAGGATTCCACAGAGTCGTTTGGACTGCTGCTGAAGCAAAAGGTGGAGACAGCGCATCCTTAAAATTGAAGTATGTGAGTAAAGATATGGAAGAAGGTTATCCAGGAAACCTGACTGTTTTTGTAACCTACACGCTAAAAAATGATAATTCATTAGACGTACTTTACGAAGCGACTACAGACAAGAAAACAATTGTGAATTTGACGCAACATTCTTATTTTAACCTATCATCTGATTTTTCTAAACCAATTTTAGATCATGAAATAACTATCGATGCGGATAAATTAGTTCCAGTAGATGCGACATTGATTCCAACTGGTAAATTGACCGATGTAACGAATACACCTTTCGATTTTAGAAAACCTAAAGTTGTTGGGGCAGCCATAGAAGCTAAAGACGATCAGTTGAAAAAAGGATTGGGTTACGATCATTGTTGGGTACTAAACAATCAAGGCAAAGGAGAACGTTTTGCAGCTTCTGCTTATGATGCAGGAAGCGGAAGATTGCTTGAAGTATACACCGATCAACCAGGAATACAATTATATACCGGAAACTTTTTAGATGGAACTTTACCAATGAGAAACGGTGGAACTTATGCTCACAGAACTGGTTTATGTTTAGAAACACAACATTATCCAGATTCTCCAAATCAAAAAGATTTTCCATCTACGGTTTTAAACCCCGGAGAGAATTACAAGACAAAAACAACATTTAAGTTTTCGGTTAAATAAAAATTCAATAAAAAACACTAACTATTATAGATTAGTTTTCTATACCCATAATTAATAAGTTGAATGGTTTGGTTTATCATATGGAATTAGTTAGTAACCCCGGAAGTAAAATTTCCGGGGTTTTTTATGCAATTTATTACGGCCTAAATTTTCCACGACTTGAATAACGTGTTAAGAAAATCGAATAATCTTAACGCATTCTAAACCCAATTAATCATATGGGGAATTGTGACTTATGTGATAAAGAAGGTGTGATAAAATAGTAAAATGTATTATGACATTTAGTATATTTGACTAGTTACCAATAATTTTAAAGAGCATAATCGTAATTTTAGATTAAAACAACCACAAATCAAACTAATAAAAACGTTGCATAAATAATAATTAGTTTTTTAGTAACGAATTAATTACATTTGCAAAAGATTAACCAATGAGAAATTTACAATTTACAGATGAGTTTTTAGAATTTATAAACCTATCTGAAACCAATGTTAAGACTAAAATAAATTACTTATTTGAGGTAATAAAAACCCAATCGGTAATTAATTCTAAAGTCGCCAAGAAGTTAGTTAATAATGAATATCGTGTAATCGTATTTACATTAGACCACGATAATATAACCCAAAGTAAGGAGATACTATTTCTAAATGGGTTTATAAAAAAATCGACTAAAGACTACGACAAACAAATAAAAAAGGCAATTAAAATATTAGAACAATGGAACGAATGAAAATAAATATCGAGAAGTTAAAAAAAGAAACTCATAGTGTTAACGACTATTTAGACGAACAATACGGCAAACAAGGAACACCTGAGAGAGAAGAGTTTTCTAAAAACGCATTGTCTTTTTACTATGGCGAATTAATAAAAGAAAAACGCAAAGAAAAACATTTAACACAACAGCAATTAGCCGACCAAATAGGCAAAGAACGTGCCTACATTGCAAAAATAGAACAAGGTAAAACCGATTTGCAGATTTCTAATTTTGTACAAATTATCAATGCGCTGGGGTTGACGTTGCAAGTGAAAGAAAGTTAAAAGCAGTTAAATTCCAAAATAAGCAATGAACAAAATAATGAGGTACTTTATATGTTTTTTTTTCATCCCTTTTTTACTCTGGGTAGGCATAATATTTCTTTTCACTATAGGTAGTTTAGCATTATCAAAATTCGGTATTATTTCAGAAGACATATATTATAAAAACACAGATGCCGTTGGATGGACTGCTCTCCCTTTTTGTGTTATTTGTGGTATAAAATTCCATTATGATTTAATGAAAGAAAACAAAACAAGCAAACAAAGGGATGAAAAAAATGTTATGGAACACCTTCAAAGAGAAATAAAAAGGTGTACCGAATCTATAGAAATTTACAAGCCAGCCCACGCAAGTACATATTATAGCAGAGGAAATGCAAAGTTCCACTTACAAGACTACCAAAGTGCAATTGAAGATTACACAAAAGCAATTGAAGTTGACCCAAATTATGGCGAAGCTTACTATAGAAGAGGATTCGTAATGCATTCCCTTAAGCACTATCTAGGAGCAATTACCGATTACTCAAAAGCAATAGAAATTTATCCTAATTATGCGAGTGCTTATTATTATAGAGGAAATGCAAAGCGTTCTCTACAAGACTATCGAGGGGCGATACAAGATTATACAAAAGCCATAAAGCTTGACAGACATTTTAAAGATGCATATAAAAACAGAGGGATTGCAAAATATCATTTACGAAACTACTTAGGCTCTATAGCCGATTACACAAGGTCAATAGACCCTAATCATAATGCTGCAAAATTAGAAAAAGAACAAGAATCAAATAACATATTCAATCGAAACAGAAATTTCAAGGGATAAACAACATTGTGGAATTTAAAGAAATGTTCTGATTAGCAATAATTTTAAAGTTCAAATTACAGGCAAATGGAAGATAACAAAACGTTTAATAATCGTATGAATATTAAATACTATGAAGAAGGTTACAATACAGATAAAATGATTTTCTTAATTGAAAACCCTGAAAAGACAGAAAGAAACTTCATAGAAAGCAAGATTGAGCAATTCAACCAATTAGAATTAGAATATAAAAGAAAATGCGATTTATCCGATGATGAAGTATATCAGGAAATTAAGAAAACAGGAATAGTTGCAAATTTCATTAAAAGAGGCTTTGATAAAACTGATAAAAAAGATTTTGAAGCCAATTTAGAAGACCGCTTTTTAAAATTTAGACAAAAATACATTTTCAAAGAAAAAAGAGAGGAAGGCATACGTTCAAAATTTTACAAGGCTAAACTTAAAAGTTTACCTAATACAGAGACAACAAAAGAGGAAATTGAACAAGAAGAAAAAACACCTTATAAAATTGCTTTACTCAAAGAACTTGGATTTTTTGAATTAGATAAAATAAAAAAACTTTCAAAAGAAAACTCATTTAAAGTTATTCAAAAACTAATAAGCGGAACGCCTAGAACAATTAAAGGAAATATTAATGTTTTAAATGAAGGCAGCCAGGAAGACAGAAATAAATACACCTCGAATAACCACATAGAAGAGGTCAAAAACTATTTAGATAAACTTAAATAGATAGGATGGGCGAACGAATGGGCGAATATCTAAATTTTGCCCCAATTAATTTTGTTGAAATAAATGTAAAATATTTCAACTATGCAACAATTCCAAATCCTTCAAACAACACCCCAACAACTACAAAGCGAAATTAACGCAGGGGTAAAAAACATTTTAGAAGATTTTCTAAAAAACTTTAAAACCAAAAAGCGTAAAAAGCAACTTTTAAAAAGAGAAAAAGAAAAATTGGCAAAAGTTATTTTATCAATTGTACGAATAGCGATAGTCTTAATACATTTGATTGATCCTGAACCTTCATTATTACAAAACAATCATTCCGTAATAATTACCTTCTTATTTCAAGTAATATCGCTTATAAAAATATAGAAAACCCCATAAAACCAAAAAAACCGCTTCTTTCGAAGCGGTTTTTGTACCCGGAGCCGGAGTCGAACCGGCACGGTTTCCCACAGGTGTTTGAGACCAGCGCGTCTACCAATTCCGCCATCCGGGCTTAGCTAGACATGAAATAACGACAGTTATTTCAACGCAATAAAAGATGTGATTGTATTTAAATCAACCATCAATTCCTTTAACACGGTGCAAATGTAAAAAATAATATTAAATGTTCAACTAAAAATACTTAAATTTTTCCTTTCAGAGTTGAATAAATTTTATAAATTTGCACCTCGCTAAAAACGGAACACACAACTAACTACACCCGAGGCGTATACAAACATCCGGCTTTAGAAGAATGACAAAGCCGAATTGTATGGAGCGTAGCGGAATAAAAACAACAAATTAAATGTCACACCTAGAACCAGAAGCTAAAATTTTTGCTTGTTCACAAAGTGTCTATCTTGCAGAAAAAATAGCTGAGAAATACGGAATTCCGTTAGGCAAAATTACCATGGCTAAATACAGCGATGGCGAATTTCAACCTTCTTACGAAGAGTCTATCAGAGGTTTACGCGTTTTTATCGTTTGTTCGACTTTTCCAACTGCAGATAATTTGATGGAATTGTTACTGATGATTGATGCTGCAAAACGGGCTTCGGCAAGACACATTACTGCAGTAATTCCTTACTTTGGTTGGGCAAGACAAGACCGAAAAGACAAGCCAAGAGTTCCGATAGGAGCTAAATTAGTAGCTAATTTATTAGATGCTGCAGGCGCAACAAGAGTAATGACCATGGATTTGCATGCTGATCAAATTCAAGGATTCTTTGAAAAACCAGTAGATCATCTTTTTGCTTCAACTATCTTTATACCTTATGTAGAAAGTTTAGGTTTAGATAATTTGACGATTGCTTCGCCAGATATGGGTGGTTCAAAAAGAGCCTATGCCTATTCTAAATTCTTAGAATCTGACGTAGTTATTTGTTACAAACAAAGAAAAGAGGCAAACATTATCGACACCATGGAATTAATTGGTGAGGTAAAAGGCAGAAATGTAATCCTAGTGGATGACATGATTGATACCGGAGGCACTTTGGCGAAAGCCGCAGATTTAATGATCGAAAAAGGAGCATTAAGCGTAAGAGCCATTTGTACACACGCCATTTTATCAGGTGATGCTTACGAAAAAATAGAAAAATCGCAATTGAGCGAATTGATAGTTACCGATTCTATTCCGTTGAAGGCAGCATCAAACAAAATAAGAGTGTTGAGTTGTGCACCTCTTTTTGCTGAAGTTATGCACATGGTGCACCACAACAATTCCATTAGTGGAAAATTTATAATGTAACTGTCATTGCCAGCAACGAAGCAATCTCATTACACAAAATGCCGATAGCCAAAAGCTAAAAGCCAAACAAGTAATATTATTTAATAACTATATTTTTTTTACAATGAAATCGATTACAATTAAAGGATCAGAAAGAGAAAGCGTGGGCAAAGTTGCGACTAAAGCCTTACGTAATGCTGGATTGGTTCCTTGCGTATTATACGGAGGAAATCAGGCAGTTCATTTCTCAGCAGAAGTTATGGCTTTCAAAAACTTGGTTTACACTCCAAACGCTCACACAGTTGAGATCGATCTTGGAAAAGGAAAATCATTTAACGCTGTTTTACAAGACATCCAGGTTCACCCGGTGTCTGACAAGATTTTACATATTGACTTCTTTCAATTATTTGATGACAAAGAAATCACTATGGAAGTTCCTGTAAAAGTGGTTGGAACTTCTAAAGGAGTTCTTGCTGGTGGTGTTTTACGCTTGAACACTCGTAAACTTAAAGTAAAAGCTTTACCAAAAAATCTTCCGGATTTTATTGAAGCTGACATTACTCCACTTGAAATGGGTAACAAATTGTACGTTACGAAACTTGTTTCTGACAACTACAAATTGATTCACCCTGACAACACTGTTGTTGCTCAAGTAAGAATTTCTCGTGCGGCTATGAAAGCAGCTCAAGAAGCAGCAAAAGCAGCGAAAGCTCCTGCAAAAGGAAAGAAAAAATAATATTTTTTCAATCATTCAAGAAAGCATCAGTTGTAAAACTGATGCTTTTTTTTTGAATAGCAGCGAAAGATTAGGCTTTTTAGGAAATAGGTTTCCCACTGTCATTCCAATCTTTTTTGAGTCGAAAAAAAATCGCCTCAAAAAAGGATTTTCCCTTCCATCGGGGCTAATTGGGTTTTATGGTTTTGTTCTTGGGGTTATTACAAGATTGGCAAAAAAACCACCCCGCCTTGCAGGCACCCCTCCAGAGGAGGGGAAGTCGTGCGCATTCCCCTCCTCTGGAGGGGTGCCTGCAAGGCGGGGTGGCCTCTTCCGCTACCCACAAAACATTTTCCAACACACAAGTTTCCTTAATTAACAGATTAAGTCTATTTTTGCAGCATGATAAAATGGATTTCAAATTTATTCTCATCAACAAAAATAGAAGACAATACGGATTGTATGAAGAAATTTTTAATAGTTGGACTCGGCAACATTGGCGCCGAATATGTAAACACGAGACACAACATCGGTTTTAAAATAGTCGATTTCTTTGCCAGAAAAGAAGGAATCAACTTCGAAACCGTAAAACTGGGCTCCCTTGCCGAATATAAATTCAAGGGAAGAACCTTTTTACTTTTGAAACCCAATACCTATATGAACTTGAGCGGAAAAGCCGTTAAATACTGGATGACGGCAGCAAATATTCCTTTGGAAAATATTTTAGTCATTACAGATGATTTGAATCTTTCTTTTGGGACTATTCGCATCAAACCAAAAGGAAGCGATGGCGGACACAATGGATTGAAAAACATCAATCTTGTCCTGAATACGCAGAACTACACCCGATTCCGTTTTGGGATTAGCGACGAATTCAAGAAAGGAAAACAAGTTGATTATGTCCTTGGCGACTGGGATGATGTTGAAAAAACGGCACTTCCGGAGCGATTAGAATTAGCTTCAGAGATTATAAAATCTTTTGGAACTGCAGGATTAGAAAATACCATGACCACATTTAATGGAAAATAAAAAAAGGAAAACATAATCACGTTTCCCTTTTTTAGTAAATTCTATTTTGATTATTCAATCACTATTTTTTTCGATTCTTTCCTATCTCCATCAATCACTGTCAATAAATAAAGTCCGGGTTGAGCATTTTTCAATTGGATATTTTCATTGAAATTTTGTTGAATTCCATATTCTTTTTCGAAAATTTTTCTGCCTGACAAATCGTGCACTAGTACTTTTATTCTACTAGTAGAATCACTGGTAAATTTTAAGTTAAAATTACCTTTGTTGGGATTTGGATACAAGACAACATCAGTAATTTTAAAATCAGATGTCGCTAAAGTAAACGTTTGTGTACAAATAGTTATTGATGCCGAATCCAATGTACCAGTATCTCCTGTATAAGCATCACGAACTCTAAAAGTCCAAATACCCTGAGGGTTTTCCCCATTAAAAGTCGCTAATGGTTCAAATGGAGATACAGTTTGAGCGGTAGTTGTTCCACAAACAAGCGAACCTCCCAAATCATCGTAATTCAACGACAAACTACTATTCATAGCTGCACAACTTCTTTCAAATAATTTCACAGTAGTCCCTTGCGGACTTACCATCTCTATTTGCACATCTGACAAATACGAATGGGTAAGACCTACTGCAAAATTTACATCTGCTATAGTTCCAGTTGTACTAGGAACACTAATTGTTTTAGAGGTATAAGTCTGCGATTCCGGTATGGAGAAAGGAGCTGCAAAAGTATAAGTAGCACAAGAAGAAGTAATCGAATATCCAATTGCAAATGACTTGCCATTTACAGCATAATAAATATTCCCTGTTGGCTCAATTAAAATCCTGCAATTTTTTGCTGTAATATTTGGAACTGTGATTGTTTGAGAACCATCATTTGGAGTATTAGAAACCAGTATTGTAGGAAAAGTCAGCCCTCCATCCGTAGAAAGCTTAATATTCACATTTGTTGATCCAACCAAAGCATTTGAACCATTTACACTCCAAGTTACCGTTTGTGTTGTTCCTTGAAACCAACTTGAATTTTCTGTGTTTTGTGACGTAACTGCAAATGGACCAACTGTTCCGCTTACATTTACAATCATTTCATCGGTATTGGTTTGTGCTGTTCCAAGAGCCGCATTATCCCTGCCGGTTAAGGTAAAATGGAGTGTTCTCGCAATAGTAGAAACAGATTCCCAAGTCGTAGTCAATTTATTAGACAACACCGTACTGTAAGCAGGCATATAGCGAATTGGGGAACTGCTTGGATACATAGATCTAAAAAGCGGGCCATCTAATTTAGTTGAGAAAGCAACACTATTTGCTCCACTCGTTGTGGTAGCTGTGTCATTTTGTTCCCAACAATAAGTAATAGTATTACCATCAACATCAGAACCCGTTCCTATCAACTTAAAAGCTGTTCCATTAGGAATAGTATAATCTAAACCGGCACTAATTGTTGGAGGACTATTACTTATTGGTGTACTTGTTCCACAAGTTTTTAAAGAAAGATTATCTTGAATTTGTTTAATGCTTACATAAGTAAAATAATCATCCGAATTAGCTTGAACATCATAATTTGCAGTAATTCCTGCATACCCCATAATCGTAGAACCGCTTCCTGGCTCGACACTAACTCCAGAACCTTCAAGGACATATGAAAAGGTGTGTTCTGCACCCAGCTGATGCCCCATTTCATGAGCTACAAAATCTATATCAAACGCATCACCTTCTGGTTTCGCATCGCTTGGTGAAGTATAAGCACTCCCTTTTGCTAAAGGATTATCAATTGTAGGATTTACACACACACAGCCAATGCAGCCAGCATTTCCACCGCTACCTGTGGCACCAAATAAATGTCCTACATCATAATTTCCATTTCCAATAACAGTAGTCAAAGTGGTCTGTACTTCTTGGCTCCACCCTACTGGAGCTTCATCAACCACTGTAGAATATGGATCGGTAGCGGCATCAGTATAAATTATATCGGTATCATTTGCGATAATGCTTAATTTTACGGCCAAATCTTTATTGAAAATACCATTCACTCTGCTCATGGTTGCATTCATTCCGGCCAGAGCACCAGCTGCAGTTCCCCCAAAATAAGCAGTATATTCACCCGTACAGGACAAAGCAAGCTTTAAAGTTTTAAAAACTTGGTTGCTCGCTGAAATTTTACCGGTTTTATTTAGTAACAGTTTGTTTAAAGCTACATCTTCCGTTTTGCAACTAAAAGGCAAACTTCCTCTAATTCTGCTTTTAGCCTCAAAAAGAACATAAACCGTTTTGTCTTTAGAATACCGCTCAATAAATTCTGATCCACTGTCCCCTCTTAGAATCATGGTCTGAATTCCTTTGGGTGACAAACTGAAATAAAGTGACGCATTACGATCTGTAATTCCAATACCGGCATAAGCCCGTATATCTGGATATTTAGCTTGCAATTCCGGTTCAAAATTAGAATACTCCCACACCAAAAATTTTTCTAAAACACCATTCCTATTTGGAACAGCAATTTCGATTCTGTTTTCCTTGGCTGTTTTATTCTGAAGTGGCTCCAAAGATTGTTTTATAGCAACTTCGTCTAATTTGAATAACAATTGATTATCAGCACTTGGCTTCGCACCGTTTCTGTCTGAAACACCAACCATATCTTGATTAATTCTTTTCCAAGGAGAGCCATTTTGAGCATGGATGGTTGAATTAGAAAGAACAATTATAAAGAATAGTATAATTCTTTTCATGATTTGAAAATATTTGTACTTCAAAATTAAAGCATTTATGTTAATGTATGGATCCATTAGCTAATATTTTAAATGAAATATTAGTTTCAATATCTCGCTTTTTGGTTTTTAATCCCTTTTTTTTAGAAACCTACGCTAAATTCTATCGAAAATCAATTCCTCATACCGTTACTTTTAAAATAGATAGTATAAATTTGCACTATTATAAAATATTTGCTTTGAAGATTTTTCATTCTATAAACGATTTCAGTTCCACAAAAAAAACAATCCTAACTTTGGGTACTTTTGACGGAGTTCATATTGGTCACAAAAAAATTCTGGAGAGAGTAATTCAAAAAACTAAAAATGAGAATTACGAAAGTTTAGTTCTTACTTTTTTTCCTCATCCCAGAATGGTTTTACAGGAACACTCTGACATAAAACTACTCAATACCATAGACGAAAAAATAGACTTATTGGAACAAATAGGCATTGAAAATCTTGTCATCCATCCTTTTGATGAAACTTTTTCCAGATTAACTGCCGAAGATTTCGTGAGAACTGTTCTTGTGGATCGGTTTCATATCCAAAAAATAATTATTGGTTACGACCACCGTTTTGGAAGAAATCGTACTGCTAACATTGACGATCTTATAGCTTTTGGAAAACAATATGATTTTGAAGTGGAGCAAATATCCGTTCAGGAAATAAATGATATTTCCGTGAGTTCTACCAAAATCAGGAAAGCTTTATTAGAAGGAGATATGGCTTTGGCCAATAACTATTTAGGATACGATTATTTTCTGACCGGAATTATTATCAAAGGAAAACAATTGGGAAGAACTATAAATTTTCCAACGGCTAACTTAAAAATCGAAGAAAACTACAAGCTTATCCCACAAAACGGGGTCTATATTGTAAAAAGCACCATCAATCAAAAAACCGTTTTTGGTATGATGAATATTGGATTCAACCCTACTGTTGATGGAGAAAGTCAATCTATAGAAATCCATTATTTTGATTTCAATGAAGATTTATACAATCAAAAAATAAGGGTTTCTATCTTACACAGAATTCGTTCAGAGCAAAAATTTGAATCTGTTGCGCTTTTAAAAGAGCAACTTGAAAAAGACAAAAAAACTGCGATAGCCTATCTAAATAAAATTTAGATTTTTCATAAATTATTTTTTAACACATTTCATAAAATATTGTCATATTTTCTGTAAATTTGATACATAATGTATTGTTTATCATAGCGGTATTATTTTTAACTTTTTTAAAAACTAATCATATGAAACTGCCAAAAGAATTTTACAACGGATTTATTATTTTCATCGGAATTGGACTTTACTTTTTGTCAATGGAGCTTTTGGGTCTTGCCGACGTGCTTTACTTACGCCTATTTAACATCTTGTTTGTATTTTATGGAACCAACAGAACCTTAAAAGCAAATTTTGCAGAAGGCAACACAATTCTTGTTTCAAATGCTGTTTCAGCATTGATCACATCGCTCACAGGGGTGTTTTTAAGCATCATTGGACTAATCATTTACAGTTTTTCAAAAGGTGGTGATTCCTATGTGGAATCATTGTCAAAAACATTTTTGTTCGGAGGAAATCCATCAGTGATGACCTATTCCATTTCTTTGCTTTTCGAAGGAATCGTATCAGCCGTAATTGTAACATTTATGCTAATGTTGTATTGGGACACTCGTTATACTTCCGATAAACACCAAAATTAAATCAATAAGAAATCAAAATTTTACTGATTTGTATCGATTTCAAAAAAGACATACCTTTTTTAATTCAAACATGTATTCTATTTTTAAATTTTAAAAACTAGCGCATGAAACTACCAAAAGAATTATTGAACGGATGTATTATTTTCATCGGAATTGGGGTTTATTTTTTGCTGATGAATGCATTGGGATTCGCCGATGTATTTTATTTGCGTCTCATTAATGTATTTTTTGTTTTTTATGGCGTAAACAGGACCATCGAAATGAATCTCGCAGAAGGCAAAAAAAATTTTGTTGCTAATGCTATTTCGGCAATGATCACTTCACTCATAGGAGTATTTTTAAGCATCATTGGATTAGTTATTTACAGTTCCATGAATGGTGGTTCCTATGTAAAATCATTGCCCAAAACCTTTTTGTTTGGCGGAAATCCATCAGTCAACACTTATTCCATTTGTTTGCTTTTTGAAGGGATCGCATCTTCAGTAATTGTTACCATGTTATTAATGTTATATTGGAACAACCGCCATGCAACGGATTAATTTTAGCCATTAAATTGTTTCTAATTGGCTTTTCAAGGCTATTACATTGCTTCTTTAGAACAATTTGACTACTTTTGGCGCATCAAAAAATCGTATCGATGAGCATTACAAAACATAACTGGACGAAAGACGAAATTATCGCAATATACAACAAGCCTATGATGGATTTGCTTTTTGAAGCAGCTTCAATTCATAGAGAACATCATGACCCCAATGTTGTTCAAGTTTCGACCTTATTGTCAATAAAAACTGGTGGATGCCCGGAAGATTGCGGCTATTGTCCACAAGCTGCCCGTTATCATACCGAAATTGAAGGCAATGATTTAATGTCCGTAAGCCAAGTAAAAGCACAGGCTTTGCGCGCAAAATCAAGCGGATCCTCTCGTGTTTGCATGGGAGCGGCTTGGAGAAATGTAAAAGACGGTCCTGAATTTGACCAAGTGCTTGAAATGGTTCGTACCATAAACAAACTGGATATGGAAGTGTGCTGCACCCTTGGAATGATCACTGAAAACCAGGCACACCGTTTGGCAGAAGCAGGTTTATACGCTTACAACCACAATTTAGACACTTCAGAAGAATATTATAAAGAAGTAATCTCAACACGCGGATTTGAAGACCGTTTGCAAACCATAGAGAATGTTCGTAAAACGAATGTTACTGTTTGTAGTGGTGGAATAATCGGGATGGGAGAAAGTATCGAAGACAGAGCAGGAATGCTTGTAGCACTTTCTACATTAAATCCACAACCTGAATCAGTGCCAATAAATGCATTGGTTGCTGTTGAAGGAACCCCGATGGAAGAAGAAAAACCAGTTGAAATATGGGAAATGATCCGAATGGTGGCTACCACCAGAATTATCATGCCGGAAACTCAAGTGCGTCTATCAGCAGGTAGAATGAACATGAGCCGCGAGGGACAAGCCATGTGTTTCTTTGCCGGTGCCAATTCTATTTTTGCAGGAGATAAACTGTTAACTACCCCAAATCCTGATGTAAATGAAGACATGAAAATGTTTGAAATGTTAGGTTTGAATCCTCAAAAACCATTTACAAAAGTTTCTCAACCACAAACGGTTGAAGCTGCAGATTCTCAATTTGCTCCTCTTGGCGAAAAACCAAAATGGTCGAGACCAGGACATACGATAGACAGAAATCTTGAAGCATCGGCTAAAGAAAAATAATAGATTCTACCTAAATTAAAGCTTTTCTAATTTTGCTCTTAGCCTAAAAATTAAGAGCATTTTTTAATTTTTATCCATGAAAATAAATCTCATCGAAATAGAACGTGTTAAAACCATTTCGAAAGACGATTTTCATACTAATTATATCAAAAAATAAAAGCCACTAGTTGTTGAAAAATTGACACAAGATTGGCCAGCATACAAAAAATGGAACCTCAACTATATCAAATCGATTGCAGGTGAAAAAGCAGTTCCTTTGTATGATAACACCTGTTTCTCACAAAGATGGTTTTAATGAGGCCCATGCCAAAATGAAGATGGCAGATTATATTGATTTATTACAATCAAAACCTACCAATTACAGAATATTTCTTTATGATTTAATGAAGAGATTACCCATTCTTCACAAGGATTTTCAATGCCCCGATGTGGGATTACGTTTAATAAAACAATTACCGATGCTTTTTTTTGGAGGTAAAAACGCCAAAGTATTCATGCACTTTGATATCGATTATTCGAACATACTTCATTTTCAATTTGATGGTCAAAAACAATGCGTTTTATTTGATCCACATCAGACTCCTTTTTTTTATATAAAATTCCCTACTCATTAATCTGTCGAGAAGATATTGATTTTGACAATCCTGATTTCGATAAATGGCCCGCTTTAAAACAAGCAAAAGGATACATTTGCACACTAAATCATGGCGAAATGTTATACATACCTGAAGGATATTGGCATTATATGAAATATCTCGAACCTGGTTTTTCAATGAGTTTACGGGCTTTTCCTTGAAAAATTTCAAACTTATCCAAAGCAGTCTACAATCTAATTATTATGCGTTATTTTGATGTTTTGATGCGTAAACTAAAGGGGCAGAAATGGATAGATTATAAAAACAAAGAATCCATAATTCGTACCCACAAAAAATTAAATATAAAGTAGGAGACGAACTCCAAAGTTCGTCAAGGTATCCCGTTTTATATCTACATCCATTTTTTTTGATTTTTTAGTTTGACTGTTTAATATTCACACATCTCAATTTACAATTTTCTTAGTTACAGTTTTACCATTTTGTAATACAATTTTAACAAGCAATGCCTGATAGTTTATAACTAAATTAGATATAGTTAACTCATTAGTATATACATTTATTTTTTGATAAACTGATTTTCCTGACAAATCATATACCTGAACTTTGTTTATGGCTTCAACCGATGAATTGATTTTTATTTGTTTATTTTTATTAGAAACTAAAACTGTATTATCTAATGTCTCAAAATCACCTGTTACTAAAGTTTTATTGGTAATAGTATTGATATACCGCAATACAAAACGGTCGTTGAAAGTACCTGCTTCTGTAGAAAAATTATACGCTCCTTGTTTTAGGTTATTAATAACATTGGTGTTTTTGTCTTCAATAAAAATATCCTGTGACACTAGTAATCCATCTACTTGATCAATAGCTATTGAAAAAGCACCTTCTATTGTAGAAGTATAGCCCAATGGCACCTCATCTTTTTCATCAAAAGGCAAAGCCCTTCCCTGTATTGTTAAATTTTTATCTTGGTTGACACTATAAAAATCAACAAACTGGTTCCCATCAAAACTTTCTCCATCAAAAGCATTATCATATCCATTGGTAGCATTTGAAACATAACCAACTAACATTTGCTTGAAAGCACCTTGTGTATTGGTTAGATTAAGCCAAATACGGTGTTTTTCGATTGCACTTATCGTTTTCGAACTTTTAGTCATCTTGAAAAACTGGGAATTATCACCTGTTATTCCTCCTACACCTACTCTCATAGTATTATTAAACACAACACTACTACCTGTTGGAGCAAGTTTACTACTGGTGAAAAATGCTTGACCCGACGCAATTTTACCAGAAGGAACGGTTCCTCCAGAAATAGCAGTTGTACCTACTCCTCCGGTAAGATTATAAGAGGCATAATCATCCGAAGTATACGCATAAGTCCCAGAACCTGCAGAACCATTAGTAATATTTGTAGCCAATTGAATTGCCGTATTATGTGTCCAGAAATAAAGAGTTCCATCAAGAACAGAGCTGTTATCAGTTAAAAACTTATCTGCATCCAAGGCGGACGGATACGGATTTCCTATAAGATACAACTTATCTGCACTAATACCGGTAAGGGAAAAAGCTCCGTTATTAGGAACACCCACAAAAACGGCTGGAAAATCGGCAGCAGTAACTGAATCATAATTCTGGGGTCCACGGACGATATAACCAATCCCCTTTGACATAACAGTTGCTGCTGATTCTTGTTTCCAATTATTTACAACAGCATCAAAAGAATAGAACAAACTCGTATTAGGGGAAACACCTCCTAAGGCATATCCAACAACTGGAGAAGACCAATAGGTATAATCAAACTTACGAATTGGAGTAGTGATTCGTTTATAAGTTATATTTCCTGTATTTATAGCATTCTCATTTATTTGCACTAAACTGGCATTGTTTTCGAGAGTTAATGATCCTCCAGAAACAGTAACTTCATTGGTCAAAGCCATCGTATTTCCCGAAGCAATAGTAACCGTTCCTGAAGTAACCTGACACGAACAGCCCGATACATCCCCAGAAGAAAAATAACTTCCATTAAAAATTATTTTATCAATGCTTGTAGGAGTACTCGGCGACCATGCACTTCCATTCCACGTAGCCACAACTGATCCAGCTATAACACAATTCGTAACCGAGGAAACACATCCACCTATGTTTTTTATTATTACTTTATACGTTCCACCTACTAAACCTGATTTTACATTACTAACCTGGTAGTTAGCACCATTATCAAAACTATACGTATCCGTAGCACTCTGAACAGTCACATTTATAACTCCTGTAGGTGTTGAACAGGTTGGCTGTGTAATTACGATCGCAGGAAATAACATTAGCGGAAGAAAAGTTAATAATCGGATTTTTGAAAAACTGCTCACACTACAATTTCCACCTGTTCGACTATACACAATATCAACACGGTATTTAGCAGATTCTGCGGGAGTCCCGTTAATTATATTCAAGGTAGCTGTTGTACAACCCGAAAAATGAGCTCCATCAACTACATTATTCCAAGACCCCGATACTGTCTGGCTTTTCCATTGGTATGAAACAGGTCCATTTGAGGGATTTGAAATTGCAGCACTATAAGAATAATTAGTCCCATAACAAAGCGTTACATCCATTACAGATTGGGAAGGCGTTAGTGACGGTGAAGTTATGTCCGTTATTTCATTTACTGAAAGTTGTGCAGCGATAGAAGTTACACTACAAGTACCATTTGAAACAACAACTTGGTATTGTGTTCCATTTGGGGAAAGCGATGACCCTACATTCTGAAGTCGAATTTCCCCTGGATTTGGATAAGAAACATTCGTCTCGACGGGAATTGCAGTAAAACTAGCGTCTGAAGGTCTTTTGCGTTGCCAAATATAGGTCAATGTCCCAGTTCCGCCTGCAACTACTTTAAAAGTAACAATACTTTCTTCACAATCCAATTGATTTACTGGTTGAGTAGTAAACGTAGGCGAAGGACTAACCGTTAAGAAGCCATAATTCCCCTTTTCAGTACAGCCAGATGCTGTAATTCTAGCTCTAAATTTATAATTATTCATTCCTGCGGTGATGTTGCTAACTGCAAGATTTGAAGTATTTACTCCAGAATAAACAGTGTTATTAACCAAATCACTCCAGCCCGAACCCATATTAACCTCCCATTGATAGGAAGGCGAACTTCCGGATGTTGAAGCTGTAAATAGTGCTGTACCTCCTACACACCCCGAAATACTAGTTGTTCCGGTTATAGTAAAAGGACAGTCACTTCCATAAATTACGGCATTAACTAAAGCTGATAAAGCAGTATTACTAGGTGTTGCCGGAACTTGAGTGCCCGGTGTAACATTACTATCAATTGATGCTGGAATAATTGTTACCGTAGCATTGGGATTCACAGCATAAATTACCCCAACTTCGCTTCCCGTAATCTTAAAATCTCCAATAATATTTCCACCAACAACAACATTACCTTGCTTTTGCAATTCTGAAGTCGCAGGACTTAATAAATCACCAATAATTACAACATCACTTTTCCAAAAATTAGTAATTCCGTTATTTATATAATTACCGTAGACTACTAGAGTCGCTAAATCACTACCCGACCCCATAGTAAAACTCCCTCCGGAATTAACTGTAAAATCACCCCAAACTGAGTTACTTCCTACAGTTAATAATTTCGCATCGTTAATAGTTAAAGATCCAGATAAACTAATGCTTTTAGCTTCTGCATTTTCAGTAATAGCAACAGTTTTTCCAGATGAGATAATTACGTCATCACTAGATGTTGGAATTCCAGCCGGAGACCAATTAGCCGCTGTATTCCAATTACCAGAACCTAAATAAGTTTTAGTTGCACCAAAACCAAAAGTATGAATCAAGACTATAAAAAGAGTAAAGAGTAATTTTTTGGTCATATTATTTTATGTGAAATTTAAATAAATTCAATTCTAAACTTGTATTATTCGATAAGTAAAAACCTATAATTCACACAAACCTTATAAAAAAAATTACAAAAGCACAATAATGTCGTTCATATGCGTATTTATCTGTTGTATCGCCGTTTTTAGGAGATTAAAAAATTATATTTATACAAATAATTTTAAAAACCTTTACTCCTTAAGAAATTATTTCAATTATTTCAAACGCATTTAGCTGTACTTTAATTAATTATAAACACTTAAATTTCCAATCTTAAAAACCAAAATTGATGAATCCAGTTTTTTCCATAAAAGAGGCCATAAATAAAATTGAACATTTTTGTGCTTATCAAGAGCGTTGCCATGAAGAAGTAGTACAGAAATTAAGAAGTATGAAAATGGATTCCGAAGAAATTGACTCCATTATGGTACATCTTATAAGTGATAATTTTCTTAACGAAGAACGTTTTGCCTGTAGTTTTGCCAGAGGCAAACACCGCATTAAACATTGGGGTAAAATTAGAATTATCAATGAATTAAAGTCTAAAAAAATAACACAAACGCTTATCAATAGTGCACTAAAGGAAATCTCTCCTGAAGAATATGCGACAACTTTTCATGCGCTGGCAGAAAGACACTGGGAATCCATACGAGAAACTAATTTGATGAAAAAACGAAATAAATTTTGCGACTACATGTTACGTCGGGGTTATGAAAATAATTTAGTCTTTGAGAAAGTAAAAGAGTTGGAGCATTTGGAATACGGATAACACGGATTCAATTCATGGATTAAAATAAGCCTTTAAGCGTAATAAACAGTATTTAAACATCAGATCATCCGAATAAATACCTTTCTAATTCTCTTTAATTAACATTTTTTTTAGTGACCGTTTGACCGTTTTGCAATACAATTTTAACCAACAAAGTTTGATGATTTTGCACTAAATTAGAAATAACCAATTCATTGGTGTTTACATTTCTTTTTTGATATATTAATCTTCCTGACAAGTCATACATCTGAACTTTATTTATCGTTTCAACTGATGAATTGATTTCTATTTGCCTGTTTTTACTGGAAACCAAAACTACATTTTCTTGTATATTAAAACTTTTCCCTATTTCAGCTTTATTCGTATAACGCAATACAAATCGGTCATTGAATGTTCCTTTCTCGGCGGTAAAGCTATAAGGCCCTTGTTTCAGGTCATGGATAACATTAGTTTTTTTATCTTCAATAAATACTTCTTGATTCGCTAACACACCGTCTGTTTGATCAATACTTATAGTAAAACCGCCTGCAATTGTAACACTATAGCCTAACGGTACCATATCATTTTCATCAAATGGCAAAGCCCTGCCTTGAATCACTAAATTCTTATCTTGAATAATGCTGTAAAAATCCGCATATTGATTTCCGTTAAAACTTTCCCCATCAAAAGAACTGTCTAATCCATTAGTAGCACCTGTAACATAGCCCAATAATGTTTGTTTGAAAAGACCTTGTGCATTAGTTAAATTCAACCAAATACGATTTTTTACAACTGAGTTAGCGGATTTTGTGTTCGATTCTGTGTTATGTTTATAGAATTGAGAATTATTACCCACAACACGCATACTGTTATTGAAAACAATCGTAGTTCCAGAAAACGAAGACGGAAGTTGACTTGAGGTAAAGAACCCTTGTCCGGCTGCAATTTTCCCTGATGGCATTACACCGCCACTTACGGCGGAAAGCGTTTCTGTTCCTCCAACTCCGTTATAAGAAGCATAATCATCCGAAGAGTACGCATATAGCCCAGATCCCGGATTAGGTGTACCTATAGCAATTGGCGTATTGTGTGTCCAGAAATAAATAGTGCCATCTAAAACCGTGTTGTTTGCAAGTAAAAATTTATCGGCATCCAAAGCAGAAGGATATGGATTTCCTAAAAGATATGACCTATCTGCACCAATACCAGTTAGCGATTTCGCCCCATTATTTGGCACCCCTATAAAAAAGGCCTCATAAATAGCTGGTGACAGATTACCTTCTGGTCCTCGAATGATATAACCAATACCAACTGACATAACGGAAGCTGAATTTTCTTGCTTCCAATTCTCTACAGTAGCATCAAATGAAAAAAACGTATCCGAAGCCGTATTAGGCGACACATTATACAGTGATTGAGGAGAAACTGGTGATGACCAATACGTATAATCGAATTTACCAACCGGAGTAGTTTTTCGTTTGTAAGTTATATTGCCCGTATTTACAGCTGCATCATTTATTTGCACTAAACTGGCGTTGTTTTCGAATGTCAACGATCCTCCCGAAACAGTTAACCCATTGGTTAAGGTTAAGGTATGTCCGGGATTAATGACTACAGTACCTGTAGCGACTTGACAAGAACAACCTGCTAGGTCAGAAGAAGAGCTGTAACTTCCATTAAAAACGATATTATCTGCACTTGTTGGAGCACTAGGAGACCATGAACTTCCACCCCAAGTTTTAGTCGGCAGTGCAATGATAACACTTGTTCCTGGTGAGATACACCCAGACGAATTCTTTGCAGTCACGCTGTAAGTTCCTATAGCAACTGAAGTAAAAACTCCTGTTGTGTTTGTATATGTTAATCCATTAATACTGTAGGTCATTCCGACAGCAGTTGGTGCTGTTATGGTTATCGTTCCTGTTGGCGTGGAACAGGTGGGCTGTAATGTTACACTTGCTGTTGGCGCCGCTGTCGACAACCCAGTATTTACAGTTACTGTGGTTTCAGCAATCATTATAAAAGGCACATTAGGAGTAACACTAGTATTAAGCATTGTGCTTTTCATTTTTACTTGATAAATCCCACTAACCGTAGCTGACAAAGTATAATTCGGACTGTTACTGTATGTTGGAGCAGTAATCCCAGGGCCGGACCATGAATAAGTATAGGGACCTCCATTTGGTGGTGGAGCAGCCGAAAGATTGATGGGATTCCCAACGCAAACAGGGGAGTTCGATGTTGCACTCCCTGTCCCGCCTAAAGTCACTATATCAGCAAAACTGACATCCGCCCCGGCACCACCGTTGCAACTCGCAAGTAAATTGGTACCGATATATATCCGTTCCGATGCATTACACGAACCTCCAACCAAACCTCCCCCAGACTGAATAATTATTGAAGATCCTTCCTTAAGATACAAACGGTTATTCCCCGAAGAAAAATCGAGTGTTGCTCCGCTTCTAACAATTAATTGAATTGGACCTAAACAAGTTAGATTTAATTCTGCATTCATGTATAAGGTTGTGGTTGGAGTAGGAGTAACATTTCCGATATATATTACAGTGCAGCCCGTAAACGAGCTACAAGTTAGTGTGCTTGCATTCGTCGTTGTCGCGATAGAACATTGTGCATTTACAATTCCAGAAAAAGCGAACAACAGCAACACAATGATGAAAACCCTTGGTTTATGTAATAGTGTTTTCATGACTATTTGTGTATTATTATCATAAAAAAATACAGCCTATGTCATTGATAATTAACAACATAACTCTTATACAAAATTAAGAAACCTTATGGTATAAATAAAAATAAACCGTTCAAATACCTCTTTGTCCGTTGTACTGCTGCTATATGTAAATTCTATATTTTTGTATTTTAAAAATAGGCAGGAAACCTTTACATAATAAAAAATATCCTCTAGTTTGAATAAGATAATTTATTTATAAATACCTGTTTTGTTCGTTATTAATAGTTAAATTACAATTCCAAAAAAACCAAAACCGACACATGAAAAACGTTTTCTCAATTAAAGATGCTATACAAAAAATAGAACATTTTTGCGCCTATCAGGAACGTTGTCACGAAGAAGTGGTGCAAAAATTGAGAAGCATGAAGATGGACTCCGAGGAAATTGACACCATTATGGTCCATCTCATCAGTGATAATTTTCTCAACGAAGAACGTTTTGCCTGTAGTTTTGCAAGAGGCAAACACCGCATAAAACATTGGGGGAAAATTAGAATTGTGAACGAATTAAAGTCAAAAAAAATAACACAAACCCTTATTAATATTGCCCTAAAAGAAATTACACCTGAGGAATATGCAGCAACATTCAATACGCTGGCAGAAAGACATTGGGAATCCATCCGAGAAACAAATATGCTAAAAAAACGAAAGAAATTTTGTGATTATATGTTGCGCCGGGGATTTGAAAGCAATTTGGTGTATGAAAAAGCTCGAAGCTTTGAAAATTGGAACACGGATTTAACGGATTAGCACCCATTTTGAATTTTTCAATTCGTATGAATCTGCATAATCTGCATGCTAAACATTTTGAGAATTGAAACACGACTTTAACGGATTAGCTTAAAATTTTCAATCCATATGAATCTGTAAAATCTTTCTCAATTCGTATGCTATCTTTTTGGCCAATTACAAACTCAAGAGCACGCTTACCGCATTACCTCCAAAACCAACTGCATTAATCAATACTTTTCTAATAGGTTTTGTTTGTATTTGCGCTTCCACAAAAGGGACTCCGATGAAGGTATTGTGTTGCATCATCATAATAGCCAGTTCCATGCTCAAGATTCCCGAAGCGCCAAAAGTGTGTCCAATTTTCCATTTATTGGTGGTCAACAAAGGCAAGTTCGAACCAAAAACTTTCTCAATCGCTCTGTATTCAGTCAAATCACCTTTTATGGTTCCTGGTGCGTGCATCACAATCGCATCAATTTCGGACAAATCCGTATTTTGTAAAGCCATTTTCATTGATTTCTGGAAACAAGTCGCATCTGCCGAAATGGAAATATTATGTTCCAAAATTTCCGTAGCATACCCAATCCCTTCGATATAAGCCAACGCATTTTCTTTTTTACCTATTTCAAGACAACAAACGCCGGCACCTTCACCAAGAATCATGGTGCTTTGTTTCTTTTCGAAATCAAGAGCTCGGTTAGGATAATCCTCTTTACTATTCGAATAAATTTTCAAAGCCCGCATTTGCGCAATTGTAAAATCTGTTAAAGGAGCTTCGCTACCTCCAACCAGAAATTTATCAGCCATTCCTGCTCGAAGCCAAGCCACCCCATTTAAAACTGCATGCAAAGCCGTAGAACAGGTTATAGAATGCGATATTTCTGGACCAGAACTTTGCAAATCGTGGGCAACCCAAGAAGAAATATTCCCTAAAGTTGTAGTTGGAGATGCCAAAGTTTGTGCTTTCCCCGTTTCTAAATATTCCTGATAGTGCTTTTCAAATAAATCAGTTGCGCCACGAGACGAACCTATGTTTATTCCGAAAATATCGTTCTTAGCCCATCCCGCATTTTGCATGGCTTTTCGAGAAGCGGCCATAGCATACAAAACCGACTTATCTAAAAATTTATATTTGTTATCCGATTGTTGTAATGTGTCAACAACTTGTTTCGAAATAGCGTCTAGTGAAGCAACATAAGTTTTTTTATGATCTAATTCGCGTTCTGTAAAACAATGATTCGCATTAAGATAATTTTCCCAAATAGC
The DNA here is from genome assembly GCF_048276375.1 of Flavobacterium sp. ZB4R12. Lineage (NCBI taxonomy): Bacteria > Pseudomonadati > Bacteroidota > Flavobacteriia > Flavobacteriales > Flavobacteriaceae > Flavobacterium > Flavobacterium sp. ZB4R12. The sequence goes on along the minus strand of NZ_JBLNKS010000001.1, from coordinate 115,146 downwards.
GTCTGGTGTATTCCCTAATGGCGAGATGGAAGCAATAGCGGTTATAGAGATTATTTTGGGCAAAATATTGTTATTTAACCGCAAAGGTCGCAAAGTTTTTCGCAAAGTTCACGAGGGTTTGAAAATTTATACATGCAAAATGCACCTTTATTGTTATAAATTTAAACTATTTCTAAAGCATTTTCGACCACTTGATACACTTTTTGTAATTGCTCATCGGTGATAATATAAGGAGGTAAGATGTAAACTATATTACCAACAGGGCGCAGGATTATTCCATTTTCGATAAAAAAATCATAGAGTTTGTTGCGCAAGGTTCCATAATAACTGGCGGAACTTTCGGTTTTTATTTCTAATGCAAAAATAACTCCGAGAACACGCGTTGTGGTTACTTTTGGATGATTTTTTATGTGTTCCTGAAAACCCAGATGACTTTGATTTACACGGGCAATATTAGCTTGCATTTCATCGGTTTGTAACAACTCAAAACTTGCCAAAGCCGCTGCACAACCTGTAGGATTTGCCGTGAAAGTATGTCCGTGAAATAATGCTTTATTAATATCCTCATCATAAAAAGCTTCGAAAATATCCTGGGTAAAAGTCGTAATTGCCATGGGAATTGTCCCTCCCGTCAAAGCTTTTGACAAGCATATCATGTCTGGTTTTTCTACCAAATAATCTGTCGCAAAAGTTTTACCAGTTTTTCCAAAACCGGTCATCACTTCATCGGCAATGGTGAGAACATTATTTTCCTGACAAATTCGCATTAATTGATCTAAAGACTCCGGCTCATACATCACCATTCCTGCCGCTCCCTGAACCAGTGGCTCATAAATAAAACCAGCACAGTTATTGTTTTTTACTACCTCTTTTAAAGTATCATAACTTTGCTGTTCTTTTCCTTTCACAGGAACTGGAATCCGAACCACATCAATGAACATCCCTTGAAAGGCCTGCGTATAAAAAGAAATTCCGCTTGCCGCCATTGCCGCAAAGGTGTCGCCATGAAAAGCATTTTCGAAAGCTATTATTGTAGTTCTCTTTTCCCCTTTATTGAAAAAATATTGCAGTGTGACTTTAATCGCTACCTCAACCGCCGTAGAACCATTATCTGAAAAGAATATTTTTTGCTGGTTTTTTGGTAAAATTTCCATCAACTTCTCGGCAACCAAAACAGCTGGCTCATGTGTAAATCCACCAAAAAGTACGTGTTCTAATGTCGTGAGTTGTTTGTAAATCGCATCTGCAATAAATTTATTGGAATGTCCGTAAGGATTCACCCACCAAGAGGCGATTGCATCAATGTATTCTTTATCATTTTCGTCCCACAGCAAAGCACCTTCTCCTTTTTTAATGGCAATGGGAAGTGCTGCAGTTTTGTGTTGTGTATAGGGATGCCAAAGATATTGACTGTCTCTTTCTGTTAAGTTCATTTTATTTTAGATAAAAAGAAGTAAGAGACAAGATAAAAGACTTCACATAACAAAGCATTCTTTCTTCTTGTTTCTTTTTTCTTAATTTATAATTCCAATAGATTATCCCGAAACAAATCAGCATATTCTTTTATTACATTTTGGTCGAAATACGGTTCTTGCTCAATTCTTCCAATGCATTTTATACCTGTTTTATTTAAAATTATTGCTTCCGAAGATTTATTTTCTTCACCATTAAATATGATTCCTGCAATGTTTATTTTTCTATTTTGTAAGGCTTCAATCGTGAGCAAAGTGTGATTGATACTTCCTAAATAATGTCTGGAAACAACAATCACTTTATAATCGGGTTGGATTAAATCAATAACCAAATCCTTGTCATTTAATGGGACAAAAATACCTCCAGCCCCTTCGATTACTAAATGATTAGCTGTCTTGGGTTCGGTGATATTCTTTAAATCAATAACAATCCCGTCTAATTCTGCTGCGAGATGTGGACTTGCCGGTGTATTTAAAGCATAACTATTAGGATAAACTACGGCCTTTTTATTAGACAAAAACGATTTGATTTTATGACTGTCCGAATTTTCTAAATCGCCCGCTTGAATGGGTTTCCAATAATCGGCTTCTAGTGATTCCGTTATAATGGCTGATGCAATAGTCTTGCCGACATCGGTTGAAATTCCCGTGATGAATAGTTTCATAGATTTGGAACACAGATTAAACAGATTGAACAAATTTACACGGATTTTTGAATTTATTCTTTAATTTTTTTTCGCTCATTTGTATAAATAAGTCTCTTGAATTCTGGTGTAGTCCCGAAATTCAACAATATTCCAATTTCTACTTTAGTCGCTTTGAGATAATTCAACAGCTGTGCTTTATGTTCATCCATTAAACATTCACAAGCTTTAAGTTCTACTGTTATTGAATCCTCTATTATTAAGTCGGCAAAATATTCTCCAACTAATTGACTTTTATAATACACTTTAATTTGTTTCTGCGCTTCTACTTTAAATCCTTGCGATTTTAATTCAAAATACATTGCATTTTGATAGACTTTTTCTAGAAAGCCATACCCTAATTCATTATAAACTTCATAATAAGCTTTCAAAATAGAGTCACTCAAACTTTTATGCAAAAAATTAGCCATATTTAATTTATCTTAATTGAAAACATTTATTCTGAAATTTGTGGAAATCAGTTCAATCTGTCAAATCTGTGTTTCATTTTTGAATAAGACAGTAATACTTACTTTTTATCAAAAAATATAAAATCAGTATTCAAAAACAAAAGTACTCAACAATCGTAATACTTCGGAGATTTCTTCTTTTGAATTAAAGCTATGCAAACAAAATCGCAATCGCTCCTGCCCTTCGGGAACCGTTGGCGAAAGTATGGCTTTGACATCAAAACCTTTTTCTTGCAGTTTTTGGGCTATGGATTTAACATTTTCATTTCCCGGAATAATCGCGGATTGTATGGCCGATTTGCTTCGAACAAACAATTGTTTTAAACCCAATAAATTCTTCTCTTGATTGAAATGAATAATGTTTTCTCGAAGCAGTTTTATATTTTGTTTTTCGTTGTCTAAATAGTGGTACCCCATTAAAATCGTGGCAACCGAATGTGGCGAAAGTCCCGTCGTGTAAATAAAACTTCGGGAAAAATTCACTAAATAATCCCTCAATTCTGGAGAGCCTAAAATGGCAGCGCCATGACATCCCAATCCTTTTCCAAAAGTCATAATTCGGGCGAAAACATGATCTTGCAAGTTTAAATCCTGAACTAAACCTTCCCCTGTTGAACCAAAAACGCCCAAAGCATGCGCTTCATCAACAACTAAATAACTGTTGTGTTTTTCGGATAGTTGTACTAATTCTTCAAGATTTGGTGTATCGCCGTCCATCGAAAAAACAGATTCGGTAACAATATAAATGACTGTGTTTTGATTTCGAAGAATTAATCGTTCCAAATCCTCAAAATCATTGTGATTGAATTTATAGGCTTTGGCATTCGATAATTGAATCCCATCCCGAATGGACGCGTGACACAATTCGTCGTATAAAATCAAATCCCCTTTTTGCGGAAGCGAACTAAAAAAACCAACATTGGCATCATAACCCGAATTGAAAATCAATGCCGATTCCGATTTATGAAACTGTGCGATGTAGTTTTCAGTTTCTGGATATAGCTTATGGTTTCCGGATAATAATCTGGAACCTGTTGCACCATTTTGAACCCCATTATTTTCAATTAAATACTGGTGTGTTTCCTGAAAAATAGTTGCTGATTTAGACAATCCGAGATAATCATTGGAAGCAAAATCAATCCCTTTACTGGATAAAGGCAATTGTCGCAAAGCATTATTTTGCTTTCGGCTCTCCAATTTAGCGGATAGATTTTGTGGAAATTTTCTCATACGCCACAAAAATAAGCATCTTTTTCGGTTTATATATTTTGTACAATTATTGTTTGCTGATTTTTTGAAATCAATGGGTTTTCTAAGTATTGATTCTAATTCCAAATCATATTGCATTATCGCAAAAAGTTTAATTCTCCAATAATTAACAAATCACGGAATAGTAATCAAAATAAAATTAACAAAAAATTCCGAAAACGGTTTCGATTTGATAAATTGCTAAAATTATGTTAAAAAAATCTTAAAATTTACATCGGAGCCATTTCGTTATGAAATAGTTTTCTACTTTCGGCCATTATGAAACGAATTGCATCACTTTTCTTATTAGTAACATTGTTTTACAATGTTCTGGGATACTATCTGATGTTTGCTTATCAACAAGAGCAGGCATGGGTGAGTAGTATGAAAAAAGCACCTAGTTCAGAGTTTCAAGTAATCAAATTAAATGCCACTTTATACTCCTTTATCGAAGACACTGATTTTGAGTATGTAAATGAAGATGTGGTTATTAACAATAAAAGTTATCATATTTTCAAAAAAAGAATTCAAAACAACATACTAAGCCTGTATTACCTACGCAATTCACACCAAGATGCAATTGGCAAGGATTTAAAAGATATTGTTGACAATCAATTATTTAATAGCTCTTCTTCAAAAGAATCACCAGTTAAAAAACTCATGAAGTCTTTTCTTCAAGATTATATTCCAAACCATACTGTTTGCGTTGATTTTTCTCCCAAAATAGATTTGAATTCTATTAAACCTATCATTACGCCAAATAAGGCGCCTGATTCTGGATATACTTCCTTATCGTATTCTCCGCCAGATATCGCATAATTCTTCTTTTTATTTCTAGTGAAATCTTTCACTGACATTAGGCATTTGCAAAAACATTTAATTTATGATTGCACTTAAGCTAAGAATGTACACTAATTACAAATATTTAGAATTTACTAATTAAAAAACACAAAATATTCATCTGTGTTTTTAATAGCTACTCATTTTTGAGAGTAATATATTGGCATATTTAATATTTTTAATTTGTAGTTGCGTTTTCTGCTTTCAAAATCATGACTTAAATTTATTTACAAATTCAAAAAATGGATTTCTAAAAGAACTATTTGTTCCAAAAGTAATCTTTGATCCATTCGTGAAACTTTTTGGGCGAAAGCCAAAATAAAATTTTGTTTTACAACGATAAAGCCTATAAATCCGTATATTTTTTTTAAAACACCAACCTTCTCTGTCGCGAAAGAAGTTGTTGTTGGTATGTTTTATATATTATTAATCATTTTAAAAAACCAAACCTTGAAAAATTTATCCTTTTTACATTCCGCTTTTATTTTTATTTTATTCCTTACAATGGCTTTTCATACCGAAAACATGACTGCTCAAGGCTGTGTTGCTGTCCGCCAAATGGGAGGACAAAACATGAATTCTTCAAATTCTTATAATTTAAGTGAAGGCGAATTTCAAGTAGGTGCTAATTATCGCTATTTTCACTCTTGGAGACATTTTGTTGGCACGGAAGAACAACTGCACCGCCAAACAACCAATGGTGGACATGACGCAAATGGCAAAGAACGTGGCAATGCAGTGAATATCTATTCTCATGCTGTTGATTTAAATATTTCTTATGGATTAACGGACCGTATCCAGTTGAACGCCACATTACCTTATGTAAACAATGAGCGCTCACAAGTACTAAGACAAAAAACACCCGTAATCGATACATTACGTTATAGCGTCTATGCTGATGGGATTGCTGATGCCCGATTGAGCGTAAATTATTGGGTTGTTGACCCAAAAAAGGCCGAAAAAGGTAATGTTATGATAGGATTGGGTGTGAAATTAAATAACGGAAGCCATGACGAAATGGATGATGCGCCACAAGCAGACGGAACTACCAAAAGTGTTGTAATGGATCAAGCTATTCAACCGGGAGACGGAGGCGTAGGTTTTTCAGTGGAACTTCAAGCATTCCGACAATTAACAGGGCGTCTTTATGGTTTTGCAAATGGGTATTATTTGTTTAATCCCAGAGAATCCAATGGCACTTTCAAATCAGCCCCAAAACCAGGATTGGAAGGATATGAAATCTACGCAAGCCCTGATCAATATTTTGGCCGTGCAGGATTTATGGCTGCAGTAGACAAAAAAGAAAATTTCACGGTATCACTAGCCGGAAGATTAGAAGGTATTCCTGCTTATGATGCTTTTGGTGGTCAAGTGGCTTATCGTCGCCCTGGATATGTAATTGCAGTTGAATATGGTTTTTCATATAGAATAGGAAATCACGGCTTAAGCTTATACATCCCTTATAATGTTGTTAAAAACCGCATTCAAAGCGCAGCAGATATTGCTAGTCAAGATTTACAAAATTCAGTAATTACAGATCCAAGCAAATATGTTCACGTTCAAGGTGATGCAGCATTTGCTGATTACTCTATCAATGTAGGTTATTCGTATCGTTTCAATTTAAATAAAAAAATAAAAATGACTATGAAGCATTAAATTTCATTCCATTATTAGAGAGTAACATTATCTCTGTAATAATGGAATCAGATAATTCATCTTAAGAAAGGAAATTAAATTTTTAATAAATGAAAACCAAATATATATTCGTCTTGTTTTTACTTTCCTTTTTCACACAATCATGTGAGAATTTTAGAAACCCTAATGACAAAATGGTCGAAATTTTAGCTGAAAAATACAAGCAGTTTAGTGTCAAAGACAATCCTTTTTGCCCAGAGGCAGAATTAACTTTTTTTGATTCTTTATCAACTGCACCAGCTGAAACCAATAACCGGTTTATAGCTACTCTTTACAAAGGGAATAGTCTTTTGAAATTGGGAAAAGAAAACGAATCTGTAGCTGCTTTTGAATCTATTATTCAGAGAATAGGACTGTCAAATGATAATAGCCCAGAAGTATTACGAAGTATGGCACTCTCCTATATGCGTTTAGGCGAACGACAAAACTGCGTTACCAATCACTCGACTGAATCCTGTATCATGCCCATTAGAAATTCAGGAATACACCTAAAACAGTTGGGCTCTAAAAAGGCAATTGAAGTTTATGAACTTCTTTTAAATACCTTTCCTGGGGATTATGAGTCGAGATGGCTGCTAAATATTGCCTATATGACACTGGGCGAATACCCATCAAAAGTTCCTGCTAAATGGCTTATTCCGAACTTGGATAAAGACAACTCTAATTATGCCATTAAGCCTTTTACAGATGTAGCTCCTAATTTAGGTGTTAATAACCGAAATATGGCGGGTGGAATTATTATGGACGATTTTAATAATGACAACTATTTGGATCTTATAACTTCCGATTGGAGTTTAAATGGCACCATGCACTATTATCAAAACGATAAAAAAGGGGGATTTATCGATTCCTCAAAAAAGTCCGAATTAGGGCGTTTCAAAGGCGGATTAAACATGATTCAAGCGGATTATGACAATGACGGCGATGTAGATATTTTTGTTTTAAGAGGTGCATGGATGGGAAATTACGGAAAGCAACCCAACTCTTTGTTAAGAAATAACGGCGATGATACCTTTACCGATGTAACGATCAAGAGTGGTTTATATTCTGAACATCCCACGCAAGCCGGAGTATGGAAAGATTTTAATAATGATGGCTGGCTGGATTTATTTATTGGCAATGAAAGCAGACCAGAATTAAATGAAATTAATCCATGCGAATTGTACATCAGCAATCAAGACGGCACTTTTAAAGAAGTTTCGGTTAAAGCAAATTGTGCAGTTGTAGATTTTGTAAAAGGAGTTACAGCTAGTGATTATAACAATGATGGCCTAGAAGATTTATATGTATCGGGTAATAGAGAAAGAAAAACCCTGCTCAAAAACACGGGAATAAAAAATGGTATTCCTCAATTTGAAGATGTAACGCAAAAAGCCGGTTTAGCAGATATAAAAGTCGGAACATTCCCAACCTGGTTTTGGGATTATGACAATGATGGATGGCAAGATCTTTTTGTATGTGGTTATAAATTTGACATCACCATTGCCTTTACTGCCGCGACAGAAGCATTAAACGTTCCTAACAAAGCCAGTAAAATGTACTTATATCATAATAATCACGATGGTACATTTACCAATGTTTCTGAAAAAGCAGGTTTAAATAAATCTGTATTTGCAATGGGTTCTAACTTTGGTGATATTGACAATGATGGTTATCTAGACATGTATTTGGGGACTGGGAATCCCGATTATAAATCACTTGTCCCAAATCGTCTTTTCAGAAATATGGGTGATGGCAAATTTGCTGATGTTACCGTTTCCGGCAGAGTTGGTAATTTACAGAAAGGACATGGAGTTGCCATTAATGATTTAGACAATGATGGTGATGCCGATATTTTTATAGAAGTGGGTGGCGCCTATATTGGTGATTCTTTCAACAATTCCCTATACTTAAACCCAGGTCAGAATACGAACCGTTGGATCAAGCTACAATTAGAGGGCAACAAAACAAATCGCTCCGCAATTGGCACACGAATTAAGATCAGCTTCAAAGAAAATGGCATTAAAAGAGTTGTGTACAGAGAAGTAAACTCTGGCGGTAGCTTTGGAGCATCAGCATTGAGAAGAGAAATAGGCATTGGTCAAGCAAAAATGATAAATGAGATCGCTATTACATGGTCTAAAACCCACAAAACAGAAATTTTTAGAAATATAAAGCCAAATCAATTTATTAAAATAAAAGAAGGAAGTACTGTTATTACTAAAGTAAAACTTAATAAGATAATTTTTCCTGACAAAAGTCAGAATTCAATCATGTGCAAACCTATCACTATGCAATAAACAAGTTATAATTTAAACCAAACTATTAACCAAAAACTATTTTTTAATGAAAAAATTTTATCTGAGTTGCCTGCTATTGGCACCTTTATTTATGAATGCCCAAACAGAGATTGATGCCATTATGATGAGCAAAAACAATTTTTGCGTTGGAGCAATATATCAATACAGTAGCTGGGATCAATACTGGGAAGGGTCTCTTAAAAGAGAGAATCTAAATCTTGGTACCGTATCGACAAAATCCATTGGACTTATGGGAAACTATGGTATCTCTGATAAATTAAATGCTATTTTTAGTGTGCCGTATGTAGAAACTAATGCTTCTGCCGGAACCATGAAAGGTCAAAAGGGAATACAAGATCTTTCGCTTACGCTAAAATACATGCCTTTGGAAAAAACAGTTGGCCAGTCAACCTATTCCATTTATGCATTGGGAAGTTTTACAACTCCCCTATCCGATTATCCTGCTGATTATTTACCGTTGAGCCTTGGTTTACGTAGCAGAACAGCTTCATTGCGATTAATGGGAGATTATCAGAGAGGAAATTTCTTTACTACATTTTCTGGCGCTTATGTAAAAAGAGCGAACATAACCATCGATAGAAATGCTTATCTAACTGACGAAATCCATTATACAAACGAAGTCGATATGCCTGATGCCATTTCAGTGAATTTCAGAGCAGGTTATCGTTCTAATAGATTAATAGCCGAATTTGTTATAGACAATTGGGTAACTCAGTCTGGAGGATTTGACATTACAAAAAACAATATGCCTTTTCCAAGCAACACCATGAATGCGTTAAAATATGGTGTTAATTCTAAATATACATTTAAAAAAATACCTGAATTATCTCTTGTAGGTGGTTATAACTATGTAGTAGAAGGAAGAAACGTTGGGAAATCGGACACCTTCTATGGAGGTCTATTTTATGTGATTAATTTAAAAAAAACGAGCAAACAAGATGAAAAATAATATACAAAAAACAGCCTATACTACTCTTCTGGCTTTATTTCTTGCCTGTACTTATTCGTGTAGTGATGATATTACTGAAAAAAACGAACAATTTCACGCTTTAAATCCTACCAATACAGACGATTTAGCCGGAACTTGGAAAACTTTTTTATTAACAACTCCAAACGAATTCCCACTTGATGCACCCGTTGCCACAAATACGCCAGCCTTCACAAGAGAAATCAATGAAATAAAAAGCTACCAAGTCAATATATCAGAAGATCAAAAAAGAATAATAAAATATTGGAGCGCTGGTGGCGTTTTACGCTGGAATGAAATCATGCGAACTTTAGTGGCAAGACACAACCGACCTCCTTATCAAAATGAAGACGGAACCTATCCTGCACCATCTGCGGCGAATCCTTTTGCGAATCCGCAATTTCCATTTTCAAATCCTCCTTATGCAGCAAGAGCTTATGCCTATGTAAGTGCCGCACAATACGATGCAATGGTTGCCACTTGGCATTATAAAAAATTATACAACAGAGCAGCGCCTTTTACGGTAGACGCCAATTTACAAGTTTTAATCCCAAAAAGCACCATGCCTTCATACCCATCAGAAGATGGTGTTTTAGCGGGAGTTACTGTTGAATTATTGAAATTATTATTTCCAACTGAAATCGCATACATTGATGGAAAAGCGGAAGAACAAAAACTATATCGCATTATCAGTGGCGCCAATGTTCGAAGTGATGTTGATGCAGGAATTATTTTAGGCAGAAAAATTGCCGCTAAATTTATTGCCCGAGCCGCTACTGATGGAACTGGAGCTGCTATAGGAAATCAAGTGCTTTGGACTCAACTGGAAACGCAAACTGCGGCTACTGGAGAAACACCATGGTTGTCATTAGATTTACCTGCAAGACCTCCAATGTTACCATTATTTGGAAAAGTAAAGTCATTTATAATGACTCCTGAAATGGTTGTTGCCAGTCGTCCGGTTCCGCCACCTTCTACAAAATCAGAACAATTTGCAAAAGAATTAGCTGAAATAAAAAGCTATAGTAAAAATCCATCTAGAAAGAACATGGAAATTGTTACTTTTTGGGCTGATGGTGTAGGAACTTATACACCACCTGGCCACTGGAATGCTATTGCATCAGAGTCATTTGTAGAACAAAATTATAGTGAAGTACGATGGGCAAGAAATATGGCATTATTAAATATTGCGATGATGGATGCTGCTATCAGCTGTTGGGATGCAAAGTATTTTTACTTTAATCCAAGACCATGTCAGATGGATCCATCAATAAAAACATTGACTGGAGTTCCTAATTTCCCTGCTTATGTATCAGGACACTCTACCTTTAGTGGTGCTGCCTGTGCGATTTTATCGCATATTGTTCCTGCAAAAGCAGAAAGCTTCAAAGCTATGGCAAAACAAGCCTCTGATTCTAGAATGTTTGGCGCTATTCATTATAGAAGCGATTGTGAAAAAGGACTTCAATTAGGCGAAAAAGTAGGCAGCTTTGCCGTTGCAAGAGCAGCCACGGACGGTGCTGAATAAATATTAAAATTGATTTTTTATAGTAAATGGTTAATTTCAAATGGTTTGTTTTAAACATTAAATAAATTAATCAATTATGTGACCTAACAGGCTTTGAAAACCTGTTAGGTTTACTATTTTTATACCCTTAAGAAAATCAAATAACTATCAAATGAATAAAGAAAACATACTTAAACTAGCATTAGTGTTTAGTTTACTGGTTTTGTTTTTATCTGGAAGTCGTTTTCCTGCTGAAGCCAAAAAAGTAACCTGTATTGAAGAAAAATGCGAGAAACCACACGAACATGGGCAATTAAATTATCACGAACGTTTTCCTGTCGAACATGAAGATAATTTTGCAACAGCCACCTTAAAAAGCTTTGCTAATTTCTGGGAAGCTAATGCAACTGGGATGACTTTTGCCATTATCATTGGGGGAGCCGCACTTTCGCTATTACTTTCTTGGGAAAAATTTGAAAAAATACTACAATTCAAAGGCATTAAAGGTGCTGCTTTAAGCAGTGTTTTTGGCATGCCCTTAAATATGTGTGCGAATTGCTCAGCTATTACTAGCGTGGGAATTACAGGTCAAAAAGGCAGTACCGAATCAACATTAGGAATTATTTTTGGCGGTGCACTACTTAACATTATAGGTATTGTAACCATGTTTGGGTTATTTAATCCAGCGGTTGTTATCTCTCGAGTTGTTTTTAGTTTAATCCTTATTTTATTTGTAGTCCCTTTTGTTGCCAAAATGGTCAATTCACAAGAACCTGACCGAGTAGCACCTTTCGAATTAGACATCAAATCTTTATATACACCAAAAACAAATTGGTTTGACACCCTTCTAAAAACGCTAGAAGACTGGTTATTGGCTGTAGGCAATATCGCTTATAAATTAATTCCGCTTATGTTAATAGGCACCTTGTTTACAGCATTGTTTCGTGCGGGATTTTCAAACGAAGTATTGCATCACATTACTACTTACAACCCCTATCTTATTTTGGTGATTATTTCCTTTATAGGTACAATGTTATCCGTACCTGTGTTATTCGAAATTTTATTAGGCACAATACTGCTTCATTTAGGTTTTAGTAATGGCGCTATAGCCGTTATAGTTTTTACAGCGCCTTCCTATGGTTTGTTTACAATGGTACTTACCAAACAAAAACTTGGAGGATTCAAAATACCTTTACTATTACTTGGCATTACTTTTATTTTCGGTATCGGAACTGGTTTATTAGCCGATTTTTTAACTAAATTTTTCTAAAACCATGAAAAAAATCATTCTGGGAATTATCCTTTTTATCATCCAAATTTCATTAGCGCTTTTTTACAATGACTCCATTGATTTAAAAATAGTTTTGGGTATTACCATACTCACTTTTGCATTTATCCTATATAAATTAAAAAACAAAAAATTTAATAATGAAACTTGTAATTAATCCATGCTGTTTTATAAAAACAGTCCTTACATCAAAAAAGCTGGTTCTATTCTTTTTAATTTGTTCCATAACAACATTTGCTCAAGAAAAAAGACTTGAAGGAATTGTACTCGATTCTAAAAACACTGTTCTTGAAGGAGTTAATATTATTGTGAAAAACTCAAAAACAGCTACAATTACGGATGAAAAAGGGGCTTTTTCTCTCCAAACTACACTGCCATTTCCTTTAGTTTTAGAAATACGTATCGTTGGATATACTTCCAAAAAAGTTAGTATTACCAGTGCCGATTTTGTTTCAATAACTTTAGAAAAATCATCTAATGAACTCGACGAAGTCCTGATTTCAAGCGGTTATGCAGTGCATAAAAAAGCTGAATTTTCAGGAGCAGTGGCAACCATTTCGTCTAAACAATTACAAAATCGTGCTACTACTAGTTTTGACCAATTATTAGGAGGACAAGCTACAGGAATAGATATCATCCAACCCACTGGTGTGTTAAACAGCACACCTATATTAAGAGTAAGAGGTCTCAACACTATAACTTCAGGGCTTTTTCCATTAGTAGTGGTAGATGGTGTAACTGTTTTTGTGGGATCAATCGGAGGATTGGTTGGTAATAATCCTTTGGCAGATATTAATCCCAATGACATTCAATCCATTGATGTTCTCAAAGATGCTTCGGCAGCAGCAATTTATGGCTCAAGAGCAGCAAATGGCGTCATGATTATTACCACAAAAAAAGGAAAAATCGGCAAACCAAAAGTAAACTATGATAGTTGGTATAGTATGAGTACTCCTTATAATTTACCTAAATTATTGAACGCAGAAGATTATGTTACCATCAAAAATGAAGCATTAACAAACGCAGGAAAGCCAGCTGGTTTCAATTTAATGAAAAACCCAGACGGAAGCATCGTAGATACCAACTGGTATAACGTAGCCTATAGCCCTGAGTTGTCTAATAATCAAAATATCAGCATATCAGGAGCAAATGAGGCTACCAATTATTACTTCTCAGCTGGCTATACCAATCAAAATAGCTTTATTAAAAACAATACTTTTCAACGTTATGTAACGAGGCTAAACATCAATCACCAATTGAACAATTCTATAAAAATAGGTGCAAATGTTACGTACAGTAATGGTAAAAATATTGGTCCAAATACAGGCGCAATAGCGGGAAATTCAACGGCATCCTCTACGTACAATACCCAATATATCACTAACGAACCTTTGGGAAGAATGACCTATGTATTGCCTCCAAACGTACCCGTATATAACCAAGATGGTACCTATAGCATTCAAAACGGAAATAGCGTTGGTTACGGAGCCAATATTCCTGCAGTTGTAGGAACAATTAATGCCTATAATTTAGCCTTAGTACAAACCCTAGATTTGAGTTCTTCTGAAAACAACACCTTCATTGGAAACCTATTTGGGGAAATAACCCTAGCAAAAAATCTTAAATTTAAAACCAGTTACGGGATAAATAATCTTCAGGTTACCAACAAATCGTTCTTGAATCCTTTGCATGGTGGAGGCGCATCATCAAACGGTATTGCAACAAATATATTTACCAAATTATTCCGAACAGATTGGATTAATACGCTTGTTTACAACACCAAAATAAACGAAAACCACAATCTAAACATACTTTTGGGACAAGAAAAAATCAAAACAACCACGGATGGCTGGGGAGCTACACAAAGTAATATTACAGACCCTTTCTATTCTAATTATCAAGGTGGATTTAAAAATATAGCTCCTACGGGTAATCTTTTTTCTGAAAATGCATTGCTTTCTTATTTTTCTAGTGTGAGTTACGATTATAAAAAGAAGTATTTCTTGAATATTAATTTTCGTAGAGACGGGCTTTCGGCTTTAGCAGAGGGAAATAAATTTGGGAATTTTGGTGGAGGATCACTTGGTTGGAACATTTACGAAGAAGCCTTTTTAAAAAATTCATTTATGAGTACTTTCTTTGATACTTTAAAAATTAGAGGGAGCTACGGTATCGTTGGTAATAGTGAAATTGGTGATTATCCCTCCGTTGGAATCTACAATTCTTCTACTTATGGAGGGGAACCTACCCTATCCTATTCGCAAACCGCTAATCCAAATTTAAAATGGGAAACCAGTAAAAAATTAGATTTAGGACTGAATTTCTCCGTTCTCAACAATCGTATCGCTGTTGAATTTGATTATTACCTAAACAATGTAGATGGATTAATCCTAAAATCACCACAATCACTATCGACAGGAATACCAAACAGTTATATCAATGAAAATGCAGGTGCGTTGTATAACAAAGGAATAGAATTAGGCATTAATGCGTTGCTAATTGACAAAAACGACTTTAAGTGGTCTGTAAACGTAAACCTATCTACGCTAAAAAACAAAGTAACCTCATTGGTCAGCGATGTATTTGTTCCAAGCATATTTGGAGTACAAAACATGACAAGAGTAGGATATTCTATAGGATCCATTTTTGCCGTACCCAGCAAAGGGGTCAATCCAGAGAATGGGCAAATGGTTTTTATTAATAGTCAAGGAAAAGAAGTACAATACAATCACATTGGCTCTCCGAAATGGACCTATCTAGATGGTACAGCAGCTCCAGCAATTGATAACTATAGAGATGGGGTGATTCAAGACCCTTCATTACCAAAAGTTTTTGGTGGATTAAACTCTACTTTCAACTACAAAAAATTTGATTTAAATATCAATTTAACTTTTGTTGCCGGCAATAAATTATACAACGGTACAAGAGCTACCAATTCTGACCAACGCTATTTTAATAATGGAACATTCATCAAAGACCGTTGGACAACACCTGGTCAAATAACCGAGATTCAAAAACTATATTATGGAGATAATGTATCTGCTGGATTCTCTTTTTCAAGCACTTCAAAAGTGGAAGACGGGTCTTATTTGAAAGTAAAGAACATCTCTTTGGGCTACCATATTGATATGGCTGGCACATTCTTGAAAAATAATGTTTCAACAGCTTATGTATATATGCAAGCTGGAAACGTATATACACTAACAAAATATAGAGGTTCTGATCCCGAAGTTTCCATTAACGGAAACTCGATAGACTCTGGAAAAGACCAAAATATACCGCCCAACGCACAGGTATTTACAGTAGGTTTGAATGTTGGATTTTAATTTTTAATTTGAAAAAGCATAAAAAAATGAAAAAAATTATAGTAACAAGCTTACTCTTTCTCGTTGCAATGACAGCCTGCGAAAGTGATTTTTTGGATACTGTTCCCAAAACAAGTGTAGCCGAAGATGCAGCATATAGTACTCCCGGAAAGATAGTAGCGCAAGTAAATAATCTATACGGTCAGATTCAAAATGCCAGTTTTTATGGCGGTCGATTCATTATTTTTAATGAACAAAGAGCTGATGAATTTGGACAAAATGATGGTAACGCAGCTACAGGATCGGCCGTTTGGAATCAAAACGTGTCCTCAACGAATGATTTTGTAAATAAAGTTTGGTCCGTTGGTTATACCGCCATCAACGCCTCAAATATTTTGATAAGTAAACTCAATACCACAACTGTTGTTTCCGAGACATTAGCTAAAAACTATACTGCCGAAGCAAAATTCATTCGTGCTTTTTGTTATTTTAGCTTGATTCAAACGTATTCAAAGCCGTATAATTTAGATAAAAATGGACTAGGGCTTCCACTTCGACTTACACCCATTACATCATCTGGTTACAATGACTTGGCACGTAGTTCAATTGATGCTATTTACACACAAATTTTAAAAGATTTGGATGAGGCTGAAAAAGATTTACCAGAATCCTACACTACCGCATTATTAAACGTATCAAGAGCTAATAAAAGCACCGCAATTGCCTTAAAAACTAGAGTTTATTTAGTTCAGGGCGATTATCAAAAAGCCGTTGCTGAATCTCAAAAAATAGTGTCTCCTGGTGCTCCTTTTCAATATACGGCAGGTAATTTAACGCATAAATTAGAGTCCAATTTTACCACTATTTTTGGAGGAAGTTATACTGGTTCAGAAGCTGTTTTTTCAATTCCTTTTGCCAATAGTATTACCGAAACACCCGCTTCACAAAGTGCATTGGCTTTCAATTATTTGGGACAACCCATCTTATTTTTGACAACTGCAGGTATTTCAAGCAATCCAGCCTTAAATTCCAGTTCGGATACACGTTCCAGTTTGATTTCTACAAATGCCGCCAAACAAAAGGTACTAAAGAAATTTAGTATTACCACAGCTCCTTTTAGAGACTATGTTCCTGTAATTAGATATGCAGAAATTTTATTGAATTATGCAGAAGCAGCAGCCAATACCGACGATTTAAATACGGCAACCGCTTTATTAAAGGCAGTAAGAAATCGATCTGATCCAAGTTATGTATTTCCAGATACAGACATTGATACTAAAACCGCCTTATTAAACACCATTATGACCGAAAGAAGGATTGAACTTTTAGGAGAAGGGTTTAGACTAATGGATTTACAAAGAAAACTACAAAAACTTCCTTCCAAAATAGGCTCCATTGGAACAGCTCCATTAGTATTAATTACGAGTAGTAATTACATTTGGCCTATTCCAAGTGGTGAGATTTCAACTAATAAGTTGATGGTTCCCAATCCATAAATTTAATTTAAAAAAATCAGCATGAGATATTCTTTCCTCAACCTCTATTTCCAATTTAGTAAAAAAATGGAAAAACACAGTGTCAATATGATGCGAATTTCTCTGGCAATAGTTTATGTCTGGTTTGGAGCAATGAAAATTTTCGGAATGAGTCCTGCCGGTGAGCTAGTTGAAAAAACTGTTTATTGGTTTCAACCAGAAATATTTATTCCAATTCTTGGTATTTGTGAAGTAATTATAGGCCTTGGTTTGCTCATAAAAAGATTTATTCCTTATACAACTGTATTATCATTAATGCATATGGCAGTTACATTTTTTCCGATTTTTATACTAAAAACAGTATGTTTTGATGCTTTCCCCTACTCCCCTACTTTGGTTGGACAATACATAATTAAAAATCTTATTTTAATTTCAGGAGCTCTTGTAATTGCAGGAAAATACAATGAAAAATATTATGCAGAAATGAATTTGAAATTAAGCGAAAAATAAAATCTAAATCCATTTCGTATAATCAAAGATTTCCTAATTTTATAATTACAGATAGAAAAATACCAATTAATTAATCCGTGATCAATAAAATCAAATGAAATCCATAACTTATAAAAGAGCATCAACTCTAGACGAACTAGAACAAATCAGAACACTTCAATTACAAAATAGTTCCCAAAATATAACTTCTGAAGAAAAACTTCAAGAGGGATTTGTAACAGTACAACACACCGTTGCCCTATTAAAACAAATGAATGCAGCTTGTGCACATATTATAGCCAAAGATAATAATACAGTGGTTGGTTTTGCTTTGGTAATGCTTTCTGACTTTAGAAATGAAATTAAGGTTCTTATCCCCATGTTTTAAACATTGAATAAATTATCAATTATAGCCTAACAGACGTTGGAAATCTGTTAAGCTTTTTTTCAAAAAAACAGGGAATAACTTCTAATGTTTAATATAAACTATTTGTAATAGATTATGATAAAATTAAATCATGGTTTCAATGATTAGTCCAATAAAAGTTTCACAACTTAAAAAAGCATAAAATGAAACAATACCCACTGATTGCAGTATCTTTATTTTTTACAATACCTCTTCTCGCTCAATCAACAACAGACACAACAAAAATTCATAATCTAAATACTGTAAAAGTTGAAGCAACAAGAATAAATCAAGATATTCTCCGCCTTGCCCCAATACAAGGAACTTACATCTATTCCGGTAAAAAGAATGAGGTGATTGACCTGACCCAAAAAAATATTGCGCAGACTGAAAAATATGGTCGGCAAATTTTTGCCAAAGTTCCAGGTGTTTTTGTGTATGATATGGATGGTACAGGCAATCAAATGAACATTTCTACTCGTGGCCTTGACCCGCACCGTGGTTGGGAATTTAACATCCGTAAAGATGGTATCATTACCAACTCTGACATGTATGGCTATCCTGCCAGCCACTACAACATTCCTATGGAAGCCGTGGAACGCATTGAGTTGCTAAGAGGAACAGGCTCATTGCAATACGGCGCGCAGTTTGGCGGCATGCTTAACTATATTAGCAAACAACCAGACACGACCAAAGCATTTACTTTTGAAACTATTAATACAATTGGTTCTTATGGATTGGTTAGTACTTATAATGGGGCGTCAGGTAAAATTGGAAAATTCAGATACAGCACTTGGTTAAACAAAAAATGGATTACAGGCTATAGAGACAATAGCGATTCGCAGTATGATGCCGAAGCAGTGTCTCTTTACTATGATCCTTCTGAAAAACTACATTTCAAGTTAGAGTGGACACACTCCAATTATATTACTCATCTTGCAGGTCCTCTTACAGATGAAATGTTTAACAGCAATCCAAAAATGTCCACTAGGTCAAGAAATTATTACAATCCTAATATTCATATACCTTCGATAACGGTAGATTGGAAAATAACTCCAAAAACGCAATTACAACTTACATCATCAGCCGTTCTTGGGGCCAGAAACAGTGTGTTGTTTGACAAACCGGCAACTATTGAAGATGCCATTTCAGCCACAACACTTCAATACGCTAATCGTCAAGTTGATATCGATCATTTTAATAGCTACACAACAGAGTTAAGAGGACTTCACTCCTATAAATTTTTGGAACGTACCAACACGTTTACAACAGGGATTCAGCTCATGAATAACGATTTACATCGCCAACAACAAGGAAAAGGAACAACCGGGACCGACTTTGATTTATCATTAGTCACTCCTGGATGGGGAAGAGATCTTCATTATAAAACAAATAATATTGCTCTATTTGCTGAAAACCGTTGGCTACTCTCCAATAAATTTTCCGTTAACACTGGATTAAGAATAGAAATTGGCGAAACAAATATGACAGGCACTACCACTTACTATTCAGATGCCGAGTTACCAAACACCATCAAACATAAATTCCCGTTATTTGGTGTAAGTATACAATATGATTTAACCGAAAATATAAATTTTTATGGGGGTGTATCACAAGCCTATCGCCCTGTAATTTTAAAAGATATTATTCCGGCTTCTATTTACGAAGTCTCAGATAAAAATCTAAAAGATGCTTACGGTTATAATGCTGAAGCTGGTTTTAGAGGCAAATGGAAGTCTTTAAAATGGGATGTAACTGGTTTTTATCTTCAATACAATAATCGATTAGGAACAATAGCACAAACCAATTCACAAGGTGACCTGATTGTTTTCAAAACAAACATAGGGAATTCCAGAACCAAAGGAGTTGAATTATTCTTGCAAAAAGATTTCTATTTAGGAAACCAAGCTAGTTTATCCGTGTTTACTTCCACTTCATATATGGATGCTAAATATCAAGATGCAATTATAAAATCTGGCAATACAAATACTAATGTTAGTGGAAATAAAGTAGAAAGTGTTCCAAATTGGAATAGTAGAAATGGATTTACCCTTAAGTACTCTGTCGTTAGCCTTTCGGCACTTTACAGTTACACTTCCGATAGTTTTGCTGATGCCCTAAATACGGCTGAACCGTCAATAAGTGGTGCAAGTGGCATAGTTCCTTCCTATCAATTACTCGATTTAAATCTTGCAATACGATTGACTGATAAGATCAAATTTCAAATCAACGCTAACAATATCTTAGATGAGCATTATTTCACTAAACGACCTCAATTCTACCCAGGTCCAGGGATTTGGCCATCAGACGGAAGAACATTTTCAGGGACGCTTTCTATAAAAATTTAGTTTAAAGTATATTTAAAAAACTAAAATTCCTGCAATATGATGCTATTCAATTGGAAATAATAATAAACTTCCAATTTTGACTCTAAAAAACGAATATTAAACATTATTATGAAACCAACATTCAACCTCCTTTATTTTAGATTTAGTAAAGAAATGGAAAAACACAGTGTCAATATGATGCGAATTTCTCTGGCAATAGTTTACATCTGGTTTGGTGCTTTGAAAATTTTCGGAATGACTCCTGCTGGTGATCTGGTAGAAAAAACAGTTTATTGGTTTAAACCAGAAATATTTATTCCAATTCTTGGTATATGCGAAGTAATTATTGGTCTTGGATTACTCGTAAAACGATTTATCCCCTATACAATTGCATTGTTATTAATGCACATGGCCGTTACATTCTTTCCTGTTTTCATACTAAAAACTATGTGTTTCGATGTATTTCCTTACTGTCCTACTTTAGTTGGGCAATACATAATTAAAAATCTTATCTTAATTTCTGGAGCTCTTGTAATTGCTGGAAAATACAACGAAAAGTATTATACTGAAATGAATTCGAAACTAATTATAAAATAAAAATTAAAATTTGTGAAGCATAATCTAAGATTTCCTAATTTTATAATTACAGATAGAAAAATACCAATTAATTAATCCGTGATCAATAAAATCAAATGAAATCCATAACTTATAAAAGAGCGTCAACTCTAGACGAACTGGAACA
The DNA here is from genome assembly GCF_048276375.1 of Flavobacterium sp. ZB4R12. NCBI lineage: Bacteria > Pseudomonadati > Bacteroidota > Flavobacteriia > Flavobacteriales > Flavobacteriaceae > Flavobacterium > Flavobacterium sp. ZB4R12. The sequence continues at coordinate 93,932 of NZ_JBLNKS010000001.1, read as the reverse complement.
AATCAGAACACTTCAATTACAAAATAGTCCCCAAAATATAACTTCTGAAGAAAAACTTCAAGAGGGATTTGTCACCGTACAGCACACTGTTGCCTTATTAGAACAAATGAATGCAGCTTGTGCACATATTATAGCCAAGGATAATAATACAGTCGTTGGTTTTGCTTTGGTAATGCTTTCTGACTTTAGAAACGAAATTAAGGTTCTTATCCCCATGTTTGAAAGAATTGATGAATTAGTACCCAAGGATAAAACATACGTTGTAATGGGCCAAATTTGCGTAGATAAAAATTATAGAAAACAAGGAATATTCCGAGGACTCTATCATTTTTACAAAGAGGAACTGCAACATAAATTTGATTATCTAATTACTGAAGTCGCCGCTATAAACCTTCGCTCGATGCAAGCACATGAGGCGATTGGTTTCAAAACGATAGATAATTATGAAGAAAATGGAATTGTTTGGAATATTATGCTTTGGGATTGGGCATAAAAAAAAGCCTAACAATTACGTTAGGCTTTCATTTTTTATAATCGAAATTACTTTAGTCAGCTAAAATAATAACTTTATTGTCTTTCATTTCAATTGTCCCTGAAGTGATTGCTAGCGTATAATTTTGGTCATCAAGCTTTGTAAATTTACTTGCTATTTCTTTTGCAAAAGCAAAATTAGAAGCTGCAATTTTCACAACTCCTTTTCCTAAAATAGAAACGATTGGTGCGTGATTATTCAAAATTTGAAAGCTTCCATCAACTCCTGGTAATGTAACCGAAGTCACTTCTGCTGAAAATAATTTCGCTTCTGGTGATACTATTTCTAAAATCATGGTTTTTAGTTTACAGTCACAGTTTACAGTCACAGTACTGAATACTGCGACTGAACACTGAATACTAATTTATGCTTCCGCTAACATTTTTTCTCCAGCTTCGATAGCTTCTTCGATGGTACCTTTAAGGTTAAAAGCTGATTCTGGTAAGTGATCTAATTCACCGTCAATAATCATATTAAATCCTTTGATAGTATCTTTAATATCAACTAAAACTCCTTTTAATCCTGTAAATTGCTCAGCAACGTGGAAAGGTTGAGATAAGAAACGTTGAACACGACGTGCTCTTGAAACGGCTAATTTATCATCTTCTGATAATTCTTCCATACCAAGAATCGCAATGATATCTTGTAATTGTTTGTATTTTTGCAAAATTTCTTTTACTCTTTGAGCACAGTCATAATGTTCATCACCCAAAATTTGTGGCGTAAGGATTCTTGAAGTTGAATCCAATGGATCCACTGCAGGATAAATACCTAATTCAGCAATTTTACGAGACAATACTGTTGTTGCATCAAGGTGAGCAAATGTTGTTGCTGGCGCAGGGTCAGTTAAATCATCCGCAGGAACGTAAACCGCCTGTACAGATGTAATAGAACCTTTGTTTGTTGATGTAATACGCTCTTGCATCGCACCCATTTCAGTAGCAAGAGTCGGCTGATAGCCTACCGCAGATGGCATACGACCTAAAAGTGCCGAAACCTCAGAACCTGCTTGTGTAAAACGGAAGATATTATCCACGAAGAACAATACATCTTTCCCTTGATCAGTACCTGCACCATCACGGAAATATTCAGCGATAGACAATCCAGAAAGTGCCACACGAGCACGAGCTCCTGGTGGCTCATTCATTTGACCGAAAACGAAAGTAGCTTTGGACTCTCTCATTCCTGACATATCAACTTTAGATAAATCCCATCCTCCATTTTCCATAGAGTGCATGAATTCATCCCCGTATTTTATAATTCCTGACTCTAACATCTCACGAAGTAAGTCATTTCCTTCACGTGTTCTTTCCCCTACTCCTGCGAATACTGAAAGTCCACCGTGCCCTTTTGCTATATTGTTAATCAATTCCTGAATCAATACTGTTTTACCAACACCAGCACCACCGAATAATCCAATTTTACCTCCTTTTGAGTAAGGCTCAATTAAATCAATTACTTTAATTCCTGTGAATAAAACTTCAGAAGAAGTAGATAAATCTTCGAATTTTGGTGCTTGACGGTGAATTGACATTCCGTTTTCACCTGTTTTTGGTAAATTACCTAAACCATCAATGGCGTCTCCAATTACGTTGAATAAACGACCGTAAACATCGGCACCAATCGGCATTTGGATAGGATTTCCTGTTCCAACTACTTCATAACCTCTACTCAAACCATCTGTTGAGTCCATCGAAATGGTACGAACGGTGTTTTCACCAATGTGAGATTGTACTTCAAGTACTAATAAAGTACCATCTTTTTTTGTGATTTCTAATGAATCATAAATTTTTGGAAGTTCAACATCCTTACCGTTGAAAACAACGTCAACTACTGGGCCAATGATCTGGGCAACTTTTCCTATTACTTTAGACATTACTTATGTATTTATTAAATAGCTATTTAGGTTTATGAAACAGAACCAATCGAAACTCATCGATTAGACACTTTTTTCAGTGCGCAAAGATAAATTTTTAAAATATAAAATCAATAATTTTTTTTATAAAAAACAGGATAATTTTACTAGTTTGTTTTAAAAGCGTTTCAAAACAAATAAAAACCTATTTTCTGTACAAAATAAAAAAACCACCTCATCGCAAAATGGGTGGTTTTTTAGGCTTGACCAAAATTGCGATTATGGAATTATGGCTGGATATAATATTGGATAAAGACTTAAATCAACCGGTTTTAATGTTGAAGAATATTTAGCGTTAATTGCAGCCGTAAATGCATTCGCAATTAAAGCATAACCTCTAGGACTTGGGTGAACACCATCCAGTGAGAATGCTCCACCAGTTACATACGCAGAAGTTAATGTAAAACTATTACTTACAATTCCTCCAGTTGATAATTGAGTCATAATCACTTTCGTATCAACAAAAGCCAATCCTTTAGCATCAGCAATTGTTTTTATAGAGCTATTATAAGCGTCAGTAGCAACCTTTACTTCTGCAACTTCAGTTGGTACTAACACATGTTTATCTTGTAATGGATAGGTAATTCCGAATTTATTTAAAGGAGATGGAGGTGCCATTCCAATACCAGAATCACTGGCAGTAGGAGCTGCTCCTATGGCAGATTGTGTTGGCAAAACAACCAAATCAGCAGCAGTAGCTTGTCGGGCTTGTCCAAAAACGCTTCCGTAAAAAGCTGCAGTAGCCGCACCCAAGCTTGGAGTAAAAGCTGCTGTTAATTGAGCAGACAAATTTACCAAAGACTCATCTTTAATCAACATTGGATTAGCAACCGTTGTAGAAAGAAGGTTAATTCTATCTCCTGCTCCAAATGCCGTTAATGCTTGTTTTAACGGACCGTATAACTGAGCATTTAAAGCAGCTATCGTAGCTTGGCCTACAGCTTCACTACCACTACCAAGAACTTTAGCAGTCAATGGATTGTAAGGAACGGTCGTAAAATAAGGAAATGTATTTACATAAGGAAGATTCGCAACTACTCCTTTTGCGCCGTTGGCTGTTAAATTAGTAACCAAACCTGAGTAAACACTTGCAAAAACATTAGGATCTGTTATGTCATTTCCCCCATAAGTAGCCGGATTTAAATTCCCTGTTTGGTTTACACCAACACCCCCAGATGTTGCATAACTCAAAACATCATTAACACCAATCCACAATGAAAAGAAAGTAGGCACTTGAACTAAAGCATCCGCTAAAACCGTTGTTCCAGAAGCAGTGGCAAATCGCGCGAAATAAGGATTTGCAGCACCAGTAGCAACACCCGCAACATTTCCATATCCCGGCGCTACAAGATGATAACTTTTTGCTCCAGGCACACCTAAATTATTAAAAGGTCCCGTAATTTTAGTAGTCACCTCAGTCGTAGGAGTCCCACTAACCGATACTGGCGCGACACCGTTAAAATACAAACGAACACCCGCTATTACATTTCCTCCTAACAACAATCCTCCAACATTATCAGATGTAAAAGGCGTTTTAAACTCACCCCCACCAGCTGTAGCAAATTGTTGCGATATTATATTAACATAAGAACCTTCTTGCCCTTTTTTAAAAAGTGCGCCATCACTATATCCCGCAGCAAAAGAATCTCCTAATGCCACATATTTCGTAAAGCTAGCTGTCCCTGAAGTAACTGGCTCTTCAACAACAGTTGTATTATCATCATCGTTATTACATGCTACAAAGCTTAAAGAAACCAATAGTAGCCATTTGAAATTTTTTATCATGGTTATGTTTTTTAAATTATTGACTCAATTACGGGTTGATTGTCCAAGAAGCAAAAAACTGCTGCCCAATTAATCCCGCACCTAATACTTGAGTATATTCTTTTCCACCAATATTTGAAGCTCCCAATTTAAGAGTTGATTTTAATTTTGGCATATTATAATTAACTTGAGCATCAATTACAGTAGCCGCATCGATCATACCATCTACCATTGTAGATTGCCACAAATACTCACTATTCCATCTTCCACTTATGTTAAATCCAAAATTATCAAATAACTTTTCGTTTCCAAATGATGCTTTTACTCTATGTTTTGGCGTATTAAAGCCCGCTTCAAAACTTGGGTCTTTTTCTTGATCGAAATTAAATTCTGCGAAATTATAGTTAACACCCGCTTCAAAATTTCTATACACTTTTTTAGAAAGTCCAAGACCAAAACCAAGCGATTTGATTTCTATATTAGTATTGGTATATAATTGATACGCTCTATAATTGCCATTTTGAAGCGCGTGTAATGATTGCACTCCAGAATCTGTTGGTCCTGCTAGAGGATTTGGTGAATCAGTTGCCGTACCATAAAACGGAGCCACAACATTTAGATTCCCAATAAAATCATTGTAAATATTATAATACCCATTAATATCAATTGATACATCTTTTATCAATGAACGATATCCTAATTCAAATGCTTTCACCTGTTCTGGTTTCACATAATTTACATTTGTTTTTCTTAACAAAGCTGATCCTGCAATAGGGTCACTAGCTGCCAATGCACCAAACGCCTGTACTGATGATGCGGTATACGAATTATTATAGGCATTCAAACCAGTCATAACAACAGATGATCCTCCGGCAAAAGCTTGACCAACTGCAGTAGAAACCGGTAAAGTTTCACTATATCTTGTTAAATTATCCGGAGCCGAACCAAGCAATATGGCGCTTCCCACATTAAAACCAATGTATTGATCTTGTGTTGACGGGTTTCTAAAACCTGTTTGAAAAGAAGCTCTAAAGTTGTGTTTCTTACTTTCTCCTCCTGAATATACTAGTGATATTCTTGGAGAAACACTACCGTCGAAATTTTTTGATTTATCATAACGAACAGAACCTGTAAATTTCAATCGTTCTTCTAAAAATCTTTTTGTTAATTGTGTATAAGCACCATATTCATTATAATTAATAGGCCCATTTGCATCCGTATAAATTCTACCGTGAGAATTTAATTCATAAAGTCTGAAAGACCCTCCAACTTGGATTTCTGCAAATTTTATAATGTCTTTAAAATTATAATTAGCGTCAGAATGGTATATTTTAGAATTATCAACCAATTTTGAACCCGAAAGCACACTTGGATCAGCAATAACGCTATTAAAAGCAGCTTTAAATTCTGGAGTACCAGGAAGAAATCTTCCAGTATCAGCAGTATTCCTTGCTATTATATGCGCATTTTCAGGCGTCATTCCTGCTAATGTAGATTGAATATAAGCTCCTGCATATTGCCCAAACCATGTTTTATCATCTTTCCATTTTCTATTTACATTAATCCCTGTAAAAAGCATATCGTATGATTCTCCACCATCTTCAGTAGTAGTATAACCTCTTACAAAAAAGTTTTTCCCTTTAAACTCTAATTTATGCTGTTGCATGAAAAAGTTATTTAAGTAATATCTATTGGCTCCTTGATATACTGCATTTCCGAAACCAAATTTACTTTGCCATATCACTTCTAAATTTTCATTTCCAAAAGGTCTGTAATGAAGTGAAAAATCAATTTTTGTATTACTCGCTTTGTTATCTGTTAAATCTACCTCATTATACCCTGTTCTACTTACATTATAATTTGGAAGTAAATTTACCGCTGCACCAGATATTAAACCTAAAGAAGCTAATGCTTGCCCAACTCCTTTTATGTTAGTTGAAACTTCATCACCATATACATTTATTCCATCATAATTTACATTACTTCTATCTATACCGGAATGGGTCTTGTCATTATAGTTTGTAGCATACCAATCAGTACCTCGCATATAAGTAAAATTAACTTTTCCAGCTAATTTCGAACTGAACGCATGAGCCATCCTTACTCCATAATCAATGAAATCATTTGATCCTGCAGCTTCTTGACTTGTCTGTCCAAATTTTGCATAAGCAGTAATTCCCTGACTTGTAAATGGACTTTTACTATTCATAAACAAAATACCATTAAAAGCATTTGCACCATATAAAGCAGATGACGCACCCGGCAACAACTCTACACTTTGAACATCAATTTCTGAAACACCAATCATATTTCCTAACACGAAATTTAATAATGGTGAAGAGTTATCCATTCCGTCAACCAATTGCATAAAACGTGTATTGGCTACAGTAGCAAAACCACGTGTGTTTATTGATTTAAAAGACAAACTACTTGTATTCATCTGAACTTCTTTCAAGTTTTCTAAACCATCATAAAAAGTTGCAGATGCCGTTTTTTTGATATCAGCAATACTCATTCTCTCAATTGTAACTGGAGATTCCAATACTCTTTCTGGGGTTCTTGAAGCAGAAACTACAATCTCATTCAGTTTAGTTTCTTCATCGGCAAGTTTAACCGCTACTTTTTGATTATTTGATGAAACCGTAACTTTTTGAGAACCATACCCTACGCTTGTAACAATAATTACAAAAGGTGGTTTTTTTGATGAATTTAAAATGAATCTTCCATCGATGTCGGTAATACTACCAGCGGTTTCTCCAACAATTTTGATGTTGGCTCCAGGAATAGGCTGATTGTTACTGTCTGTAACAATGCCTGAAATTGAATTTTGAGCAAAAGTTAGGCTACAAAAAAACAATGACAAAAAAAGTAAATACACTCTCATTGGGTTAAAGTTTGTTGGTTTATGACGCCAAAGTACAAATATTTTTGATATTAATAAAAAAGAGCCTTTAAAATTTCATAATTATCAATGATTTTGACTCATTTATACTTATTCTACATTTTTTGTTTTTTATTTTTTGTTAAAAATTAAGTAAAAAAATCAAAATAACATTATGCATGCATATAATAAATACATTAATCTTAATAATTTTCTTAATTTTTAACTATTTAATAAAAGTGAATGAAAGGAAAAAAAAATTCATTTTTATGGTAATTTTTTAAATTGGCAAGTAAAAGCAAACAAAAACCCTCGAAAGAAAAATCTTCCGAGGGTTTTTTATTTAAAGTTAATATATGCACTTTTATTCTACAGTAACTGATTTTGCTAAATTACGGGGTTGATCTACATTACATCCTCTCATAACAGCAATATGATAGGATAAAAGCTGTAAAGGAATCGTAGTTATGAGCGGAGACAAAGCATCCGACGTTTCTGGGATTTCGATCACATAGTCAGCCAAATCACGAACCTGAGTATCGCCTTTGGTCACCACTGCAATAATTTTTCCACTTCTGGATTTAATTTCCTGAATATTACTTACAATCTTATCATAATGACCTTGCTTTGGAGCAATAACCACCACAGGCATATGTTCGTCGATTAATGCTATCGGGCCATGTTTCATTTCAGCGGCAGGATAGCCCTCAGCATGAATATAAGATATCTCTTTAAGTTTCAATGCACCTTCCAGAGCCACAGGAAAGTTATATCCTCTTCCTAAATACAAGCAGTTAGGAGCATCTTTAAACACAGAAGCAATTTCTTTTGCTCTATCATTTGTTTCTAAAGCTTCTTTTACTTTTTCAGGAATAATTTCTAATTCTTGCAAATACCTGTGAAAGTCGGTGTTAGACATTGTTCCTTTGGCTTTCGCCAAACGCAGCGCAATCATTGTCAATACAGTAATTTGTGTAGTAAATGCTTTTGTCGATGCAACACCTATTTCAGGCCCAGCATGAGTATAAGCACCTGCGTTAGTTTCTCTCGAAATAGAAGAACCAACAACATTACAAACCCCAAATACAAAAGCTCCGTGTTCTTTGGCTAACTTAATTGCTGCCATTGTATCAGCCGTTTCACCAGATTGTGAAATTGCAATAACGACATCGCGGCTATTTATGATAGGATTTCTATATCTAAACTCAGAGGCATATTCTACTTCTACCGGAATTCGAGCAAACTCTTCAAATATATATTCTGCCACTAAACCCGCGTGCCATGAGGTACCACAGGCCACAATTATTATTCTGTCAGCATTTAAGAATTTCTCTAAATTGTCCTCAACCCCCGACATCTGAATAATTCCTTCATTTGCGTGAAGCCTTCCGCGATATGTATCTCTTATAACATCAGGTTGTTCATAAATTTCTTTTAACATAAAGTGATCGTAACCTCCTTTTTCAATTTGCTCCAAATTCATTTGAAGTTCTTGAATATAAGGATCAACTAAAGAATCATCTTTAATTTTTCTAACTTTCATTGGCTTATGCAATCTGATATTTGCCATTTCACCATCTTCTAAATAAATAGCATTAGATGTATATTCAATAAATGGTGAGGCATCGGATGCAATAAAATATTCTCCTTCTCCTACACCAATTGCCAAAGGACTTCCTAAACGTGCCGCAACAATCTCATCCGGATTTTTTTTATCAAAAACAGCAATCGCATAAGCGCCAACCACTTGGTTCAAAGCGAGCTGAACAGCTTTACCAATTTTCAATTTTTCTTTTATCTGAACTTCCTCTATAAGATTTACAAGTACTTCAGTATCGGTATCAGAATGAAATACGTATCCTCTTTTTATTAATTCTTTTTTCAAAGGCGCATAATTTTCAATAATTCCATTGTGAATTATTGCCAAATCACCTGAATTAGAAAGATGAGGATGAGAATTAACATCGTTTGGAACACCATGTGTTGCCCAACGCGTATGCCCCATTCCTATCGTTCCGTTTATTGAAATTTCTTTAGATGCTCTCTCTTCTAAATCTGCAACCTTACCTTTAGTTTTAGAGATTTTTAAGTTCTCGCCGTCATATAACATGACACCAGCACTATCATATCCTCTATATTCTAATCGTTTCAACCCTTTTATAACAATAGGGTAAGCTTCTCTATAACCGATATATCCAACAATTCCACACATACTTTTTACTTAATTAGGTTTTGTATAAAAAATTTCAAGTTTTAATCTTTTGTCCTCAGGAACTGTTGATTTTCCACCATAAAGGATTGTCCCTAATGGATTCATTACACTCGCTTTTGGTGCTTGAGAAATAAATGCATTTGGAGTTTTCATTTTGGAAGAAGCACTAGTACTTATATCTTCTGTAACCACAAGGCCTAACTTAACATTTGTAGAATCGGCGTTCATTATAAGATTTCGTATCTGATTTGTGATTCTGATTTTATAATTTAACCCTCTACCATTGGCCACAACTTCTTTATTTATATTACCATCAAATATTCCTTTTGCTTTTTTAGGATTGCTATTCGTTGATGCGTCATAATAATCAACAAGAGGTCTATTATTTGTTAAATCATACAAATAAATTCTATTCGGCTCATGGCTATTTGCCATTGCACTTGCATCAATATGGAAAACAAGATTCGCTTCATTAATTAACCACTTTTTACCATCAGCTGGATTTCTCAAATCGTCTAATTCATCTGAAATGCCATTAGGACCTGTTAGATTTCCATTGGAATCATATCCTTTCAAATCTTTTTTATCAAAAAGATCCAAAATAGCCAAAGAACCTTCCCCTCCTTTTAGATATAATTTTTCGTCACCTAATGACGTATCAGGAGAAATCAACGCATTAGCATAAGTAGTGTTTGTATTACTCTGTTCCAATAAACTTACCGTATTGCCGGACAGGTTAAGAACTATCGATTTTTCCACTCTTGTTGGAGAACCTCCAGTTGTTGAGGCCAAATCTTCTTTGTATTTTATAGTAATTTTAGCATTTGTTGATTTAAAATTCAACATAGCCATACTACCATCGCTCCCATCTGCTTTTTCCACTTTAAAATACAAACCTCTAAAATACTCTTTGAACACATCATTTGTAATCAATTTACCTGCCGGAGCATTTATGATTTTATTCTTAAAAAAATTTGCATCTAATTTTAGGCGCATTGCAGGAACTGAACGTGTAGTGGTAACTTTACCTGCATCGTCTTTGGTTGTTTCCACAATTTCTTCAGAATCAAAAAAGAATCCATCATTCTGAACTAAGTTGACATCATTATTTAAACGACTTCCCACTTTAGCATTATCGAAATCAGCATTTTGATCCGTAAAATATTTTTGAGGCTCTTGAAATCCTCCAATAGGATCTAAATCTCTCATGAAATATCCAGATTCAAAAACACTTAGTTTTATTTTCGCTTTACTTTCACCATATATAGAATCCAACTCGTACTCATGGCTTCCATCTGCATTTGTTGATTTTAAAGTACTGTAATAAGGCACCGTTAAGTAAACACTGTCTATAACCGGATTGGCACCTATTTCTGGATTAGGGGAAGCCAAAACCAATTGTGTAGCAAAATTTGCGTTTGTTGTACCAAAAGCGGGATTTTTATATATTCCCAAAGCATTAACCGCCAAATTATTAGATTGAATCGGTCCGATTTTTTGGTTGTAGGCTATTACATTTGATGTATACTTGCTAAGATCAAAGTGATTGTCACCAATTAAATCACCACCAATCGCATTATAATCTTTATCACATGAATACAAAAGAATGATGCTTGCTAAAACAAGCATTTTCTTAAAAAAAGAAATATTGTACATATTTAATAATAAAAGTTTAATTTAAAGAACTTCGTTTTTATAGAAATTAGTATACGCTTCCGCGAATTTGTCTTTCGGGGTGAAAGGTAAAAAAGGTTTACCCGAAGATTCTATAAATTTTGTTAAACTTGAAGACAGGTTTTCTGAAGCAATAATTACGGCATCCGAATGCATAACGGTTGCTTTTATAATGTTTTCATAATCAGGAATTTCTAAATCAGCTATTGCTTCATTAGGAATACCGTCAAACTTCACCTTATTAATCATTTCTGGGTCTAATGTTCCTTCGAAAGACTGGCTGTAAACGGAAGTAACAATCTTTGTTTCTGAAAATAAAGCTTCGTTTTTATAAAAATGTTTCATGTAAATAGGCAACATTGCTGCCATCCATCCGTGAACATGAATAATATCCGGAACCCAGTTCAATTTTTTTACGGTTTCTACAACTCCTTTTGCAAAGAAAATAGCCCGCTCATCATTATCTGGATACATAACACCTTCTTCATCTGCAAATGTTGCTTTTCGTTTGAAATACTCATCATTATCAATAAAGTAAACTTGTATCCTCTCTTTAGGAATTGAAGCCACTTTTATAATCAATGGCATATCTAAGTCATTTACTACCAAATTCATCCCCGAAAGCCTAATTACTTCGTGTAATTGGTGTCTTCTTTCATTTATATTTCCATATCTAGGCATGAAAATTCTTATTTGTCCTCCTTGATCATTAATCATTTTCGGCACGTCATAAGACATTAAAGAAACCTCATTTTCAGCGAGATAAGGCACCACTTCAGATGATACATATAATATCCTCTTATCTTTCATATTGTAATTTACTTAGTTTATTGGTAATAAAAACCACGCAAAATTACAAAAATTTATGCAGTTATTAACTAAAATATTATGTTTGCATTTAATTTTAATAATACCACCATGCATATTTTCTATGGAAAAGCAGCTTTGAGAGACTATTTGAAATCTATCAAAACTTCGAATTCCACTATTGGATTTGTTCCAACTATGGGCGCTTTACATCAAGGACATTTGGCTTTAATGCAAAAATCGCTATTGGAAAATGAAAATACAGTAGTGAGTATTTTTGTAAATCCTACCCAATTCAACAATCCGGAAGATTTAGCAAAATATCCAAGGACATTAGAAGAAGATGTGAAAAAACTTACCGCTTTGAGTCCAGAAATCATCTTGTATGCTCCAACTGTTGCTGACATTTATGATGGACAACCCCTGTCACAATCTTTTGATTTTGACGGATTAGAAAATCAAATGGAAGGAGAATTCAGACCTGGCCATTTTAATGGTGTTGGGACTATTGTAAAACGTCTCTTTGAAATTGTAGAACCTACAAACGCTTATTTTGGTGAGAAAGATTTTCAGCAATTGCAAATCGTAAAAAAAATGGTCGCTAAAACCAACTTAAACGTGAACATAATTGGCTGTCCCATTTTTAGAGAATCCAACAATCTCGCTATGAGTTCTCGAAACGAACGCTTATCAGCACCAGAAAGAGAAGAAGCCGCCATAATCTATAAAACGCTAACTATTTCGAAAGAAAAATTTGAAACAAACAGCGCCAAATCTGTAGCGAAATGGATTCAAAAATCATTCGAAAAGAACACTCATTTCACATTAGAATATTTCGTAATTGCTGATGAGGCAACCCTTTTACCTTGCGTAAGAAAAAATAAAAATAAAAAATACCGCGCTTTTATCGCTGTTTTTGTCAACAATATTCGTTTGATTGACACCATTTCATTAAATTAATTTACTTTTGTAGCATGCAAATTCAAGTCGTAAAATCAAAAATACACCGAGTAAAAGTAACTGGAGCCGATTTAAATTATATCGGAAGCATTACCATTGACGAAGCTTTACTGGAAGCTTCCAATATCATTGAAGGAGAAAGGGTATTCATTGTAAATATCAACAATGGCGAACGCTTTGACACCTATGCCATCAAAGGCGAAAAAAATTCAGGCATTATAACCCTAAACGGTCCAGCTGCCAGAAAAGTACAAAGAGACGATATTATTATCATTATTTCTTATGCCCTCCTAGAATTTGAAGAAGCCAAAACCTTCAAGCCCTGGATTATTTTCCCTAATGAAAATGATAATTCTTTGACCTAATCTTTTAAAAAAACCTTTTTTTTGTTTTGTTTTTTTGAATCTAAAGCAATTGCTTCATAACGAACAATCCTGTTTTTAGTCACTGATTCGCTGATTTTTTCAATGAAATCAGCGAATCAGTGACTAAAAATTTCTACGTTATTTTACACAAACAGAACATACTTAATTTTGTAAAAAAGCCAAAATACGTCTCCATTCTTTACCTATTCTTGTTTTTTAAGCAAATAAAAGTATTATATTGCTACTCCATTTAGAATAAATTTAATTTCTAAAACACCCGAATCATGAAACAAGTATTACTCTTATTACTATTTTCTATTACAGCATTTTCTCAAAAAACAACGCAACCATTCGATTCAAATAAGCTAGGTGAAAGTAGAGAAATCACAATTGGATTACCCCCTTCCTATGAAAAAAATCCTACCAAAAGATATCCATTACTCATTTTGCTTGATGGAGATTACCTGTTCGATCCTTTTTATGGCGCTTTAAACTACGGTGCTTATTGGGATGATTTACCAGAAACTATAATCGTTGGTATAACTCAAAATAAAAAAGACGAGCGAATAGCCGACAGCGATTATGATGCGGCAGATGGTGTACCTTCAGGAAAAGGAGCAAAATTCTTCGAATTTATTGGCGGTGAATTACTTCCCTACCTTGAAAAAAAATACCGTATCGCCCCATTCCGAATGATTGCGGGACACGGTACCACAGCTGGTTATTTGAACTTTTTCCTGTACAAAGATGTGCCACTATTTAATGCCTACATTTCTTTGAGTCCAGAACTTGCTCCTGAGATGGAAAATCGTATTTCTGAAAAACTTTCAAATCTAAAACAACCCATTTTTTATTATCAATCCACTGGAGATGGCGATGTGAAAAAGCTTCAGGAGCCTATAAAAAAATTAGACGAAAATATGAAACTGGTTACCAATCCTTTAATCAATTACAAATTTGATAATTTTAAAGGAGCGTCACATTATTCACTCGTACTTTATTCTATACCAAATGCTTTGTATCATTTTTTTGATTCCTATAAACCTATTTCATCAACCGAATACACAGAAAAAATTGCTGTACTTCAAGCTGGTTATGTAGATTATTTGACGAATAAATACGATGTTATGTCCAAAAATTTAGGCTTAAAAATCCCTATTCGAATAAACGATTTCAAGGCAATTGAAGCCGCTATTCTAAAAAATAAAGCATACCGGGAATTGGATAAATTATCTGATATTGCCAAGAAAAACTATCCGAAATCCATGCTTGCCGATTATGAATTGGGCCTTATGTATGAAAAAATGGGTGACGCTAAAAAAGCGGCAAAATCATATCAAACAGCTTCCCAATTAGAAGAGATTGGCAGTTTAACCAAAGACATGATGTATCAAAAATATGATGATATGAAAAGTCTAATACCAAAAAAATAATGTCAAAAGTAAAAACTACTTTTTTTTGCCAGAACTGTGGAGCCCAATATGCAAAATGGCAAGGGCAATGCAATTCCTGTAAAGAATGGAATACCATAGCGGAGGAAATCATTCAAAAACAAGAAAAAGTGGCTTGGAAGAGTGAATCCGCTTCTAGTAATAAAGCACCAAAACCATTAAAAATAAACGAAATTGATTCCACTCAGGAAATCCGCATGGACACCACTGACGGTGAACTTAATCGCGTACTTGGCGGTGGAATAGTTCCCGGCTCTCTCATTCTTTTAGGCGGCGAACCCGGCATAGGAAAAAGCACACTTTTGCTTCAAATATCCCTAAAACTACCTTATAAAACTTTATATGTTTCGGGCGAAGAAAGTCAGAAACAAATAAAAATGCGTGCCGAAAGAATCACGCCAAGCGGAGACAATTGCTACATTCTTACCGAAACTAAGACACAAAATATCTTCAAACAAATTGAAGCCATACAGCCTGAAATCGTGATTATCGATTCCATTCAAACGCTTCATACGGATTATATCGAGTCGACACCAGGAAGTATTTCTCAAATACGGGAAACTACTGCTGAACTGATAAAATTTGCCAAAGAAACTAACATTCCAGTGATTCTTATTGGTCATATTACCAAAGACGGAAACATTGCCGGACCAAAAATCCTGGAACACATGGTCGACACCGTTTTACAATTTGAAGGCGACAGAAATCACGTGTACCGCATTTTGCGTTCGTTAAAAAACCGTTTTGGTTCTACTGCTGAAATTGGTATTTATGAAATGTTAGGGAATGGTTTGCGAGAAGTTTCGAATCCTTCGGAAATATTAATCTCACATAAGGACGAAGAATTATCCGGAACTGCGATTGCATCTACACTTGAAGGAATGCGCCCGCTGATGATTGAAATTCAATCTTTAGTGAGTACAGCTGTTTACGGAACACCACAGCGCAGCACAACGGGTTACAATGCCAAAAGACTGAATATGATTTTGGCCGTCTTAGAGAAAAGAGCAGGTTTTCGCTTGGGAGCCAAAGACGTTTTTCTCAATGTAACTGGAGGAATTTCTGTAGATGACCCCGCAATTGATTTAGCTGTTGTAGCGGCTATTTTATCATCAAATGAAGATATTCCTGTAAATAAAGATTTTTGTTTTGCCGGAGAAGTGGGACTTTCTGGTGAAATTCGTCCTGTAAACCGTGTAGACCAGCGCATTCAGGAAGCTGAAAAATTGGGGTTTTCTACCATTTTTGTATCCAAATACAATAAAATTGCCTTGAAAAATACAGCAATTAAAATTCGATTAGTCGCAAAGATTGAAGACATTGCAAGCGAATTATTTGGGTAGGATTGCATTTATCTCTTTAAAAAGACATTGACCAAAGCATTCCATAATCAACTTTATGACTATCCGTAATGCGGACTAAAATCATTTCGAATACAATTTTCGTCGTTTGTACATTTATAAAGCATAAATATTAGCCCACAGATTGTACAGATTATACCGATTTACACGGATTTTTTTACTCGGTGAATCAAACTGTTATTTAAATCTGTGCAAAATCCGTTCAATCCGTGTTATCTGTGTGCCATATTTTATCCTTTGGAACATATTGCGGACTGTCATAATCAACTTTATAATCCCGAATGAATTCTAGATTTATAACAGAATTCAGGAAATAAGTGAAATGAATGTATTATTTAGTTTTTACTTGTAACTATTTATCCTTTATGAAAACTAATAACATTAAACGATAAAATCCAATAAATTATGAATCTAAAAATAAAATGCATTGGACTAATGCTACTGGCAATTCCTTTCTTTTCCAAAGCGCAACATGCCGAAAATCAAAATGCTTTCCCTGTTCAGACAACCATTTCAAACGGAATTATTGAAGGTGAATTTGATGTAAAAACGAATATTCAAAGCTTCAAAGGAATTCCCTTTGCACAGCCACCAGTGGGTAATTTACGCTGGAAAGCTCCTCAAGCTTTAACTAATTGGACAGGAGTAAAACAAACCAAAAAATTTGGACCGAGAGCAATCCAATCCAATATATTTGGCGATATGGGTTTTAGAAGTGATGGCACAAGCGAAGATTGCCTATATCTTAATGTTTGGTCTCCCGCCAAATCTGCCAATGAAAAACTCCCGGTTTTAGTTTATTTCTACGGTGGTGGTTTTGCCGCCGGTGATGGTTCAGAAAATCGTTATGATGGCGAAAATATGGCAAAAAAAGGAATTGTAACGCTAACCGTAAACTATAGATTAGGGATTTGGGGATTTTTCTCCCATCCTGAACTGACCAAAGAATCTCCTAATCACGCCTCAGGAAATTATGGGTTATTAGACCAAAATGCCGCCTTGAAATGGGTACAAGCCAATATTTCAAAATTCGGAGGTGATCCAAAACGCGTAACTATCGCAGGAGAATCGGCAGGTTCTATTGCCGTAAGCGCTCAAATGGCTTCTCCTTTATCAAAAGGTCTTATCGCAGGAGCTATTGGCGAAAGTGGCGGTTCCATTTTTCCTACCTTATCTCCGGTTCCTTTGGCCGAAGGCGAAAAAACAGGTCTTGAATTTGCTAAAAAAATCGGAGCTTCATCATTAAAAGAACTTCGCACTATGTCTACTTTTGAATTATATCAAAAATCAGCCGGAACAAGTTTAGGTGTTTTCAAAACTACCATTGACGGTTATTTTTTACCAAAATCTTTACCCGAAATTTTTGAAGCCAAACAACAAGCCATGATTCCTTTGCTATTGGGATGGAATTCAGAGGAGATGAACTACCGTGCTTTAATGATGGAAAAAGATCTGAACAATGAAAATTATACGCAAAAAATCAAGGAATTATATGGCAATAAAGCCGAGGAAGTCTTAAAATTATATCCCGCAGGAACTCCCGAAGTAACGGAGCAATCTGCCACAGATCTGGCCAGCGACCGATTTATTGCCTACAGCACTTGGAAATGGTTCGATTTGCATCGAAAAAACAGCACACAACCTGTATATCGCTATTATTACAAACATCCCAGACCAGAAATACGCGACAATGAACTAGAAGCAGGTCTTGCAGGTGGCGTCATTAAAAAAGACAAAAATATTCCAAAAACACCTAAACCAAAAGGAGCTGTTCACTCTGCTGAAATAGAATATGCAATGGGAAATTTAGCAACCAATAAAGATTATGCTTGGACAGAAGATGATTTCAAAGTCTCTGATATGATGATGAACTTTTTTGCAAACTTCATTAAAACAGGAAATCCAAACGGTGATAAACTTCCTGTTTGGCCAACGGCAAAAAATGAAGAAAATCCAGAAATCATGATTATTGATGTCAATTCAAAATCAAAAAGAGCGGAAAATGATGCCCGCTACTTATTTTTAGAAAAAGAATATTCAAAAAAATAGTAATTTGTTATTTCCATAAAAGAGAGTGTATCATTTATATGGTACCCTCTCTTTTTTTATACTTTCATAATTATAATTAGTAAGATTTGTATTAGTAAGAAAAAGCCATAATTACTCCAAGTTAATTAAAATAATTGTTTTTATTTTAATTGAAAATCAAATGATTATATTCAATAAAATCAAAATCTTACTTAATAAAAAATTAAAATCAGGAATGAGATTCATTATTTTGTTGTAAATTTATGTATTGTTTTTTATCTAAAGATTGAAAAATGAAACCATCACACCAAACTATGACTCGTCTCTATGAACACTTGGGAAAAGTGTTTTACTGCATTGCGGCCATAGACAAAACCATTCGTAAAGAAGAAATCGCGCAACTCAAAGAAATTGTAAAGACAGAATGGCTTCCGTTTGAAAATACTTTTAATGAATTTGGTGACGACACAGCCTATGAAATCGAAATTGTTTTTGACTGGCTTTTGGCTAACAAATGGGATACTGAACAAGTGATTCCTGATTTTAAAATTTTCAGAAAAGAGCATCAGCACTTGTTTACACCAGAGGTTATTACCTTAATTTTAAAAACGGCAAATACCATTGCAAATTCTTTTTTAGAAAAAAACAGATCAGAACATGTTTTTATAAGTCAACTAAGTGCTATTCTGATACAATAAAATACGATTAAAACTATTACCGTTGTTGAATCAAAATAAAGCTGTTTTAAAACAATCTACTTTAACATAAAAAATCAAAGACATGAAAAGACAAACTGGCATTTGGATAGACTCCTCAAAAGCAATAATTGTTGCTCTTGATGGTGATACAGAAAAAATTACCGAAATAGATTCTGATGTTGAAAACAGCGTTTATCATAACAAAGAAGGCAATAAAGGGATCTTTTCGGAGGGTCATCATGGCGATAGCGACAAAAAATTTGATGACCGAAAAAAGCAAGAACTGGATTATTTTATAAAATCAGTTCTGTCTTATGTTAAAAAATCGGACGAACTCATTGTTTTTGGTCCGGCACAAACCAAAACAAGATTGGAACAAAAATTAATAGATGATAATTTAATTGAACCGGGAAAACTGAAATCAGTGGAAACAGAAGATAAAATGACCTTAAATGAGATTGTGGCTAAAGTCAGAAGATTCTATAACCCATTTGAATACAAAGAACCAGAGCCAAAAAGCTAATTTAGCTGCCATAAAATAATTTAGAAACTACAACGCTTTTAGGTTGTAGTTTTTTTATGCCTTTAAAAGAGAATGAAATCTAATCGAAATTCTAAAGAAAACATAAAACTATTTCCGTTAAGAATATTTTCCTTTTCTTTATAGATATCGATTGCAAACCAAATTTATCTTAGGTTTGCAATCCCAATTTATCAATTATCAAACTGTTTATGAAAACCGGAAAACAAAAAATAATTCTAGCGACAAAAATACTTAGTGTATTATTTGTAGCTCTAATTGTTGCTTTTTACCTATTCCGTGATGCGGTTTTACAGCAGACTATTGCCAAAGTTTCCAATGAAATGGAAATTGATTACAACAGTACTTTTTCAGTAAAAAAAGCTTCTTTTGACGGAATCTCAGGTATAAACCTTTCCGATATAGTGTTAGTTCCCAAAAATGCAGATACTCTTTTTAAAATACAAAAATTGAAAACAAGTGTCAATTTATGGCAATTAGCAGTAGGCAATCTTCAACTTGGAACTTTAGAAATCAAGAATGGTTTTATACAATTAGTAAAGAAAGGGAAAGTGAGAAATTTTGATACTTTTCTAAAAAAAGACAACCAAACAGAAATAAACAACGAAAAAAGAGACTACGCTCAATTTACCTACAGAATCATCTCTAAAGCACTAAATTTAGTTCCAACCGATATGGTTTTGGACAATCTTTCTTTTCGATTAAATGATAATGGAAAAAAAGCGACCATCAATTTCCAAAAATTGCGATTGGTCAATAAGCAACTTGAAACTTCGATAAAAGTTCAAACCAATACCTTTACACAGCGTTGGAAAATTAAAGGATTTGCAGATCCAAGAAATAAAAAAGCCGATATTCGTTTCGTAAATATTGATACCGGTGCTATCAAAGTACCTTATTTTGACGAGCGCTACAATCTGAAATCGAGCTTTGATTCCATTCGGTTGAATATTCAAAACATAGATAAGGATGGCGATGAATTACATATTGATGGTTTTATGGCTATTACCAATTTAAAAATCAATCATCAAAAAATTGCCAGCAAAGATGTAATCCTAAAAAATGCCAAATTTGATTACCGGTTCTTATTGGGTTCTGATTTTATTTCAATAGACAGTACTTCGACGGTTCAGTTCAATAAAATAAAATTTCATCCTTATCTGGCTTACGAAACCGAAAAAGACACCATTTACAAACTCAAAGTGGCCATCCCAAAAATGAAAGCGCAGGACTTTATTTCTTCGCTTCCTGATGGTTTATTCACCCATTTTCAAGGAATGGAAGCCAACGGTAATTTCGATTACAAACTGGATTTTATGTTCAATAAAAACAAACCCAATCAACTGGTTTTTGACAGCAAATTGAATAAAGAAAATCTAAAAATTACAAAATACGGCGAAGCCAATCTGAATAAACTCAATGGAGAATTTGTTTATCGGGCACTTATAAAAAATGTGTTGCAACGCCCGGTATTAGTTGGTTCAGTCAATCCGAACTATACACCTTTATACCAAATATCCCCTTATTTAAGAAAATCCGTTTTGACCACAGAGGATCCTTCTTTCTTTTCACATCGTGGTTTCATCAACGAAGCATTCAAACAATCCATCGCAAAAAATATAAAAACCAAAAAATTTTCACGCGGTGCCAGCACTATTAGTATGCAATTGGTAAAAAATGTTTTTCTGAGTCGGGAAAAAACAGTTTCACGTAAACTGGAAGAAATTTTACTGGTGTACATTCTGGAGAACAACCGAATCGTAAGTAAGGAACGCATGCTCGAAGTGTATTTTAATATCATCGAATGGGGACCAGATGTATATGGAATTGGCGAAGCAAGTCGATTTTATTTCCAGAAAGCACCTTCGGAGTTATCGCTTAATGAATGCTTGTACCTCGCCCGAATTATTCCAAGTCCTAAAAAATTCATGTACCAGTTCAACGACCAAGGCATGTTGAAAGATTTTGCGATAAAACAAGAGTCTTTCTTAACAAATATTATGTTCCGAAGAGGGCTTTTGAGTCCTGACGACACTATTTACAAGTCGCTACCCATACTCATTTCCGGACCTGCAAAATCTTTTATTAAATTTAAAGTACAAGATTCGACGCAAATAAAAGTGGATTCATTAGTCGTAGATGAAGAATTTGATCTTTAATTATTGGAAATTGTAAAAAGAAATTGTCAATCCGACGAAGGAGGAATCTCACGTAATGGGATTCCTCCTTCGTCGGACACGAGGGATTTCCCCGAACTGGCGAAGCAATGACAAAAAAATGGTTTATTATTCACGGTGCCGGATCAGGAATTACAGCCTGAACTTCATCAATCGCCTTTAAGATTTCATCCGAAAGTGTTACTTGAATCGTATCAATATTTTCTTTTAATTGTTCCAATGTTGTGGCGCCAATAATGGTACTAGTTACAAACGGTTGTTGTTCTATGAATGCCAAAGACATTTCCGTTAAGGTCAGTCCATTTTTCTTGGCGATTTCCTGATACAATCGAGTAGCTTCGGTACATTGTGCGCTGTTGTATCTTGAAAATTGTGGAAATAAATTGATTCTCGCATTTGGAAGACTTTCTCCGGTCAGGAATTTACCGGATAAAACACCAAAAGCCATTGGAGAATACGCCAATAACCCCACATTTTCTCTCATACAAATTTCAGCGGAACCCGCTTCAAAAAGTCTGTTCAATAATGAATACGGATTTTGAATGGTTTTTATTTTTGGTAAATTATGGTATTTACTTTCTTCCAGAAAACGCATAATCCCCCATGGCGTTTCATTAGAAAGTCCAATATGTTTGATTTTTCCTTCTTTGACAAAACCGTCTAAGGTTTCCAAAACGTTGTGAATGTTGTCTTCCCAAGCATCATCCTGCACTTTGAAACCACGTTGCCCAAAAAAGTTGGTTTTACGTTCCGGCCAATGCAATTGGTATAAATCAATATAATCGGTTTGTAAGCGTTGCAAACTTTGGTCTAATGCAAACTTGACACTCGCAGGCGAAAAATCATTTTTCTCGCGCATGTAGGTAAAGTTAGGATTGGGTCCTGCAATTTTAGACGCTAAAACTATTTCTTTTCTTTTACCTGTTTTTTTAAACCAGGTTCCAAGGATTTTCTCCGTACTTCCATAGGTTTCCTGACGTGCTGGAACAGAATACATTTCGGCGGTATCAAAGAAATTGATTCCGTTTTCTAAAGCACAATCCATTTGGGCATGACCATCAGCTTCTGTATTTTGTTGTCCAAAAGTCATGGTTCCAAGGCAAATTTTGCTGACTTTTATATCGGTATTCGGTAAAGTAGTATATTTCATTTTTAAGGTTCAGTGTTACAGAGTCGCAAAGATACAAAGGTATGTTTCAAAAGATAAAGGTTCAAAGTAAAAACTCTGAACCTTTATATCTTTGAACCTTTGACCCTTTTTTAATTAATATCATTCAACATTTTAGAGATTTCATCTAATCTTGGCGTAAGAATAATTTCGATTCTACGGTTTTTAGCTTTTCCGTCAGCAGTTGAATTGCTAGCTAATGGCGAAAATTCTCCTCTACCTGCAGCCGTAAGACTTTGCTTGTTGATTTTTTTGTTTTCACTCAAAATAGCAACTATTGCTGTGGCTCTTTTAGTTGATAAATCCCAGTTATCCGCAATTGGCCCTGAAGTCGTAAATGCATCATCATCCGTGTGACCTTCTATCAAAACAGAAATTTCTGGATTGTCTCCCAAAACTTTTCCTACTTCAATCACTGCTTTTTTCCCTTCGGAACCTACTGTCCAACTTCCAGAATTGAAAAGTAGTTTGTTCTCCATAGAAACATATACTTTTCCGTTTTTTTGTTCGACTGTCAATCCTTTTCCTTCAAAACTATTTAAGGCTTTTGACAATGTTTCTTTTAGTTTTTTCATGCTGGCTTCTTTGGCAGCAATCAAAGATTCCAGTTCATCTAAACGCTGTGCGCTTTTGTTTAAACGTTCTTGTTCTAATGCCAAAGCTTTCCCTTTCTCGTCTAATTGCTCCAGCAAATCGCGATTTTTCTTCATGTTGCTTTGCAAAGCATCATTGCTATTTTTTTCTAAAGCGGCATAGGAATCCTGCAAGACTTTGAATTTATTTTGAGCCGCCGCATAATCTGCTTTCAATTTATCCAGCTCTGATTTTGATTTACTCAAATCTGTTTTTAAAGCGTCACGATCTAGTTCTAACTGATTTTTAGCTTTTAGTAAATCGGCATTCTCATCAGAAATGCTTCTGTTTTCTTTTTTTAAATCGGCAAACTTACTTTCTAAATCATTGTATATTTTCTTGGATACACATGAGGTTGAAAGTGCCAGTACTACTAATCCGATGGAAACTCTTTTTATCATTTTTCGTGGTATTTTAATGTTATTTCTATTGTTGTTTTGAAAGCAAAAACGCAATTATATTGGGATGCCCTAGCCCCGATAAAAGTGAAAATCCTTTTTAGTCCTGAACTTGTTTCAGGATCCTGAAACAAGTTCAGGACTAAAAAGATTACTTCACCAAGTTAATATTTTATTTCGGTGTTCAGTGAATTTCATTTGCAACGGATAGCGGGAAATAGCTCCTCCCTTCTCCCGAAATTTCGGGATCCGCTCAGGATGATTACTCCATTTCTACTAAAATCGGACAATGATCTGAATGCACTGCGTCTGGAAGGATAACGGCTCTTTTGAGTTTATGTTTTAGGGAATCGCTAACTAAATTGTAATCGATACGCCAGCCCTTGTTGTTTGCCCTTGCTCCGGCACGGTAACTCCACCACGAATATTGATGTGGCTCACTGTTGAAATGGCGGAAACTATCTACAAATCCGGACTTCATGAATCTGTCCAACCAGGCTCTTTCTTGAGGTAAAAACCCAGAAACGGTCTTGTTTCTGATGGGATCGTGAATGTCGATTGCCTCGTGGCAAATATTGTAATCGCCACAAATGATTAGGTTTGGCGTTTCTTTTTTGAGCTCGTCAATGTAATTCTTAAAATCATCCATGAACATAAATTTATGGTCTAATCGCTCGATATTTGTCCCCGATGGCAAGTACAAACTCATCACAGAAAACCCATCAAAATCAGCCCGAAGGTTTCTTCCTTCGAAATCCATGTGGTGAATCCCGGTTCCATGAACAACATTATTGGGTTTTATTTTAGAGAGAATGGCCACGCCGCTATAGCCTTTTTTTGTGGCTGAATAGTAATATTGATACGGATAACCTGCTTTTGCAATGTCTTCAACCGGGATTTGGTCTTCAGTTGCTTTTATTTCCTGAAGACAAATAATATCCGGATTTGCGTGTTCCAACCAATCTATAAATCCTTTTGAAATCGCAGCCCTGATTCCGTTGACGTTGTATGAAATAATTTTCATTAAAGTGTTTTTTGAGCTTCTTCCGAAAAATCATTGCCTACCTAAGGTTGTCAGGAACCCACTTTTTTATTTTATCGGAAAAAATCATATTGTTTATCTGTGGGTTTCAAATATAATAAAAAAGTAGAAGTTTGATTCAGAAAAATAGAGAAAATGGAGTTTTTTGCTATCTTTGTTTCTTGCTCTAAAAACAATAAATAAATGGGTTTAGTAACCGCCAAAGAAGTTGCAAAAGCGATAAATGTAGATAAGTACGGAGTTCTGGGTACTTTTTCCGGATGGATGCTGATGAAGGTGCTAAAGATTTCTACCTTAAACAAAGTCTACAATAGAAACAAACATTTAAAAGATGTTGACTTCCTGAACGGAATATTAGATGATTTACAAATAAAATTCGAAATTCCGGAAGAGGATTTAAAACGTCTACCAAAAGAAGGTGCTTACATCACGATTTCAAATCATCCTTTGGGAGGAATTGACGGTGTTTTATTATTGAAATTAATGCTTGACAGGGAACCTAATTTCAAAATTATTGCCAATTTTCTTTTACACCGAATCAGACCACTCAAAAAATACATCATGCCGGTAAATCCTTTTGAAAATCATAAGGATACCAAGTCTAACGTGGTAGGAATAAAAGAAACACTACGTCATTTAAGTGACGGAAAACCGTTGGGAATGTTTCCTGCAGGAGAAGTTTCTACGTATAAAGACGGCAAATTAATGGTGGACAAACCTTGGGAGGAAGGCGCTATCAAAGTGATCAGAAAGGCTCAGGTTCCTGTTGTTCCCATTTATTTTCATGCCAAAAACAGCCGATTATTTTATTTACTTTCTAAAATAAGCGGCACTTTTAGAACTGCAAAACTGCCTTCGGAAGTGTTCAGTCAAAAGCATCGTGTGATAAAAGTGCGTATTGGCAAACCTATTTCGGTAAGTGAGCAAAACGAGTTCACAACGCTAGAGGAATATTCAGAATTTTTGAGAAAGAAAACGTACATGCTTGCGAATCCTTTTGAAAAAGAGAGTCCTTTTTTACCAACTCCAACTTTAAAACTTCCAAAAAGTCCGAAGAAAATTGTTACTCCTGCCAATGGTGAGAAAATGATTGCCGAAGTTGATGCATTGCGAAGTACCGATTACCGACTGTTACAAAGTAAAAACTATGAAGTTTTCTTTGCTAAAGCATCCAAAATTCCGAATATTTTGCATGAAATTGGTCGCCTTCGAGAAATTACCTTCCGAGAAGTGGGCGAAGGAACAAACGAATCTATCGATTTGGACAAGCATGATCAATATTATCATCACCTTTTTTTATGGGATAGCGATGCCAATAAAATTGCCGGTGCTTACCGAATGGGTTTAGGATCAGAAATTTATCCGAAATACGGAATAAATGGTTTTTACCTCAACGATCTTTTCCGATTTGAACCAGAACTACATGATATGATGCACAAATCCATAGAAATGGGCCGCGCTTTCATCATCAAAGAATACCAACAGAAACCAATGCCCCTTTTCTTGCTTTGGAAAGGAATTATGCACACCACGTTGCGTTATCCAGAGCATAAATATTTACTGGGAGGCGTGAGTATCAGTAATCAATTTTCAGATTTCTCAAAATCGCTGATGATTGAATTCATGAAATCGAATTATTATGATCCGTATATTGCGCAATACATTCACCCAAAGAAAGCCTATAAAGTAAAACTAAAAGATGCTGATAAGGATTTCATTTTTGACGAAGCCGAATCAGATTTAAATAAGTTTGATAAAATTATCGATGAATTGGAACCAGGAAGTTTGCGTTTACCTGTTTTGATTAAAAAATACATCAAACAAAATGCAAAAGTTGTCGCTTTTAATGTGGATCCGCTGTTTAACAATGCCGTTGACGGATTGATGTACATTCGAATTGCAGACATTCCAGAAAGCACGATGAAGCCCGTTATGGAAGAGTTTCAGAAAGAACTGGAACGAAAACTAAGTGAAAAGGAAGATTGATTTCAGATTTCAGATTATATAAAAAATCCCGAAAAAATTGGGATTTTTTATGTTTTAAAACCAACCTTTTTTGCCTACTTGATACGTTTGATAAAACTCTTCGTCTGATTTTGTTAAATATATGATTCCCTCAATTATTCCTAATATACCTGTTACTGTTCCACAGGTACACAAACTAATTACCAACCATATAATCCCTTCCGTAGTGTACCCTAAAAGGAATTTATGAATCCCGAAAGGTCCCAAAAGAATAGCAAGCAGTCCTGCTGCAAGTTTTTTATTGTCTTGTTGAACTGGTCGTGGATTATTCCATTCTTCATGTTTCGAATTTTCCATAGATTGATTGTTATAAGGTTGTTTTTCAGTGATTAAAAATATAAAAATTATTGGAATGCTGTATCAATTGGTTCCCAAAGTTCGATTTTATTTCCTTCGATGTCTAAAATCCAACCAAATTTCCCATAATCATAAGTCTCCACATCCCCTACAATTGTTACACCTTCAGCGGATAATTTTTGTAATAAATTTTCTAGATCATCTACTCTGAAGTTTTGCATGAATTGTTTTTCGCTTGGCGCAAAATAAGTAGTATCATCTGCAAACGGTGACCATTGGGTAGAACAATCATTCCCATTTTTATCTTTCCACCAAAAAGCTGAACCATATTCGTCGGTTTTTAAACCTAAATGCTTTCCGTACCAAGCCACAAGTTCTTTTGGATTTTTAGACTTGAAGAAGAAACCGCCAATTCCAGTAACTCGTTTCTCCGGCTCTGTAACTTTGGCTTGACCAAAATATTTTACCTTGATTTTATCAACTATTACTTGTGCCAAACGTTCGTGGCTCTCGAATGTCCAACCAGCAATATGTGGGCTAAGAATCACATTCTTGGCTTGCAATAAATATTGAAAAGCCTCTGGCGTATTTTTATGTTGAAAAAGAGTTTCAAAAGACAATTTCTCATATTCCAAAACATCCAAACCAGCTCCAAGTATTTTCCCGGATTCCATGGCAGACACTAAATCAGCGGTAACTATATTCTTGCCACGAGAGGTATTTATAATCCAAAATGGTTTTGCAAACCCATTGATAAAATCACTGTCAACCATTTTATCCGTTTGTGGTGTCCACGGAATATGCAAACTTACAACATCTACTTTTTGTTGAAATTCTTCCAAAGAAACTTGCTTAGCATTGGCATCTCCCACATTTTCCAGGATATCATAACACAACACTTCGACATCAAAACCACGGAGTTTCTTGGCGAATAATTTCCCCATATTTCCGTAACCAATTATGCCAACTGTTCTTCCATCCAATTCGTAACCGCGATTGCTTTCCCGGTTCCAATGACCCGATCGTATCTCACTATCCGCTTGGTTTAATTTATTAAAAAGAGATAAAATCATTCCCAAGGTATGTTCGGCCACAGCATTACGATTGCCTTCGGGTGCAGCGATAAGTGTAATGTTTTTTGACAACGCATACTCGCAATCAATACTTTCCAATCCTGCTCCAACGCGAGCTATAAATTGCAAATTAGTCGCTTTATCCAAGAAAGTCTTGTCAATTTTGAATCGGCTTCGAATAACAATTCCGTGATAATCTTGAATTTTGGCTTCGATTTCTTCTTTTGATGATGTATAATCGCTATGATTTATAAATCCAGAATTTTGCAATTGATCCCAAAGCAAAGGGTGATTGCTATCGATATGAAGGATTTTGATATCCATAAAATATACTTTTTTTGATACATCAAATTAACAAAAAAAATACGGTTTATTATTTTAAGAAAAAAAAAACACCCAAAAATGCCTAAATTAGCATTCTGCTTATTTTTCATGATAAACTACAGCCGCTTCTTATAACTAAAAATCTAAAATGAGATTAACAAGAACATTTAACACCTTTTTTGAAAGCGAAAAAGCAGGAGGACTTCTTTTGCTTTTTGTTACCATTTTATCCCTTTATCTTGCCAATTCACCCATCCAGACAGAATACATACAGTTTTGGGAAACCAATGTTGGACATCATTCCATTACCCATTGGATTAATGATGGCTTAATGTCCATTTTCTTTCTTTTAATAGGTTTAGAATTGGAACGGGAAATTTATAATGGAGAATTGTCCAGTATCAAAAATGCCGCTTTGCCAATTTTTGGAGCATTAGGCGGAATGATTGTCCCTGCAGGAATCTTTTTATTGTTGAATTTTGGAACCATAACACAAAATGGAGCTGGGATTCCAATGGCAACTGATATTGCTTTTGCTATTGGTATCCTATCGCTTTTAGGAAATCGCGTACCTACATCGCTCAAAGTATTCTTGACTGCACTTGCCGTGATTGATGATTTGGGTGCCATTATTGTCATTGCCATATTCTATACAAAAACGATTGCTTTTGTCAATTTATTTATCGCTTTTGCTATTATGGGAGGCTTATTTATCCTTAACCGAAGAAAGGTACACCGTCTCATCCCCTATCTGATTGGCGGAGCCGCCATGTGGTATTTTATGCTGAATTCCGGTGTGCATGCAACTATTACCGGCGTATTGTTGGCCTTTGTAATCCCGTTTGGTGACGGAGGCAAAAGCACCTCTTCCTATAGATTACAGCATTTTTTACACAAACCGGTAGCCTTTTTTATTCTTCCCTTATTTGCCGTAGCGAATACTTGTATTGCTATTGGCCAAGATTGGCATGAAGGATTGAATCATCCCAACACGATTGGAATTATGCTGGGTCTTGTTGTGGGGAAACCATTAGGAATATGGTTGTTTTCATTTCTTGCCGTTAGTTTAGGAATTTGCACCCTGCCTAGAGATTTAAAATGGAATACTATTCTTGGAGCAGGAATGCTGGGTGGAATAGGATTTACAATGTCTATTTTCATTACACTGCTTGCGTTTAAAAATGATGGTGAGGAAGTAATTACCTATTCTAAAATTGCGATTCTAATTGCTTCTTTTATTGCTGGAACGATTGGATTTTTGTGGTTGAAAAACACATTAAAAACTCCAATTAAAAAAATAAAGACTAAATCAACAGTTTAATTGATTCTTCCAATAAAAAAGGATGTTTAGTTTTAAAACTAAACACCCTTTTTTTGTTTCAAAGAGGTTTCGAATACTGATGATTGCAAATTAGCGCTATAGAACTGGGTAATGTAAAACTAGGTCAGTTCTACTTACTAGCCCAATAATCGAATACGGTAATTTTATCAGGAATAGGATTCAACAGCGCTACAAAAGCTTTGTGGTCAGGATGAATTAGATAGGCATCTCTATCACTTTCGCTACTGAATGTAAGTATAAAACAATGAGTCAAACCATTGTTCAAGTTCTCAGGACTGTTATTGGTTCCCCATTCAAATGATTTGATTGTTGGGATTTTATGCTTTAAATCACTCAAAGCCGTTACTACTTTAGTGATATATGCGGCATCCGTACCTTCTTTCCATCCAAACATAACTACATGCCTGAGCACTTGTTTTTGTTTGCCTTGTTGCGCATTTACGATACTGTACGTTGAGAGTAAAATAAGGGTTATAAGTAGTACCTTTTTCATTGTGGTTTTTTTTGAAATATACGATTTATTTGAGTTGGATTTGCAGGGAAGCAATCAAACTATTCAATTCCTCCGCTACCAAAAACAAGTCAGCAAAAGCTGCGCAAATGTGTCTGATTTTAAGCTATTTTACAATCCTCTTATTAAATACAAACGCCTTAAAGTTTAACACAAAATATGTTGTGAAAAGCTGCGCAAATGTCTCTGACTTTGCGCCATTTTACAATCCTCTTATTAAATGCAATCGCCTTAAAGTCTCCTGACTTTTTAACAGAATTTCAATACTGATTGTATTTGGCAAAAGACTTAGCATCCAAAACGATACGATATGATTCGATTTTATTCGAATATTCGAAAACTATTTTTTTGATTCGATATGATTCGAATTGGTACGTTCGTGATCCGTTAATGATAAGGCTTTAATATAAAACTAACAAAATCATCCTTACGAACCATTTTGGTCTGATTTTTTTTAACCTTATCTCTTCAAATATAAGATTTTTTTCATAAAATGATTTTATAAACAAGGCATAGCGAATGATTGCAGATTTTTGATTAACGATTTTTGATTTTAGATGTAAATAAACGCAGATAAATCGCTAAAAATGAACACTCTTAGATTCCGCAGACAAAATTTGAAATCGTTAATCAAGAATCTGCGATCAAAAATCAATTCTGCCCGCGTGAGGGATAAAAGCAAGCTACCGAAGTAGCGCGGATAGCCCGACACCATTAAAAAAAGGGTCTTATCAACAGTTACGCTGATAAGACCCTTTTTTTAATGGGGGCACGCCCAAATGACGTTTATCCCTTGATTTGTTTCAAAGAAGTTTTGATTCCTCGTATCAATGACGAACTGAATCCGTGCATTTCCATTTCGTTCAATCCAGCAATCGTACAGCCTTGTGGTGTTGTCACTCTGTCAATTAATTGTTCCGGATGTCCTTTTTCTTCCAGCAGCATTTCGGCAGCACCTTTTACGGTTTGTGCAGAAATAGCTAGTGCCGTTTGCCAGTCAAATCCTATTTCGATTCCGGCTTGCATCGATGCACGAATATAACGCAAAGCAAAAGCAGTTCCGCTAGCCGCAAGAACGGTTGCTGCATCCATCAGTTTTTCGTCTATAATGGGAGCGGTTCCTAAATCCTGGAAAAGAGCTACCACATTTTGTGCTTTCTCTTTGTCTTTTTCATGAAACGCAATACAAGTAGCAGATGCACCAAATTGTGATGCGATATTTGGCATGATTCGGATAGCGCTATTGGAATCGCCTATCTTCTTTTGTAAATTTTCTATTGACAATCCACTAACCGCTGAAGCAATTACTTTATTAGAAATCACCGGAAGGATTTCGGCTAAAACAGTATCGACCTGATAGGGCTTTATGGTAAGGATAATTACATCTGCTTCTTGAATCTGATGGGTATTATCAGTAGAAACCGTAATGCCTAATTTCTCCAAATAGAGAATACTTGTCGTATTTCTTCTGGTTACGGTAACTTGATTTTCTTGTGAAAATTTTGATATCCCCAATGCGATAGAAACACCCAAGTTTCCTCCGCCAATAATGTGTACTTTCATGCTGGTTGTGGTTTTCCTCTCCCCGACCCTCTCCAAAGGAGAGGGAGTCGATATGGAAAGTGTTAGTTATTATTATATATTTTAGATTCTTTTATAAGCATTTGAATCCAATTTGCTTTTATTGTTTTTCGTCCATTCAACTATTTTTTGTTCCGTTTTACTTCACAAAAACACTTAAAATAACGTTTTTAATATTTGTACCCAACAAGGTTTTATATTCTTTTAACTCCAAAAATCATCTCATTATTAAAACCCTAAAATCAATTTTGCTATCGAAAAATAGATAAGAATTCCGCAAATATCGTTGCTTGTTGTAATAAATGGTCCCGTTGCCAATGCAGGGTCAATTCCGAATTTATCGAGCAATAATGGGATAAAGGTTCCAATAAGCGACGCGATAATGATTACAGAAACTAATGCTATGGTAACGATGATTCCAATGATGATTTCAACATTCAACAGAAAATGACTTCCCAGAAACAATATGGTTGCCAGAATCACTCCGTTTAATAAACTCAGCGAAACTTCTTTTATCAATCGGTTAAATAAGGATCCACTCAACGTATTATTAGCCAAACCCTGAACAATAATTGCCGAAGATTGCACCCCTACATTTCCAGCCATGGCCGCAATAAGTGGCGTGAAAAAGAATAAATTCCCATGTTCCAACATGGCTCCTTCAAACAAACCAAGCACTCTTACGGTTATAAAACCTCCCAAAAGTGCTAAAACCAACCAAGGCAAACGCGCTTTGGTCAATTCCATAATACTATCATCGGCTTCGACATCCTGTGAGATACCCGCCGCCAATTGGTAATCCTGATCGGCTTCGTCCTTGATTACATCGACGATATCATCGATGGTTATTCTTCCCACCAAACGCCCTAATTCATCCACCACCGGAATGGCTTCTAAATCGTATTTTTGCATGATTCGGGCAACCTCAACGTCTTCGGTATCTACTTTTACAGAATTCAGCTTTCGGATGTAAACATCGCTGATCGCAGTTCTGGACGAAGTGGTTAATAAATCCTTGAGTGACAATCGTCCTTTCAATCGGTCTTCATCATCCACCACATAAATGGAATGGACTCTTGAAATATTTTCGGCCTGAATACGCATTTCTTTTACGCAGGTAAGCACGTTCCAATTTTCATTGACTTTAACCAATTCCTTGTGCATGATTCCACCCGCAGTATCTTCTTGATAACGAAGTAAATCTACAATGTCTTTGGCATGCTCAACGTCTTGCAATTCTGATATTACTTCCGCTTTCAAATCTTGGGAAAGTTCGGCAATAATATCAGCGGCATCATTGGTTTCCAGTTCGTCTAATTCCTCCGCAATTTCTTTTGGCGAAAGCCTGCTTAATATATTCTCCCGCAAATCATCTTCCAATTCAAGAAGAATTTCTGCTGTTTTATCACTGTCTAATACTCTAAAAATATAGGTTGCCTCGTCAAAATCGAGTTCGTCGAGAATTTCGGCAATATCAGCATGGTGCATATCATTCAATAAAACTTCCAACTGTTGGTCGTTTTTACTTTGAATGAGTTGCTCTAATTCTTGGATTAGTTCTTTGCTGATTTTAAACTCCATCGGCTTCTATTTTTTGGGTAAGTTCTATGAACTGTTCTACATTAAGTTGTTCCGGACGAAGATCAAAAACTTTATCTTCTCTTAAATTATCGGACAAATTTAAGGTTTTTAAACTGTTACGCAACGTCTTTCTACGTTGTTGAAAAGCGGTTTTAACCACAGTAAAAAACAATTTTTCGCCGCAAGGCAAGCTATAATCTTTCTTTCTGCGCAAACGTAAAACACCCGATTTTACTTTTGGTGGCGGAATAAAAACATTTTCATCTACCGTAAATAAGTATTCGGCATCATAAAAAGCCTGAACCAAAACCGAAAGAATTCCATACGCTTTTGTTCCCTTTTTTTCACAAATACGCTGTGCCACTTCTTTTTGGAACATCCCTGCAAATTCAGGAATCTGATCGCGATATTCTAATGCGCGAAAGACGATTTGGGTTGAAATATTATACGGAAAATTCCCAATGATAGCGAATTGTTTTCCTTCGAAAATTTCGTTGATATTGTATTTCAGGAAATCTTTAGAGATAATCTTATCCCTCAATTTTGGATAATTTTCGTCTAAATACGTTACTGATTCTGTATCGATTTCTATTACGTAGGTATTGATTGGCTTGTCCAATAAATACTTTGTCAAAACACCCATTCCAGGACCTATTTCTAACACATCATCATATCCTTCTAAGCTCAAGGTGTCAGCAATGTCTTTTGCAATGCTTTCGTCTTTCAAGAAATGTTGTCCGAGGTGTTTTTTGGCTTTTACTTTTTCCATTTTGTTTGTTTTTTTGCCACGAAGGCACAAAGTGTTTTTATATTTTTTTAAAATTGGAAGTCGCAAATTACGTCCTCTAATTTATGTCAAAAACTGAAAACTATTTCCAGAGATTTTCATTATTCCAATCTGGCTTCATTCCGATTGCATTTGGGTCAACGTTTGGATATTTTATAAAAAGAGTATTTAATCTTTCGCCGAAATCATTTTCAGGTTGAATTCTATCTAATAAATATTTCATAATACAAAGATGGACGTACAGTTTTTCGTTCTGTTTCGGCACATCTTTAACCCAATTAAATGGTGGATTCGGCAATAATTTTGGGTTTCCTGGCAAATTTTTATTCCATAATCTAGAATGATGTGCGCAATAATTTCGAATTTGCGCAATAGATTGTAGCCAACTGGGCAAAAAAGTGTGATTAACAACCCCGAATTCTTTAGCAATTACATCTTTAGAATTAACTGTATTCTTCAAATTACCATTTAATTTTGATAACGATCCAAAACTGGTTTGCTCTAATGACTTCCAAGCTGGCGGAAAACGCAAATCGTCTTTATGGTTTTTAAAATGATTTTTTATTGTTATTTCTTTACTTCGTTCTAATTCTTCTTCTAGACTTGAAAGTGTTTTTACTAAAGCTTTACTGTCTATAAATAAATCGAAATTTTGAAACCACCAAGGATTGAATTCGTGCGAAAGATGATATATTAGTTTCGTTCTTAAACTTATTTCTATTTTTTCGATTATATCAAACAATAAAATTTTTAGTTCTCCATCAAATTGATAAAGCGCAATTACGTCTTTAAATTTACTGTTTTCTTTAAAAATATGGTTGACTTTATCTGATTGCATCGAATACCAATATTCACCCAACCGATAATAACTTATATGAGATAAATAATGTGCTGCCTTATCTTCAGGAGTGATTGTTAAGCCTCGTGTTTGTAATCTTTCTATCTGTTCTTGAATAGTAAAAGGTAATTTTTCGAACATAATTAATATAAAAAATTAAAAAACGAAACGTATTTAAAGCAAAAGACACACCCTGGGACGCTGTCTTTATTACTAAAAACTGTAGCGTGGTGTGTACTGTTGGTACAAAGGTACCAAAAAAAATGCACCAAACAACAATAACTTTTATTTTTTGAATTGGAGATCACAAATTGCAACCTCCAATTTTATTCTTCATTTTCCAACTGATCACAAAAAACTGAATACTGACCACTAAAAAACTAATGATCCGAAATCAATTCCAACTCGGTTCTAAAAGCAAGCATTTTGTCTCCAAACAACTTCAATCCTTCTTCGCGAAAGGCTGGCGCATCTTCCTGATAATATTTCTCCAAGGTTTCCTTACTGTCTGTGGTGTATTGAACGGAATAAGTCACTCCGCCCATTTCTTCTTCAATTAAAACCCGCACCATTCTTGCCGAGGAAAATTTTCCAGTAGCCAGAATTTCAGGAATGTGCTTGTGTTGCATCCAAATCATCCATTGATCGTGAACGCTTTCATGTATGTTTGTGGTAACGTTGTATATTATCATTTCTTTTGATTTTTCCTCACCCCAACCCTCTCCAAAGGAGAGGGAGCCAGAGTAGAATATAATTAACTTAATTTTCTTATTGAAATCGAATTTTATTTTAAAATCTATTTTCTATCCGTCTATTATCTCCAAGTCTAATTTAAAGATTCGTATCCCCTCGCAATTGCCTGAATTTCTTCCGGGCTTCCACAAAATAGATACTGTCTTCGTGACTGAAAATTATCTTTTCGTATAATGGTTTTGCCTTTTCGGGCTGCTGCAATTTTTTGTTATAAATTTCTGCTGAGAAATATAAGGCCTCATCAATATAAATTCCGTCGCTGTACTGGTCAATAATAGCTTGATATTGGCTTAAAGCCAAAGTAAAATCGCCTAGTTTTGCGTAAATTTTACCCAAACGCAACAACGTCACCGCCTCTATTTCCTGGCCTTTATAGGTTTTTAATATCGTCTGAAACTGCGTTACCGCTTCCTGATTTCTATTTTGATACAAAAGGTAATCTCCTTTTGCAAATTGCTTCAAAGCTGTTTGTGTCGAATCGGCAACCGTATTGTCATTGATTAAAAGAAAATATTCTAAAGCATCGTTGGCAATCAATTGCGTATTCGCAGATTTCAGTTCTTTGAATTGTTTCAAAGCCCATATAAAATCCGTTTTGAAATAACTGGTTTTAGCGGCTTTCAAACTCGCTTCATGTGCCACTATATCATTTTTCAAGTCCAATTCTATCTGTGAATAATAGATTAAAGCCTGATTGAATTTTTCTTCGTAAAGCAAAATATCCGCCAATTCCATTTTGACCTGAGCCACTTCATAATCGTCTAACTGTAATTCGAGTGCTTTCTTAACTATGGCTCTTCCTTCCTCCGGTTTTTTTAAATTAAAAGCTACAAAATGCGCCTGAATCAGCTGCAAAGATAAGGTAAAAGGACTTATTTCAAATTGTTTCAATAAACCTTCCAATTCCGTATTGATAACGGCATACTCTTTTTCTTTGGCCTTTTCTATTTTCATTTTAATCAAATAGGAATTCGCCTGAATCAACAGTTCTAAGTCTTTGGTGTTTTCCAATACAAAACCCAGAATTTCCTTAGCTGCTTCCTGATTGTCTTCTTCAATAGCCAATTGTCCTAAATTCACGATGTTGCCAAGTGATTCCGGGTCGCGTTTATAAATGGCTTTTTCCTGAATAAATGCTTTCTCGAACTCTTTTTGTTGGGTATAAAACCAACTCAAATAATGATTCCAGAAAAGATCTTGATTTTTTTGTGTTCTAACAATTAATGCTTTGCGTAATGTTTCACTAAAGTTGGCATCACCCTCATCAACCATAAAACGAGCCAGTTGATTTTGAATCAATATCGAATTTTGGGGATTCGCATAAGCTTCATTAAGGAAGGTAGTAATCATCATTTCCTGATTGCCTAATTGACCATAAAGCAACCCAATTTGGTAATTGAAATTAAAATTAGATTCTAATTCCGTTGCCGTTTGATAGGATTTCAAGGCATATTCCAGCAACACTTTTTTCTCAAAAGAGTTTGAAATTCCGTACACTTCATTTGGATTTTTTTTGATTCGGTCTAATGCCTGTTCGTAGTAAATTTTGGCTTTGGCACCATTTTTTTGCAACTGAAAATTATATCCCAATTCTACCAAAAGATTGCCTTGTTTGTATTTATCTAATCGCGTTTGTATCGCTTTTTCGGCAACAGAAAATTGCTGTAATTGTTGGTAACAGTCGATTGTTCTTAGAAAATACTGTGTGTTTTGAGGCAGATTTTCCAGTAATTCCTCATAACTGATCAGTGCTTTTTCAAAATCGCCCTTATCGTAATAATATTGCGCTAATTGTTCGTTTTGAGAAAAACAAAGGAATGAAAAAAACAGGGTAATATGTAGAAATAAGTGTTTCATTTCAAAAGTGTTCAGTATTCAGTGTTCAGCAAGCGTACTCAAAAAATAAATATTCAATTCTTAATACCAAAAAAAATCACAATCAAACCCCAATGGTTCTAAACAATTGTGTTATTATGGTATATTTCTATCTGATCACTAAAAAACTGAACACTGACCACTAATTTATAATATCAAACCCGCAATACGGACGCAATACCTCAGGAATTACGATTCCTTCCGGAGTTTGGTAGTTTTCCAAAATTCCAGCCAAAACTCTTGGCAAAGCCAATGAACTTCCGTTTAAAGTGTGTGCTAATTGGTTTTTTCCGTCTTTGTCTTTGAAACGCAACTTCAAGCGATTGGCTTGAAAAGTTTCAAAATTAGAAACCGAACTGATTTCCAACCAACGATCTTGCGCGGTAGAAAAAACTTCGAAATCATACGTCAATGCTGATGTAAAACCCATATCGCCTCCACAAAGACGCAATATCCTATATGGTAATTTCAATTCCTGAAGAATATTTTTCACGTGTTCTACCATTCCGTCTAAAGCTTCGTATGATTTATCCGGATGTTCTACACGAACGATTTCCACTTTGTCAAATTGATGCAAACGGTTTAATCCTCTTACATGCGCACCATAAGAACCTGCTTCACGACGGAAACAAGGCGTGTAAGCCGTTGTTAAAACGGGCAATTCATTTTCGTTTAAGATTACATCACGAAACAAATTCGTCACTGGAACCTCCGCCGTTGGAATTAAGTATAAATCATCGGTAGCATCGTGGTACATTTGTCCTTCTTTGTCCGGCAATTGTCCCGTTCCGTAAGCAGATGCTTCGTTTACCATGTGCGGAACCTGAACTTCATTGTAACCGGCAGCAGTATTTTTATCCAAGAAATAATTGATCAAGGCGCGTTGTAATCGTGCTCCTTTTCCTTTATAAACCGGGAATCCAGCGCCAGTAATTTTTACTCCAAGTTCAAAATCGATGATGTCGTATTTTTTCACCAATTCCCAATGCGGTTGTGCTCCTTCGTGCAAAACCGGAATTTCACCTTCTTCAAAAACGTTTAGGTTTTCCTCAGGTGTTTTACCAACTGGAACAATATCTGCCGGAAGATTGGGTAACGTATATAATTTCTCTAAAAGTTCAGCGGCAAGTACATCGGCAGTTTCAGCCAACTTCTTGCTTTTCTCTTTTAATAAAACTGTTTTTTCTTTTAGAATTGCGGCTTTAGATTTCTCTCCGCCTTTCATCAATTCGCCAATGTCTTTGGATAATTTATTAGATTCGGATAAAATCCCGTCTAACTCCACTTGCGTAGCGCGACGTTTTTCGTCCAGTTGTACCACTTCTTCAACAACACTTGTAGCATCGATGTTTCTCTTTGCCAAAGCCTTGATTACTTTTTCCTGATTCTCTCTAATAAATGCGATTTGTAACATAGCTTGATTTTTTTAACGCTAACTTATATAATAATGGAAGCAAATTTAAGGAAATGTTTGATAGAAACGGGACAAAGTTTACCCAAAAGTCGCAAGTCTTAAAGTCTTAAAGTCAAATACACCGACTATTACCAGATTATTATTGCATTTGATTTACAATCAATAGAATAAAGTCAGAAACCAACTAAACGCAATAAAAACGAGACTTTAAAAACTTTAAGACCTTAGACTTTTGACTTTAGATTACTCTCTTTTAATCTCATGACCCACAAATTCTTCTAAGGTTGCAAACATATCGTCAACCGAAAGCACTTCGAAGTCTGGATGCTTTTTTAAAAAATTAGCATTCAAAGTAATCAGGTTTTCTTCTATTTCGAAAAAAGTATCGTTGTTTAGCAAATCTCTGGTAGGATTTACGCCTTCCAGTTTCCCTTTCAGGAATTTATTGAGCTTTACACTGCTCATTAATTTTACTTTTTTGGATTGTTGTTGGAACAATTCCAAATGCTTTTCGGCGCCAATTAATGCCAAACCTTCTTCTATCAATTCGTTCAATTCCTTATCCCAACTCGAATTATATACAAATTGAGCAAAATTTCCCTCCGTATATTGTGACGTATAATAATCTAAATAATAACTCATTAAAGCATCTTCGTGAATCAAATCATCGTTAACCCCTTCCTCACGCATTAAATTGATTACCGAAATATTAGAGTGAATTACATCTTGGAGATTTTCACTGTTCATTGCAGTTTCTGAAATAATTATTCTACCGAATTCCATAGATTTTGTGTTTGAATATTTGCTGCAAATTTCGGGTAAAATAGTGAGGAATCGAAAAGTTTTTTTCAGCCACGGATTACACAGATTAGCACAGATTGATTAGCGCTACCATTTAACTGACATCAGATTCGTTACTACTCTTTTTCTGATTCATTTTTGCAACTAAAGCTTTCAAACGCAAGGCTTTTTCTTTTTTCTCCTCTTGAAGTTTAGCCTTTTTTCGTTTCAACAATTTGGCATGTAAAGCCTTATTATTGGTGTTTTTTTCGGGTCCTTTTGCCATAATTTACAGTCTTCATTAATTGCGTTTACAAATATAAAAAAAGCACCTCTCTTTCTGGATGTGTTATCTATAAAACAGAAAATATCTTTTAAAAAAATAAACTATCTTAGCCTTATGAAAATGAAAGAGTCTATACAAATGAAATTAGCGGAATTTTTGACATTATGCAAAAGTCATAATGTTAAAAATATTTATGCTTTTGGCTCTGCTGTGACTGAAAATTTCAATGATGAATCCAGTGATATTGATTTACTAATCGAAATTGATACCGAAGACCCTATCGAGCGTGGGGAAAATTTGATGGATATTTGGGACAAACTCGAAGAATTTTTTCAAAGAAAAGTTGATTTATTGACCCATTCATCCATTAAAAATCCAATTCTTAGAAAAAATATAGACACTACAAAAATTTTACTTTATGACGGAAAAAAGCAAAAAGTATCTTTCTGATGTCTTAATGGCAAATTGTTTCTTTTTCATTCATATCAATTAATATCCAAGGAAATTTATCTGGATTTGTGCAAGTTCCACTTGATATTTCGCAGCTTTCATCTTCTAATATATCTTTTATTTTTAAGATTGTTGCATCTCTTGTGCAATAGCATTTTTCACAATCATCATCTAAACTTAAATTGTGATATTCTTTTTCGTGTTCAGTTATGAATCGATTTATCCAACCCATATTAGGAAAAACTAATTTCACTTTTTCGTTATCTAATTTAATACAATCATTTTTTATCCTCCATTCTCTTTCCCACGTAAAATCTGATCTCCCTTCTTTATTTGGGTCATATGTTACAAATCTCCAATTCAAGTTAGGATTATTTTCCTCTAAATTATATTCATCTCTATGTGAGTAAATTACTGGTCTACCATTGAGATTGTATATGTCTTTTTTTGTTAGTTGAAATCCAAATGGAGTATATCTTGAGAAATATTTTTTGTCAAGTGTTCCGTTAATTGTTAAACATTTTGCAGGAATCTCTGTGAAACAAATGCATTTATGTTTTCCTAGAATCATTCCATTTCCACTGTTCAATGTTTTATATTTTATTATTCTTTTGAATGATAGGTATGCTTCTTCATAATCTAAAGGGTTATTTTTCCCTCTTGTAAAATGAATTATATTACTACAATGATCAATTCTTGCCATTTTTAGTCGTTGATTTTTTTACTTAATTATTGCATATTTAAATTGATGCTCGAAATGATTGCAACTTAAATTTTCAAGCTCCTCCAATATTTCTCCTTTAGCCCAATTTTCTTTAATAAACTCTTCAACAACTTTATATGTTATGTTCATACTATTTTCTCCTGCAAAATTTAAAACTTTACTTCTTTCATTTTCTGATATGAAACATCTTATCACAACTGTTTCATATTGTTCAATTTGTAATTCAGGATTTATAAATAATTTATTTCTATTTCCAAAAAATGGAGATGATGCTTTTTGAAGGCATTCAACAAAATCTCTATGAGTTGTAATTTCTAATTCTAATGTTTCATTTGAAGTCAATAATTTATGCTGAATAGTTTTTTTCATAATTTTATATATTCTTTTTAGGATGATTTTAGATTAAATCTAATTTACTGTAATGTGTTTTTTTATTTATGATTTCAAAAATTATTTCATTTACTAATTTATCATCTAAACTAGATCTAAATATTTCATAAAAACCTTTATTGAACAACAAAATATTAAAATCCCATTTATCAAAATATTTTTCAAAAAAACCCAACGACCAAGGTAACTTAGGATTTTGGCTTAATTTTTTCCAATTCCATTTTTCAATATGCTCATCTATAAATTTTTCACTCCAAGGTAATCCTTGATTTTCACTTAAATTATCCCATTCCCAATTGTCAATATACTTATTGATAAAGTTTTCTGACCAAGGTAATTTTGAATTTTTACTTAAATAAAACCAACTCCATTTTTCAAGATATTTTTCAATAAAATTTTCATTCCAAGCTAAACCTTCATTATTACTTAAGCTAAGTTCTGGATTAGCCCAATGATGTCCCCAACTTAATTTCATTTCATTTTTTTCGATAAATTCTTCAGACCATTGAAAGCTTTTATTTGTACTAAAATATTTCCAAGCCATCTTAATACTTTCTTTTTTATCTTCTTCGGGTAGAAAATTTTCATATAATTCCAATACTTCTTTAAGTAAAGAATCAGTCCAATCGATTCCTTCATTTCTAAACAAATATGAAAAACCTATTTGATCAATTTTCTTTTTAATTCTTTCAATATTCCAATCTACAGATGGATTTTTACTTAAATTCCAGAATGACAAGTTTTTTAATTTAAAATATTTATTCATTATATGTTCAGGACATTCAAAAGATTCATTTGAACTCAAACCTAAAAAATCAAATTTAAACTTATCAATAATTTCTTCTGTCCAATCTAATTTTACAGTACTAGAAAATCCAGGCCAATTAATATAATTTTTAAATTTTTCTATATCATCTAATGTCCATTTAATAGATTCATTTGTTGAAATTGATTTTATATTTGAATTATCGATAATATATCCACGTACTTTAACTTTTTTTCCATAGTTACATAGTTTTGAGTTTATATCCCAGCACCATTTATCTTTGTATTTATCAATTAATTGGGCTGACCAATTGATATTATTATTGTTTGATAAAAAAGACCAATCAAAGTTGTTAATATTTTTGTCGATTGTTTCTATATTAAATGAATAGAAATGTGATAATAGGTTTATTGAGAAGTTATTTTTACTGCCTAAAAATATCAGTAAATCTTTTATTTTTTTAAGTTCTTGATTTGTTATTCTTAAACCTAATATTTTCTCTCCAATAGCAATTTGTTTCTCAATTTTTGCTAATGAAATATTTACAGAAATTAAAGATTTGTTATTTTCTTCCATATTCTAAATAGTTATTTCGTGTTCTAGTTCTTCAAGAATTCTATTAAATTCTTCTTTCGTATCTTCAAAATAATTATCCCAATTTTTAATATGACTTATCTTGTTGAAGGCATCGGTATTCTTAATTGATAATAACATTTCTTCTAATTCATTACGTTTACGAATTAAATTTT
This sequence comes from Flavobacterium sp. ZB4R12, assembly GCF_048276375.1. Classification (NCBI taxonomy): domain Bacteria; kingdom Pseudomonadati; phylum Bacteroidota; class Flavobacteriia; order Flavobacteriales; family Flavobacteriaceae; genus Flavobacterium; species Flavobacterium sp. ZB4R12. Next base: position 50,779 of record NZ_JBLNKS010000001.1, on the reverse strand, counting down.
CACGAATTATTTTAAGTTTATCTTTTTGGTCTATCGTTTCGCCTTGAGATTTAAAAAATCCTTTTTCCAAATCATTTAAAATTTGATTTACTTTTTCGAGGTTATTATTATCGTAGGCGTTTTTTAAATCGGTAAATATTTTGGTTGCCAATTCTTTTTGGTCTTCCGTTACTTTGTCAGGATGGCAAAGTTTAGTTGCTTTACGATAATTTTTCTTTAGTTCATTTTGTTTTTCTTCATCTAAAACAAAAGGTTTTGGTTCGTTTAATTTATCGTTATATGACTTTGAGAAATCTTCATAGTCAAATTTTGCTTCTTCGTATTCTTGCTGTTTTTGTTTATCTTCTCTTGATTCTTTGGCAATTTTCTCGGCTACAACTTTTTTATAATGAAGAATTTTAGTTATTAACCCCCCTAATTCTTCATTATATTTTAATTCAAAACTTCTGATATTCTTTTCTATATCCGTTTTTTCGTCTGACAAACTAGAAATTTGATATTCAAGACTTCTAATTTCTAACTGTAATGCCGGAATTTCAGGGTCATTGTAAATACTTATTTTTTTGAATTCACTGGTGAAATTTTGAATTAAAACTACGGCTTGACTGAATTCTTTTTTTGAACAATGATTTAATATAATGGTTAATGAGTCAAGTTTTTTATCCGAATGATTTTTAGGAATCAAGTTTTTAGTTTTATCAATTTGATAATTAATATCTTCTAAATCTTCGAGCTTAATTACATTTACTAATGTTTCCAATCGTATAACAATCTTCATCCAATCTATTTCGGCATTTGGATTATAATACTTGTCTTTTATCTTGTCAAATTCCTGATTGAAATCCAAAATGAGATTGTAATCTTCTTCAATTACTGTTATGCTTTCGTGATTTGACTTGGCTTTCTGTGTCCAGTTATAAGACCCAAAAATTAAAATAGTATTGTCAATGATACAAAATTTGTTGTGCATCAAAGGCGCATAAGCACCTTCTTTGCCTATCCAAAATATTTGTCCTCCATTGTTTGTTAAATCTCGATATTTTATATTGCTATCGTGATTTATTTCGTGATTTGCCATAAGTAATTCAACTTGAATTCCTTCTTTGGCTTTTTCGCAAAGAATATCAAATAGTTTCGTGTCTGTAAACCAAGCAACCGCAATTCTAATACTTATCTTAGAAGTTTTTAAATTGGTTTCGATGTGTTTATGTATTTTCTCGAAGTAGGCTTGTGATTTCATTAAGTTCTTTTGGTTCTATTTATTATTCTTAATATGTGTTTTTGTAATTAGGAAAGTATTGCAAACGTTACCGCACTTTGTGATATTTGTTTTTAGAAGAGAGTGTTTTCTGCTAAACTAAAACACAAACTAAAAAGGAAATCCACTAAAGTCCAAATCTGCCAAGTGCTGTAACAGAAGTACTAATTATTTAGTTCCACTTCTTCGAATTCAATCCAAAAATTTATCAAGTCAGCAATCGTTATAAGAGAAAATATTTTTTCGCCTTGGTAATTTTTAAGATTTAGCGAATTCCAAATAGGATCTGGGCAATTATTTACGTTTATAGATATTCCCGAATGACCAAAGCCATTTCTAATTTGTCTAGCAAATTGGCAAATTGAATTTGCTTTTTCCATTTTAGAATATTTTGTCACAACAAAATTTTTAATATTCTCTTCCCACCAATTAATAAATTGTGTTTCAATAACACTTGATAATTGTTCGTGCTCATATACTAAATCAATAATTCTTTGATTATTTGCTACAGCAGATACATCAAAATCATCTATTTTAATTTGTCTTTCAATTTCAAATGTGTCTGAATTACTGAAATTTATTAGGTTTGAATTGAAACAAACAATTCGATTAGAAATTTTATTCTCAAGTAATAAGATTCCATTAAATGGATTAGGATTGCTATTTACATTAAAAATTTCTCTTGTTACCAAATCAGCTTGTTTAATGATAACTTTAAGTTGCTTATAAAACGAGTGTTCAGATGTAATCTGATATTTTTCTATAGAATGTATTTCGTTTATTATTTTCATTTATAAATGGCAATTTCTAAAAGCTAATTACGCACAATTTATTGATTTACACTATTTCTACAACTCAAAAATTAAAAAAATCTTGTTATTTTTTAGAAAAGCTTGTGTTTAGTTTTTAATTCTTTTGTCAAATTTATGAAGAAGAAAACACATTACTTTATGGGAAACCGTATTGCAACGATATTTTTTTAATTATTTCCAAATATAATAAAATTAAGACGCTTTTAAGCGTCCGTCAAAAATATTTTTGTTTTGACCTTTGAATATGATTTCAGAGGAAAGTTTTATTATAAATCTTGGCGTATTTATTAGGCAAATAAGAGAAAGAAAAAATCTATCTCAACAAAGTCTAGCGGATATAAGCGATTTACCTAAAACCACCATAGGCAGAATCGAAAGAGCAGAAATAAACACCACCATTAGAACTTTAGTAAAAATTGCCAACGCTCTAGAAATCGAGCCAAAAGAGTTGCTCAATTTTCAAATAAAATAACTTTTACGTTATTCCTTATTTTGTTATTTCCCTACAAATTTGATTGTAAATATCGTCCGTACCTACGGCACTTTATGAATATATCGTCAAATGTGGACGGATTAAAATCCATCCCTACAATATATGCCGAGCCTACGGCTCTTATAGGTGCGTAAAAGTTCCATAGGAACAATTCATATTGTAGCAACGGATTTTAATCCGTTGGCAGGTATAAAATAAAAGGAATAAAGTTCCGTAGGAACGACACATATAGACACAACATATAAAAAATAAAACACCTCGATAAATCAATTTTTGGTGTTTGTTTTAAAATTATAATTTATTTTGTTGAAAAACATATTAAATTATTGAAAAAAATTCTGATAATTTAGGAATCCCCTAGCCCCGATAGCAGTGGAAATCCTTTCTATTTTTTCTTTAAAAATAGAAAGATTGCAACGGATAGCGGGAAATAGCTTCAAATAAAAATTCTATTGCTTATTTTTGCACTCAATAAAATTGAATCATGATACAGAATCCAAAAAGATATACGATTACAGCGGCATTGCCTTATACGAACGGACCGATTCACATTGGCCATTTGGCGGGTGTTTACGTGCCTTCGGACATTTATTCCAGATATTTAAGATTGCAGGGAAGAGACGTTTTGTTTGTTTGCGGAAGTGACGAACACGGCGTGGCGATTTCGATGAAAGCCAAAAAAGAAGGCATTACGCCACAGGAAGTGATTGATAAATATGATGGAATAATCCGTAAATCGTTCTCTGATTTTGGAATTTCATTCGATAATTATTCCAGAACTTCGTCTAAAATCCATCACGATACGGCTTCGGAATTTTTCAGAAAACTGTATGACCAAGGTGATTTTATCGAAGAAGTGACTGAGCAATTGTATGATGCAAAAGCAGATCAATTCTTGGCAGACCGTTTTGTGGTGGGAACTTGCCCTAAATGTGGCAACGAAGAAGCATACGGTGATCAATGTGAAAAATGTGGTTCGACTTTGAACGCTACGGATTTAATCAATCCAAAATCGACAATTACGGGAGAAACTCCTATTTTGAAATCGACGAAACACTGGTTTTTGCCTTTGGACCGTTATGAAGATTTCTTGAAAGAATGGATTCTCGTTGGACATAAAAATGACTGGAAACCGAATGTTTACGGACAAGTAAAATCCTGGATTGACGGTGGATTAGAGCCTCGTGCGGTAACTCGTGACTTGGATTGGGGAATCGATGTTCCGGTTGAAGGTGCCGAAGGAAAAAAATTATACGTGTGGTTTGATGCGCCGATTGGCTACATTTCATCTACGAAAGAATGGGCTTTGCGTGAAGGAAAAGATTGGGAACCGTACTGGAAAGACAAAGACACGAAACTGGTGCACTTTATTGGGAAAGACAATATTGTTTTCCATTGCATTATTTTTCCTGCGATGTTGAAAGCCGAAGGAAGTTATATTTTACCAGACAATGTTCCTGCAAATGAGTTCTTAAATTTAGAAGGGAACAAATTATCTACTTCTAAAAACTGGGCAGTTTGGTTGCATGAATATTTGGAAGATTTCCCAAATCAGCAAGATGTTTTACGTTATGCTTTGACATCGAATGCGCCGGAAACGAAGGATAATGATTTTACCTGGAAAGATTTTCAGGCGAGAAACAATAATGAATTGGTAGCGATTTACGGGAATTTCATTAATCGCGTGGTGGTGTTGACCAATAAATATTACAACGGAATTGTACCGCAACCAAACGAACTTTCGGAAGTGGACGAAGCGACTTTGACGGAATTGAAAGCATATCCAGCGGTGATTTCGAGTTCTGTAGAACGTTATAGATTCCGTGAAGCGTTGAGTGAATTGATGAACGTGGCGCGTTTAGGAAATAAATACTTGGCTGACGAAGAGCCTTGGAAAGTCATCAAAGACAATCCGGAGCGCGTGCAAACGCAAATGTATGTGGCCTTGCAAATTGCCGCAGCACTAAGTTCACTTTGCGAACCTTTCCTACCATTTACAGCAAAAAAATTGTCAAGAATTTTAAAAATAGAAAGTCCGTTAAACTGGAATACTATCGCTCAAACTTCTGATTTAATTCCGGCTGGACACCAAATTGGTGAAGCTGAATTGCTTTTCGCCAAAATTGAAGACGAGGAAATCCAGAAACAAATAGACAAACTGGAAGCTACAAAAACCGCCAATACTGCCGAAAACAAAAAAGCAGAACCACAAAAAGAGGCGATTCAATTTGAAGATTTTGCCAAAATGGACATCCGTGTAGGAACGATTCTGGAAGCCGAAAAAATGCCAAAAGCCAACAAGCTTTTGATTTTAAAAGTAGATACCGGAATTGATGTTCGCACAATAGTTTCAGGAATTGCCGAGAGTTTTTCACCGGAAGAAATCATAGGGAAACGCGTGACTGTTTTAGTGAATTTGGCTCCAAGAAACCTTCGTGGCGTGGAAAGTCAAGGGATGATTTTGATGACTACAAATGCTGAAGGAAAACTGGTTTTTGTAAATCCTGATACAGATGGCGTTGCGAATGGGGAGACGATAAATTAAAAAAATAACCGCGGATTCGCTGATTATTTTTTATCAATCTGTGAATCTGCGGTAAAATAAATAAAAATGAACCTAAAAGTAATTGCCTTCGATGCCGATGATACCTTATGGATCAACGAAACCTATTTTGATGAAACCGAGAAAAAATTCTGTGGATTGATGGAAGATTATCTTTCGCATCAAGGAATTTCCCAAGAACTTTTCAAGGTGGAAATCGACAATTTGAAATTGTATGGTTACGGCATAAAAGGCTATATCCTTTCGATGATTGAAGCGGCGATGAGAATTTCTAACAATACCATTCCTATCGAAATCATTGAGAAAATCATCCAATACGGAAAAGAATTACTCGAAAAACCGATTGTTTTATTGGATGGTGTAGAGGAAACGCTGGAAGCTTTGAAAGGCAAATACAAATTGGTTGTTGCCACCAAAGGAGACTTATTGGATCAACGCCGAAAACTGCACAATTCAGGATTGGGTCATTATTTTCACCATATCGAGGTGATGTCAGACAAGCAAGAAATTGACTATTCGGATTTGATCAAACGATTGGAAATAAAACCTTCCGAATTTTTTATGATTGGAAACTCTTTAAAATCGGATGTCTTACCGGTTTTAGCCATTGGCGGACACGCCGTTCACATTCCGTTTCACACGACTTGGGCACACGAAAAAATTGACCATAAAGTAGAACATGAGAATTTCAGTGCTTTCGAAAATATAACTGATGTTTTAAAGAGATTGGAATAATGAAACGCATTTGGAAATAATTGCTAAAGTAGGCTAGAGTTAAGCGATTAGAGAACGTGTTAAAAAGGCATTCTTAATCCAAAAACACCTCCATAATTGCTTAAATAAGCAACATTTCAAGTATGAAATCACATGTTTTTCTGTTATTTGATAATTTTTTTAAAAATAAATATTTTCTTATGTTATTTTTAAAATATTGATATACAGCGTCTTGATTTAAAAAACTACTTTTTATTATTATAGAATAATTATTAATTATTACATAATTAACTGTTTGAATTTTTTTATAAAATATTGTGATGTATTTTTGCATTAAATAAAAATTGAAACAATATGAAAAAAATCATACTTACTTTAGTATTTGCTTCTGCAATGACCACTTTGAGTGCTCAAACAGAAACTGTAAAAAGCACAGAAGATGGCTTTAACAAATGGTCAGTTGAATTAGCCGGTGGTTTTAACAAACCACAAAGACCAATGACTTCAGGTTATGCAACAACATTAATAAGCCCTTACGTTGTTGATTTAGGAGTTCGTTACATGTTTAACAACAAATTCGGTTTGAAAGCTGATCTTGGTTTAAACAGTTTCACAGGAAAAAAGGAATCTGTTGATTTCGACACTAAGTACTACAGAGTAGACTTACAGGGTGTTGCTAACTTAGGAAGAATCATGAATTTTGAAACTTGGACCCAATCAATTGGTTTATTAGGTCATGCTGGTTTCGGTTTATCAATGTTAGAAAGAAAAGAGCCTTCTTACCTAAAAGACAGAATGGGTAACTTCATGGCTGGTTTAACTGGTCAAATCAAATTAACGGACAGAATTGCATTAACAGGAGATTTTACAACAATTCTTAATGCGAAACAAAATCTTGCTTTTGATGGCGCTAGCTCATCAAGCACTAGAGGTTTCGGTGGAATTCTTTTTAACGGTACTGCAGGTATAACAGTTTACTTAGGTAAAAATGTAAAACATGCTGACTGGGTTCTTGATAATGAAGATAGATTCAATGTTATAGACAATAGACTTACAGCTATCGAAACAAAGATGCTTGATGCTGACAATGACGGAGTAGCTGATTATTTGGATCAAGAGCCAAATACTGCTGCAGGTGCAATGGTTGATACTAAAGGTAAATCAGTTGATAAAAACAACAATAACGTTCCTGATGAAACTGAAGCTTACATCTTGAAAAATTATGTTAGTAAAACTGATGATACTACTACTGTATACGATAACGAATTGATTAAAAGTTTAATTAATGGTGGTTATGTAGCTGTTTATTTTGATTTCGATAAATCTAAACCAACTAATGTTTCTACTGAAGGTATCGATTTTATCTTAACGTATTTGAGAAACAATCCTTCTGCTTCAGTTGACATTATTGGTCATGCTGACGAATTAGGAAGATCTGCATACAATGATAAATTATCTAATGCAAGAGCTGCTAATGTAAAAAACACCTTAGTAAAAGCTAATATTGATGCATCAAGATTGAATGTAATTGCTGCTGGTGAAGATACTTCAGTTGATAAAGCTTCAGAAAATGCAAGAAAATTAGTTAGAAGAGTTACTTTCACAGTAAAATAAGCTACTTTTTTTATCACAAAAAAGCCCTAGAAGAAATTTCTTTTTAGGGCTTTTTTTATGTCTAATAATTTCCGTTTTAAGAATTACAGCATAATCAATTTTATTATCCGTTCACAATAAAAGTCCCTAAAAAATGAATTTAAGGATTAAGAATAGCTGTATTTTTAAACCATAACTAAACCACTATGGACTGAAAGTCCATAGATTTGGTTGGCAGACTTAAAGTCTGCACGGTTATAACACTTATTTATTAGCCACAAATTACGCAAATTAACACGAATTAATTTACGAAAATTCGTCCAATTCGTGACTAAAACATTTTTAGAAGCTAAAGCGAAATGCACTAAAGTACATAGTTTTAACTATTTTTGGGACCAATAAAATTACAAAATCTTGAAAACACTTTTAGATATAGAGAACTGGTCTAGAAAGGAGCATTTCCATTTTTTTAGACAATTTGAAGAACCTTTTTTTGGTGCAACCGTAGAAATTGATTGTACCAAAGCCTATGCTACCGCAAAATCGCTGAACGCTTCCTTTTTTACCTACTATTTACAAAAAACGTTGGTTGCAGTCAATACCACCGAATCATTTCGCTACAGGATTTCGGATGACCAAATATATATTTATGACCAAATTAATGCTTCTGCAACTATTGGCCGTGAAGATGGCAGTTTCGGATTTTCTTTAATCGAATACAACTCTGATTTTGCTGTTTTTACTGCGACTGCATTGGCGGAGATTGAAAGAATACAAAACACGACCGGTCTTTTCACCCGAACATTTGAAGATGATAATGTAATCCATTTTTCGGCGATTCCTTGGTTGAATTTTACTTCATTATCACATGCCCGAAGTTATACTTTCCCGGATAGCTGCCCGAAGATTTCTTTTGGAAAAATGAAAATTGCTAAAAACGGCAAGAGAACCATGCCAATGTCAATTCATGTACATCATGGATTAGTAGATGGCTTACATTTAGGACAATTTGTAGATTATTTTCAAGAAATTATGAATCAGTAGATTAAGTATTTTGTAACTTTACTTAAAACTTACTGCCATGCTATCAAAAAATATAGAACACGCGCTGAACAATCAGATTCGAATTGAAGCTGAATCATCCCAAACCTATCTTTCTATGGCTTCATGGGCCGAAACCCATGGTTTGGAAGGGATTTCGAAATTTATGTATGCACAATCCGATGAGGAGCGTACACACATGCTTAAGTTGGTGAAATATATAAACGAGCGTGGCGGTCATGCTCGAGTTTCTGAATTGAAAGCACCAAAAACGAGCTATGAAACCTTCAAAGAAATGTTTGAAGAACTGTACAAACATGAAATTTTTGTTTCTGATTCGATTAACGAATTGGTTCACATTTCCTTTTCTGAAAAAGATTATGCCACACACAACTTTTTACAATGGTACGTAGCCGAACAAATTGAAGAAGAAGCCCAAGCTAAACTTATTTTGGATAAAATAAACCTAATTGGTGATGATAAAGGTGGTTTGTATTTATTTGACAGAGATATTCAGCAGCTGACTTTAAACAGTGCTACATCTAAAGGCTCTAAATAGCGAAACACTCTTTGGAATAAATAGTGTAACTTGATTTTAATGCTGCCGAAATTGAGTAAAAAGGATAAAAAGAAGGAAAAGAAAAAGGATAAAAAAAAACTCCTTAAAAACGGATCTGCTAAAGAAAACCTCAAGTCAAAGTGTTGCGAAAAATATAAAAAAGGGGAAGACAAACGCTGCAAAAACTGCCCTAAGTTTGATTTACGCAAAAAAAAATAGTGGTCAGTGATTAGTCGCAGTCCACACTTTAGTTAAAAAAAACCACCGATGATTATCCTACCTTGTGGACACAAGTATAAATAAGAACACAGACGACACCGATTATGCGGATTTACACTGATTTTATAGGTTAATATGTAAAAAAGTTAAACACGAATTTCACTAATTTACACGAATTAATTCGTGTAAATTAGTGAAATTCGTGTTTAAATATTCGATCCAATATTTGTGCCCAGACGGTATAGGATGATTATCGATGGCTTTTTTTGTTTGGTTTTCAATCACAGTTTGCAACATTACAATAACTGTAAACTGGGACTGATCACTAAATACTGAATACTGATCACTGGATATTATTTCCCTAAAAGCATTACCTCATTGACCACTACTTCGGTAACATAGCGTTTCTCGCCATTTTTATCATCATAACTTCTATGGGTCAGTTTCCCTTCAACGGCAATTTCTTTGCCTTTAGTAACATATTTTTCTATGATTTCGGCAGTTTTTCCCCAAGCTACAAGTTTGTGCCATTGGGTTTCTTCTACTTTTTCTCCTTTGTCATTTTTGTAGCTTTCGTTTGTAGCTAATGTAAAATTGGCTAATTTTTTTCCTCCTTCAAAAGTTTTGATTTCCGGATCATTTCCTACGTGTCCAATTAACTGTACTTTGTTTCTTAATGCATTCATGGCGTATACTATTTAAATGTTAGTGTATGTTTTGTTGAAGTGTTCTTTCAAATCAACATTGCAAAGATGCGATGACTTCCAAAAAGTATTCGGTTACTAACTGTTTACTTTCGGTTGTAACTATTTGTAACCGTTTGTAAATGGAAAAATTTATATATATTTGATGAAAATCAAATTCTTATGCAGGCCAAAATAAAAAAAGTAGAATTACGAAATCTAGAATTTGACGACTATAAGCAGTTAAAAAAATCTATGGTGGAATCTTATCCGGAAATGGCAGATTCATATTGGAAAGAACAAGATATTGAGAAATTACTTGGTCTATTTTCTGAAGGACAATTAGTAATTTTAGCAGACGGAAAAGTGGTGGGCGCTGCACTATCATTAATTGTGGACGAAATTTTAGTTGATAAAAATCCTAATTACGCTAAAATAACCGGAAATTTTACTTTCTCGACACACAATCCAAAAGGAGAAATATTGTATGGAATTGATGTATTTATTCATCCTGAGTATAGAGGTTTGCGGCTTGGCAGACGATTGTATGATGCCCGAAAAGAATTGTGTGAAAAATTAAACCTAAAGGCTATCGTTTTTGCCGGAAGGATTCCAAATTATAACAAACACGCTGAAAAGCTGACTCCAAAAAAGTATATCGAAAAAGTAAAACTAAAAGAATTGCATGACCCTGTACTTTCCTTCCAGCTGAGTAATGATTTTCACGTAATGAGAATTATGAAAAACTATCTGGCAGGAGACATCGATTCCAAAGAATTTGCTGTATTATTAGAATGGAACAATATTTATTATGATGAAAGTCCTCAATTAATAAATACCCAAAAAAGTATCATCAGACTTGGATTAATTCAGTGGCAAATGCGCCCGTTAATAAACTTAGAAGCCTTATTTGAACAAGCTGAGTTTTTCATTGATGCCATATCCGGTTATAAAAGTGATTTTGCCCTTTTTCCGGAGTTGTTTATTGCCCCGCTTATGGCAGATTACAATCATTTATCTGAACCTGATGCCATTAGAGAGCTTGCAAAATATGCAGACCCCATTCGCAAAAGATTTCAGGAACTTGCCATCTCTTATAATATTAATATCATTTCAGGAAGTATGCCTTATTTAGAAAATGGCACTTTGTACAATGTTGGTTTTCTTTGTAAAAGAGACGGAACCTCTGAAATGTATTATAAGATTCACATAACTCCAAATGAAGTGCTGCATTGGGGAATGAAAGGCGGCTCACAAATTAGAACTTTTGATACTGATTGTGGAAAAATAGGAATCATGATTTGTTATGACGTTGAATTTCCGGAAATGGCGAGATTAATGGCCGATGAAGAAATGAATATTTTATTTGTACCGTTTTTAACCGATACACAAAGTGGTTATATAAGAGTAAAACACTGTGCGCAAGCCCGAGCCATAGAAAACGAATGTTATGTAGCCATTGCAGGATGTGTCGGAAATCTTCCAAAAGTAAACAACATGGACATTCAATATGCACAAACCGCTGTATTTACACCTTCGGATTTTGCATTCCCTAGCACCGGAATAAAAGCGGAAACCACTCCTAATACTGAAATGACTTTGATTGTAGATGTGGATTTGAATTTACTTAAAGAGCTTCACGAACATGGAAGTGCCAGAATCCTAAAAGACCGTAGAACTGATTTGTATGAAATTAAAAAAATCAATCCATGAAAACCTGCTTAGAATGTGGAGAAAAGATTGTAGGCCGCGAAGACAAAAAGTTTTGCAGTGACGGTTGTCGTAATGCCTACAATAATAAAATAAATAAAGACAGTACTAATTTTATGCGCAACATCAACAATAAGTTGCGCAAAAATTACCGCGTTCTATCTGAACTTAATACCGAAGGAAAATCAAAAACCACCCGAGCAAAACTCCTGAGCAAAGGTTTCGATTTTGAGTTTTTTACTAATATTCTACAAACCAGAACAGGAAATACCTACTATTTTCTGTATGACCAAGGTTACCTACCCTTGGAAAATGATTTTTATATGTTAGTTAAAAAAGATATTTAATCCCACAACCCCCAACCTACCTACCATGAAAAAAGATTACTCCTCTATTTTTGCCAGTTTATTTATCCTAGTAATTCTGGGATTGATTTACTTTACGATGATGCCACATTGGACTTCGGATGATGAAGGCCCACTTTCTGAATTTTCGACAAAAAGAGCTCTGAAGCAAGTGGAAGCCATTTCAAAACAACCCCATTATGTAGGTTCCGAAAATCATGAAATCGTTGCTAATTATCTCCTAAAAGAACTTAACAAGCTTGGATTAGAAACTTCAATTCAGGAAGGATATACCTTGAGCGATTGGGGAAATTTAGTAAAATCAAAAAACATATTAGCTCGAATAAAAGGCACCAATAGTTCTAAAGCTTTGTTGTTACTTTCACATTATGACAGCGCACCTCATTCCTACTCTCCTGGAGCAAGTGATGCCGGCTCAGGCGTAGCAACGATCTTAGAAAGTGTTCGTGCTTTTTTGTATACTAAAACACCACATAAAAACGATATTATTATTTTGTTTTCGGATGCGGAGGAATTGGGATTAAATGGCGCAGCTCTTTTTGTAACCCAACATCAATGGGCAAAAGAAGTGGGTTTGGTGCTCAATTTTGAAGCGCGCGGTTCTTCCGGACCCAGTTATATGTTGATGGAAACCAACAAGGGAAATGCAGGATTGGTGAAAGAATTTGCTGCTGCGAATGCGACTTTTCCCGTTTCTAATTCGTTGATGTACAGCATTTATAAAATGTTACCCAATGATACCGATTTGACCGTTTTCAGGGAACAAGGGAATATTCAAGGGTATAATTTTGCATTCATTGACGATCATTTTAATTATCATACCGCTCAGGACGATATCAATCATTTGAGCAAAAATACCTTAACGCATCAAGGTTCTTATTTGATCCCTTTGCTGAATTATTTTTCGAATGCTGATTTGAAAACTACACAAGCCAGCGAAGATTACGTCTATTTCACCATTCCGTATACTTTTATAAGTTATCCATTCAGTTGGATTTTGCCAATGGTAATAGTCGCACTGGCGTTGTTTATTTTTCTGTTATTTTTAGGAAAAGCCAAACGCATTTTATCATTCAGGGAAATTGGCAGAGGATTTATTCCGTTTTTGGGTTCCCTAATCGTTACCGGATTAATTACTTTTTTGGGATGGAAAACATTATTGAAAGTGTACCCGCAATACAATGACTTACTCAACGGATTTACCTATAATGGTCATGCTTACATTGCCGCTTTTGTTCTTTTGGCTCTAGCGATACCCTTAGCATTTTACAACCGATTTTCTGCCAAAAAGGTAACGATGAATCATTATGTGGCACCATTATTTTTATGGATTATCATCAACGGAGGTCTTACTTTTACTTTACAAGGCGCAGGCTTTTTGATTATTCCAGTTTACTTTGGGCTATTTATTTTTAGTGTTTTTATTGTTACCCAAAGATCTAATAAAACACTAAATCTTGTTTGCAGCATTCCTGCTTTGATTATCATAGTGCCATTTATCCAAATGTTCCCTATCGGTTTGGGATTAAAAGTGCTGTTTGGAAGCACCATTCTTACCGTATTGACCTTCAGTTTATTGTTGCCCGTTTTTGGGGCTTTCGCCAAAAAGGGAATCTGGTCATTTGTGTTTTTTATACTCGCCATAGGCTTTTTTGCGAAAGCACATTCTGAATCAGGATACGAATTTGGAAAAGCCAAATCAAACAGTTTGTTGTACATCTTTAATGCCGATACGAACCAAGCCAACTGGGTAACCTATGATACCAATCTTGATTCCTGGACCAAAGGTTATTTAGGTGAAAACCCGAAAGAAGCTACTGCCATGGAGGACACGCCATTGCCAAGCAAATACAATTCCAAGTTTACTTATCAAGCTGATGCTCCCATAAAAGTATTAGAAAAACCAACTATAGCATTTCTTGAAGACCGAATTGTGGGCAATCAAAGGTATTTGAAAATAAAAATTTCACCGAATCGAAACGTAAACCGTTATGATATTTTTGCCAATGAAAAAATGACAATCAATAATTTTAGGGCTAACGGCGTAACTTCATTAGGCCAAAAAGGTTCTAAATACGAGCGAAACGGAAAGAAAATATTGAGTTATTATGTAGTTGACAATATGCCTTTGGAAATGCAATTTAGCGTCAATGCTGCTACAATTTTGGACATGGAATTAATGGAAAGTTCTTTTGATTTAATGACCAATCCTTTATTTGGAATGGCAAAAAGAGAAAACTGGATGATGCCCACGCCATTTGTTTTGAATGATGCAGTAATTATCAAACAGAAGATAAAACCGAGCCCAAAATTAGTTACAAAACCTTTGGACAATGCCATTATTGATCCTGCTGTAAAAGATAGCTTGACGGTTGTGAAAGACAGTTTAATGTAGTGCAACACTAAAACATCCAAGCTTTTCATTTCGTCTCGTTTTTTTGGAATGGGGCAGAAAATATCTAATTCTCTCAAAGAACAAACAATGAATAGATTTTTGACATTAATTTTTGTATTGCTATTTCCCGTTCTCCTTTTTGGACAAAATAATTTTGACTCGTTGTTGGATCAATTGGACAAAACGGTGAATAATTATCAGGCCTATTCAAATAAAAAAGAGAATGAAATAAATAAACTCAAAGGACTGCTGAAATATACTTCTACTGATCTTCAAAAATATGCCATTTACGGAAAATTGTATGCTGAATATAAATCGTATCAGTCCGACTCGGCATTGATTTACGCAAGAAGGAGTTTTCAAATAGCCGAAAAATTAAATGATGTCGGAAAGCTAAATGACGCCCGATTAAACCTGGCTTCCATAATGGGAACATTAGGAATGTATAAGGAAGCGACCGATATACTTAATAAAATCAACATCAATACAACTCCCGACCTAAAAGGATATTATTTTACTGTAAATAGTGTGGTTTATGGATATATGTCTGATTATGCAGCTTCACTTCAGGAAAAAGAAAAGTATGTCTTAGTAACCAAGAAGTACCGTGATTCGTCATTAAATTTCTACAAACCGCAATCAAGTGCTTATATTATGGCTAAATCCAGTAGGCTTATTGACGCTGGAAAACTCAATGAGACGCTTCATTTATTGCTAAATTATTTTCCTAATATTGCTCCTAATAGCCCTGATAGAGCTGTTATTGCCTATATTATTTCGCAGGCGTATCGCGCAAAAAAAGATTCTAAGCAGGAGAAAAAATGGTTGACAATTTCTGCTATTTCTGATTTGCAGTTGGCCAAAAAGGAATATATTTCGTTGCGTTCTTTGGCTTTTCTGATGTATGAAGAAGGCGACATAGACCGGGCTTATAAATATATAAAGCGTTCACTGGAAGATGCTCTTTTTTGCAATGCCCGTTTAAGGACTTATGAAATATCTAAGATGCTGCCCATTATCAACGAGGCGTATCAAAAACAAAATGAAACCAACCGACTCCAATTAATTCTGTTTTTGATAAGTGCCAGTATATTATCAGTGTTTTTGTTGGCGGTGTTATTTTTGCTTTTTAAGCAAATGAAGAAATTGTCCAAAGCAAAACAGGATTTAAGTTTGGCCAACACCAAGCTTTCGGAACTAAATACTGAATTAAATACTTTCAATGAAAAATTGAATGAGACCAATTATACGCTGACCGAAGCAAACCTTTTAAAAGAAATATACATTGGCCGTTATATGGACCAGTGTTCAGACTATATCGGCAAGTTAGACGAATACCGCCGAAAATTGAATGTAATGGCTACGACAGGAAAAATGAACGACCTGATAAGTGCCGTAAAATCGAAACAGTTTATCGAAAATGAGCTCAAAGAGTTTTATACTAATTTCGACAAAACGTTCTTACAACTCTTTCCTAATTTCATACAAGAATTCAGAGCTTTATTGATTGATGATGAAGTAACACAATTGAAGGAAGGCGAACTGCTTAATACAGAATTAAGAATCTTTGCACTCATTCGTTTGGGCATCAAGGATAGTGCAAAAATTTCAATATTCCTTCGGTATTCGGTATCCACCATTTACAATTACCGTTCACAACTCAAAAACAAAGCAGCGGGTCCACGTGAGGAATTTGAAGCAAAAGTAATGCGGATAGGAACCAATTTAAAATAGAAAAATTCTATTTTTCAAGGAGGTCTTCAGGGTTAAAACAATCTTGAAGGCCTTTTTTTTATTATAAATCTACCACTTTTTTTTAAACAATAAATTTACATAATACACAGTTATACAGTATATTGCATATTAAAAACAGAAATTCAATCTACTTTTTTATAATGATAAAAATATGTAGTGTATAAAGAGTTTACTTTTACTTTCTCGGAATTCGAAATTTGGATTAAAACTTTGGATTTTTCAATAAATCGATTTCGTGAAAATCGCATTCTATTACCAAACCTGAAAAATTAATTATTAAATTCTATTTAAAAAATGAAGCAATTTCTTTTTACAGCCTTACTTTGGCTAGCTTTTTTTAACACTGCAAATTCACAGCAGTTAAAATCACCCAATGAAAAATTTGTAATGGAGTTTTCATTACAAAATGACGGAACACCTAGTTACAGTTTAAATTACAAAGGCAAAGCAGTTGTAAAACCAAGTAAATTAGGTCTTGAGCTAAAAAATGATAAAAAGTCATTGTTAAATGATTTTACTGTTATTGATACTAAGACTGCAACATTTGATGAAACCTGGAAACCAGTTTGGGGAGAAGTTGCAACAATTCGCAATCATTATAACGAATTGGCAGTTACGTTGAATCAAAAAGGAACCGACAGACAGATTGTTATTCGTTTTCGTTTGTTTGACGATGGTCTTGGATTCCGTTATGAGTTTCCTTCGCAAAAAAACCTTACTTATTTTGTAATTAAAGAAGAAAGAACCCAATTTGCAATGACAGGTGATCATACTGCTTTTTGGATCCCTGGTGATTATGACACCCAAGAATATGATTATACTACCTCAAAATTGTCTGAAATTAGAGGCTTATCAGAAAAAGCAACTACTGCAAATGTTTCTCAAAAGTCTTTTTCTACAACAGGAGTTCAAACCTCGCTTATGCTAAAAACAGGTGATGGATTGTATATCAATTTACATGAAGCAGCATTAATCAATTATTCTTGTATGCATTTGAATCTGGATGATAAAAACATGGTATTCGAATCCTGGTTGACACCAGATGCCAAAGGGGACAAAGGATATATGCAGGCTCCTAGCCATTCACCTTGGCGTACGATAATCGTAAGTGATGATGCTCGCGAAATTCTGGCTTCAAAAATGACTTTAAATTTGAATGATCCTTGTAAAATTGAAGATACTTCATGGATAAAACCAGTTAAATATGTAGGTGTTTGGTGGGAAATGATTACTGGAAAAAGCTCATGGGCTTACACCGATGAATTCCCTACGGTACAACTTGGCGTTACTGATTTTGCAAAAGCAAAACCAAATGGCAAACATGGTGCAAATAACACTAATGTGAAGAAATATATTGATTTTGCATCCAAAAACGGTTTTGATGCTGTATTAGTAGAAGGTTGGAATGAAGGTTGGGAAGACTGGTTTGGACACTCAAAAGATTATGTTTTTGATTTTTTAACTCCTTACCCAGATTTTGATGTTAAAGGGTTACATGAATATGCAAAATCAAAAGGAGTTAAAATGATTATGCACCATGAAACTTCAGGTTCCGTTCGTAACTACGAGCGTCACATGGATAAAGCCTATCAGTTTATGAATGACAATGGTTATGATGCCGTGAAAAGTGGTTATGTAGGTGATATTTTGCCAAGAGGTGAAAACCATTACAGCCAATGGATTGTAAATCATTATCAATATGCAGTAGAAAAAGCAGCCGAGTATAAGATTATGGTCAATGCTCACGAGGCTATTCGTCCAACGGGTATTTGCAGAACCTATCCAAATTTAATTGGTAATGAAGCAGCAAGAGGAACAGAATATCAGTCTTTTGGAGGTTCTAAACCAAACCACGTAACGGTATTACCTTTTACACGTTTAGTGGGCGGACCTATGGATTATACTCCGGGTATTTTTGAAATGGATTTAAGCAAAATTAATCCTAGTAATAATTCGCATGTTAACAGTACATTGGCTAATCAGTTGGCTTTGTACGTAACCATGTACAGTCCGTTGCAAATGGCAGCAGATTTACCTGAAAATTATGACCGATTTGCTGATGCTTTCCAGTTTATTAAAGATGTGGCAGTGGATTGGACGGACAGTAAATACCTAGAAGCTGAACCAGGTCAATACGTTACTGTTGCCCGAAAAGCAAAAGTGACAAATAACTGGTTTATTGGTAATGTAAACGGAGAAAATTCTCGTACTTCAACTATCAAATTTGATTTCTTGGAAAAAGGGAAAAAATACATGGCCACCATTTATGCAGATGCTAAGGATGCACATTTTAAAACAAATCCACAAGCGTATACTATTCGTAAAATGGCGGTGACCAACAAATCAAAACTGGCGCAATTCAGTGCTCCAGGTGGAGGTTATGCTATTAGTGTAGTTGAAACCAAAAAATAATTAATTACAAAAGGCTGTCCGAAAAGACAGCCTTTTTGTTTTTTGAAAAAATAATTAATTGAGTTATATAATCCAGAAGTTCTCAAAGAGAAAACTCAATAATAAATGGCGTTTTTATTGAGCACCTATATTCTGAGGATGTATATAAACTACTCATAAAAATAAGTTTTTTCGGTTTTTAACATTCCTTTTTCTTGTGAAAGAGAATACGATATTGGATAATTTAAATTATTGTATTTGTATTTTCCATTTTCGCTAATGTGATTTGCTGAAGTAGATATAATGCTCAATTCATTATTATTAGATATCGATTGAAAATCAAACTCTTCTTCATGAAAAGAAACTATTGGCACAATAACTTTATAATTTTGACCAAATATATTTTTTATTATTAACAAATCAGCTGAATTTTTATCATCAAAGGTATAATCCTTTATTGATTTATCACCAAGCAATCCTTTGTGTCTAACAATATTATCTTTGGCATACACATACTCTATTTTATTAATAATTTGTTGATTTCTGTCTCTTGAAGAACGTCTGACAACGAGACCATTCTCAACAATATATTCAATGTCTTCAATTAAAATTTGGTGACTGTTACTTTTTTTAGTTATAGCTTTAGCCCTTGCCCCCTCATACGCTATACTAACTGTTTTAGTAACAAGTTCACCGCCTTCCTCGTATTTTTTAACAAACTTAACTAGTCGCTGTTGTCTGTCATAACTGTAGTTTACAACCTCTTTCCAGTTACTTCCTTCTCTTCCTTTGACGGTCATATCTAATAATCCCTGTAGATTATAAAAAAAACTTTGGGTAACTTCCGAGGTTTTAATCGACTGAAGTTTTCCTTCTTCAAATAAGATAGTTTTGTTTACAATTTCACCACTTTTTAAATTTCGGAAATTTGTTTTTACAATATTAATTTTTTTCAATTTAATTGAATTTTCCTGGACTTGACTTTGGGTCAAACATGGGAAGGCCACCATAAAAATGGCAATAATGTAGGTTTTCATATGGTATTTATATTGATTTGGGATTGCCAAAATACAAAAACCAATCAGAGCATAAAATTTTTACCGTTTGAAATTTACATTCTGAAACATTCAAATTGATAATCAATATATTACAAAAAAAATTTCGAATAATAGAACACTCCATTAAAAAGTGCCGAAATCAAATTTTAACAGACAGACTAAAAAATTTACTTATCCCCAAAAACCTGCACATCATCTACTTGAAAAGCGCCGTCCAACGCCATGTTTTTTCCGGAACCTGTATATTTGAAAGCTACATTTATTTTGCCTTTGTAAGAAGATAAATCTATCCCGCCGCTTCCTATAAATTGATACCAAGGGGTGGCTTGTTTTGGTAATTTCGCCAAAACCGGAATCCAAGTTGCGGTTGCAACATTCAATCCGTCAAAATTAGTGGAAAGATAAACTTCCAAAGAATTCAATTGGGAGTCCACAT
Source organism: Flavobacterium sp. ZB4R12 (assembly GCF_048276375.1). Classification (NCBI taxonomy): domain Bacteria; kingdom Pseudomonadati; phylum Bacteroidota; class Flavobacteriia; order Flavobacteriales; family Flavobacteriaceae; genus Flavobacterium; species Flavobacterium sp. ZB4R12. The sequence goes on along the minus strand of NZ_JBLNKS010000001.1, from coordinate 30,734 downwards.
CTAAGTGATGTTGGGCAGTTCTGAAAGTCAAGACTTCATTGGTGTGCGAATCCATATCTATTTTTGGCGAAATCAACCAAGCAATATTGGACGCAACTTTTGTACCTGAAATATTGAATTCAGCATAACCGTTCCCTGAATACACTGTTCCTTTCCAGAAAAGTGTTCCTTTTTGAACACTATTTGCCCAACCCGGAAGGCTCAAGTTCGATTTATCAACCACGGTTTCAAAATCTTCAGAGAAAAAAGGAACTACTCTATTTCCTGTCATAACAACATCTTTTTCGGAGCGCGGTAATAGTTGATAATCGGTTCCATATTTTGTTAAAATCCCTCTTACTTTTCCGCTACCATTGGGAACTAAATTACTGGAAAAATCGGAAAAACTGCTGGTTCTAAAATACACTTGATTCCCCAATTTATCCATCAAACCCCAATTGGTTGCGCCACCTACATTATTCGTTTCCTCAAAATAATGACGACCAATAGCAGCAGCCGTAAACTGAACATCTGATAATTCGACCAACGTATTTAAATTAGAATCATTCAATAAATCTTCCATAGAAATTTTCTTTACAAGAAGTTCTTCTTTTACGGTTGTACAGGAAGCATTCAACACTTTTTTATAGTCATTTTGGGAAAGTCGGCCCACTCCGCCTTCATTGTAAGAATTGACAAAAATGTTTCCTATGCGCATGCCCCCAAACGAAATATCCGTGTATTGGTCTTTTAGTTTTACATACACTTTATTCCCCAATCTGTAATCAATATATAAGTTACTGGCGTCTACGGGAACACTGAACCCTATTGCAGGTGTTGTGGCTGTTGCCAAAGTTTGAAAAGAAATCGATTTGAAAAAATTCCCCGATTCATCACTAGAAACTACGTAAGCTTCTATGATATCGTCATACTTGTACTGCGTTACAATTGCATTCGCATTTTCCCGAACTTCGGCAACGGTTCGGTTTACAGTTAAATCTGGTTGCGTACAACTTAGTTTAGGAATGTCAACGGAATCATTTGCACAGCTTGTCAAAAGGATGGTGATTGCTATAGAAAAAAACAAGGAATTGAAAATTAGTTTCATAAAGGACTGTTTATTGTTAAAATGATTTTTCGGAAATCTGTTACTTAAATGACCTTACATTTCTTATGTGTTTAAACATTCCAGTTGTTTTTTGAACGATATAAGAGATTCAAGGTCATATAAATTTTAGAATATATTAATTGTTTGCGTTCAAAGCGTAATGCGTTTTTATCTAAAAATTGATTGCAAGATTGACGAAATAGGTTCTTCCATATCCGTAAAAATATTTATTCCCAAAGGATGGTGTTCCACTAGAAACATCCTGATTGCGTTGTCTGAAATTGGCATTTCTGGCTTGTTCGTAACCACCCGTTTTGTAAGTCGTATTAAGCACATTATTAATACTTGCAAAAAGTCCGACATTCTTCCCATATATTCTCCACGATTTCCCGCCCGTAATATTTAACAAAGTTGTGGGATCGAATTTTTCTTGTTGCAATAATTCCCTGCCTGTTTCTTCTGTAGCTTCAGGAAAGTTGAAACCACTCGCGGGGTTGGTGTAAAAATGATTAGTTCTGGCAATTGGAGAAACATCAATATAACTGTTTGCTAAATAATTGATATTAGCTCCAATCCACCAAAATTTTGGATCCCGATATTCAATTCCCATCGAATACGCTTGTTGCGGCATTCCTGCTTGTTTGTAATTTTTCAATAATGCCGTTCCAAAATCAAAAACAGGATTCGTATTTTCTATTGAAGCTTCCGCATCATTGGTGACCGTTAGATTTGGATTGCTATCATAGGTATATTTACCATAAGCAGCCGAAAAAGTAGTTTTCAACGTTGGATTTAGCTGATATTCCAAACTTAGTTCGGCACCTAAATTCTTCTTGTTCAAATGCGTCAACGTTTGGCTCACGAACGCACTTGTATTGTTGTACCCGGCACCATCATCAAAAATTCCTTCAGCATAAAAGAAAGAAGTTTGCGTTGCATTTTTTATCAATGTGTAATAAGCGGTAATTCGCGCTTTGAAAACTGGAGATCGATAGATATAACTGCCGTCCAGACTGCTGATGTTCTCGCTTTTTAAATCATCAACAATCCTATTATTTAATCGTGAATTGGGGAAAGTATTTCTGATTGTTGGGGCTTTTGTCAAATGCGCTCCGTTAAAAATCAACAATTGTCTTCCAGATATTTTATACGTTAGTCCGCCTTTAAAACCAAAATTTTCGAATGTTGCTTTCTCACTTTTCCCAAAGGAATTGGTTTCGTAAATCCCATTTCTGTACAATCCTTCTCTTTGATAATTGGTGCTTGAGAAACTTTGAGCCAGATAAAAATCGACTTTATTGTACGAGAATTTGAATTGAGTAAACGCATCAAGCGTATTGGCAACATAATTATAATTGTACCCGTATTCTTCACCAATAACCACTTGACGGTTTGGATTATTCAAGTCTGATTGCGATTGGTTTCCGTTATAAAACCCATCAATATCTTCAAAATAAGCACCGCCCAATAAATCCAAAAGCTTTTGATAATTGTGTGATTTCAGGTTTTTGAAAGAAGCTCCAGCCGTTAAACTGGTATTTTCGGTCAATTGTGTATTGAATGCAGAAGTCGCCACGATTGTTTTATCATCGGTTCGATCTTCATACAAAACATATTTGCTTTTGGCTGGTTCGTAACCAGAAATTGTTCCGTTTGCATCTACAATTGGGTTTTGATTGGCTTGGTACATCCCGTTCCAATCGATTTGCTGATTGACTAAAAACTGTTCTTTGCTTTTCTCCGCATTCTCTAAATCCGGTGTGAATTCTCCTGAAAATTCACCGTTATCTGAATCGTAATGCGAACTGTAATAACTTGGCAGTTTTCTATAATAGGTGGGATCCGGACTATTGGCATTTTGATAATCGATGTTGCTGTTTCCAATTTTTCCAAACTGATACATCAAGCTAGAATTTAAAGTTGTCTTGTCATTAACTTTAAAAAAATGATTCCCCATCAAAATGGGTTCTTCGATAGTTTTCATTCTCGAATTTCTCTTATTCCCATCTTGAAATCCCCAATAGGAATTGTATTTTCCGTTTGTCAATTGAGTAACTTCGGTGGTATTTGGGGAATTTTTGCCTCGGGAATTTGGAGTATAAAAAGCTGTAAAATTTATGGAATGATTCTCGTTCAGTTTTTTCTCCACACTTATAAATCCTGAATTGGCATCGTAATTCGTTCCTTCGAAATAGCCTTCTTGTGCCCATCGCTTTCCTGCCGAAACCACCAATGCCCAGCCTCGCGTATTCATTCCGGAAGCATAGGTTCCCATCATGCGCCAACTGTAATTGGTATTGGTCCCGGAAAATGAAATTCTGGTGCCGGGTCTATAAATGGAAGCTCGGGTATTGATTTCCTGAGTGCCCAATATTCCCCCAAAAGTATAATCGGAAGGAGCTGTTCCTACTGAAAATTCCTGATTACGCAGCGCATCGTTCAAGCCTCCCCAATCACCCCATTGTGGTCTGCCATCATATAATTTATTCATCGAAACGCCATTAATCATCATCGTGGAATGTTCGCTATCCAATCCCCGAATCCTAAAACGAGCCTGTCCCCAATTGAACGCCGCCGCTTGCTGAAAAGCATCTTTGGAGGATTGCAAAAGCCCCGAAGTGCTTTCGGAGCCGCTGTTGTCATCGCTTAAATCACTTTCGTATAGCGTTATTAAACTGGTTTGTTGTTCTGAAGTTTGGTCTTCTTCTAATAGTATCAGGTCTAAATCGAGTAGTTGTCCTGCTATGATTTCAACAGGAAATAATGCGTCCTTATACCCCTGACTGTGAAATAAAACCAGTTGGTTTCCTTGTGAAACATTATCAAATCTAAATTCCCCATCAACTGTTGTCAATTGCATTAAATTCGTATTTTGAATCGAAACAACAACATACGATACTGGTTGCTGTGTTTTGGAATCCATAACTTTTCCGAAAATCCCTGTTTCTTCTTGTGCAAAAGCAAAAGGTATTGAAACAAAAAAGAACAGAATAATGGTAATATTTTTCATAAGCGCATTATGTCTTTTAAAAGCGAATTGGAATACGCCAATGAATAAAGATTCTTTAGCCTATTTTCGTTTTAATCAGACACAGTCATTTAATCATCAATATTTTGGTTGAGTATTAATTTTTTGAATACAGCGCAGATTATCCCGAAATAGGATAAAGAATCGAAAATAATGGAAAAATGTTTTTGAAAATTGGGATTTGAGACCGAAAAAAATTCTGCTAAAAAAGCGTGGTATTTAGAATTATAGACAAACGACTGAATACTCTATTGCTTTGATTCTAATGCTAAAAATAAGAAAAAAACTATTACCTTGTTATTTTTAATAAACAAAATCTGATAATTTTAAAAATCGTCTGGTCTGAAAAATGTCCTAAGAAATTAAAAACGGGTTTAATAGCCCCGATGGGAGCAAGTATCCTTTTGTGCCGTCCCGAAGCTTCGGGCTGGCGCAAAAGATACTGTGTACAGCGGGTGATATGTTCTATAAAAACGGAATGTTATGCTCCTAAAAATTTATTCTATTGCCTTGATTTTGGTAACCATTAGTGCAATCAGAAATCCAAAAACACCAATGAAAGCAAATGAAAACCGCAAACTAGATATCTCAGCTATATAACCAATTATTGGTGGTCCCATTAAAAATCCGAGGAAACTTACACTCGAAACGATGGTTAAAGCTTCGCCCGGCGGAACGGTTGGGTTTTTTCCTGCTATACTGTAAAGTGTTGGGACAATCGTGGAAACACCTAAACCAACAAACATAAAGGCAATAGTCGAAGGAATAATATATGGGAAAAACACCGATGTAAATAGTCCAACTGAAATCATAATTCCGCTGATTTGTATTACCGGTTTTCTGCCAAATTTATGAATCAAACCATCGCCGAAAAATCGTCCTCCAGCCATCATAATCATAAACGAAGTGTATCCCAAAATCACTAATGGCCCAGGTGCTTTGATGACATCTTTGAAATAAACACCGCTCCAGTCGAACATGACACCTTCACTGGCCATGCAACAAAAACCAATTATACCAAGGAAAATTAAAGCACTATCTGGCTTAGTAAATAATTTTTTCTTTTCGGTTTGGATGGTTTCTTTGGCTTTTATTAAAAATTTGAAATTAAAACCAATCATCAAAAGCACAATTGAGGCAACGATTAAAAAGTGTTGATACGGAGTAAGTTCCAATGCTAACATTCCCAAACCTACCAGAGCACCCGTGAATCCTGCCAAACTCCACATGCCATGAAAAGACGACATTATGGTTTTCTTAAAAAGTTCTTCGGTATAAACGCCCTGAGTGTTTACGGATATGTTTGCCAAATTCCCAAATATTCCAAATACAAATAATCCCAGTGACAATTGCCAAGCCTGAGTGGCCAGTCCAAGATTAGTTAAACTAAAAACATAAAATAATAGAGAGAATATAAGGATGCGGTGACTGCCGAATTTGGTTACTAATTTTCCGGACAGAGGCATAATCACCAATTGTCCCATTGGTAAGGCAAATAGAATAGTTCCTAAATGACCATCACTTAAATGCAATGCTGTTTTAATATCCGGGATTCGGCTCGCCCAAGTGGCAAAACACAAACCCATACCAAAATAAAACATCGAAACTGCCCAACGAATTCTGTTCAAATAAGAAATCTTAGCGTCTTTATACGTTTTCTTATATTTTGCTTTGGTTCTGAACCTACCTATAAAATTTAAATCTATCAAGACAATTGGATTTTGAAATTTTGCTATTCAAAAATACAAAATCCAATCTTTCCATTTTAGTAAATACTTTATAAACCGAAAAATACATCGTTATTGTTTATAAATTAGGTTAAAAAAGCATTAGTATTTAGGATTTATTCACCACGAATTTCACAAATTTTACACGAATTTTTAGTTAGAAACTAAAGAAATTAGTGTTTTTCGTGTAATTCGTGGTAAGGATTTTAAAGGATAATCATAATGAACTATAAATCAATCACTTTCTTTTGGGCACTACTTTGAATCGCCGCTTCAATAATTTGCATGACATGAACTCCGTCCTGAGCAGTTACCGGCTCTGGTGTATCATTTGAAATAGAATTCCAAACCCCGTCAAAAAAATCATAATAATTGCCTTGAAGTGTTGGTACTTTGGCATTAAAAATGTCGTTCTTGATTTCAGTATGTAAAGTGCCTTCTTTACTCTTAGGCTCTTTTCCCCAAGTGTCTAAATTTGGTTTTTTTCCAAGTTTTAAATCGTCTTCCTGCACATCGCCACGCGGTTTTAGGAAAGAACCTTTTTTACCATGAATCATATAAGACGGAATGGCCTCCCTGACAAAAAATCCCGCTTTCAATCGGACACGGAAATCAGGATAATACAGCAAAATATCTATATAATCATCTACCAAAGAATGTTCTCGCGTGATTCTAATATCAGCAAAAACGGATTCAGGCAAACCAAATAAACACAATGCCTGATCAATTAAATGAGGTCCTAAATCCTTTAGAATTCCTGCGCCGGAATTGGCAGTTTCTTTGTGTGACTTTGGACTCAAAAGTGGATTGTAACGGTCAAAATGGAATTCGGCTTCCACGATTTCACCCAACACTTTATCTGAAATGATTTTCTGAACAGTTTTGAAATCGCTGTCCCATCTTCTATTTTGGAAAACGGCTAGTTTCACTCCTCTTTCTTTGGCCAAAGCGGCTAATTCCTGAGCTTGGGCAACGGTTGTGGTAAATGCCTTTTCGACAATAGCATGTTTTCCGGCCAGCAATACTTTTTTGGCATATTCATAATGCGTTTCCACTGGCGTATTCACTATAACCAAATCGACATCATCTTCGAGTAAGGCCTCCATTGTGGCATAACTTTTAACCGAAGGATAATCCTCCCGTATTAATTTTTTACTTCTTTCCCATGAACCAATCAGTTCAAATCCTGGGTGAAATGATATAAACGGAGCATGGAAAACTTTTCCAGACATTCCGTAGGAAAGTAAAGCGGTTCTTATTTTTTGCATCTGATATTTTTTAAGTCGAACACGAATTTATAACTTTTAATTTTAAATCTTACATGAACTTATATTTCTTATAGGATTAAACTTTGAAACATATAAGGAATATAAGTTCATTGAAGAAATGGTTCTCGATACTTTTTTGTTCCGTTTCACTGCTCAAAAAACTACCATTGACGTTTTTTCGAAACTAATATAAAACCTATCGTATGGACACAAATAGTAAAGGTTAAATTTGAACACGAATTCCACTAATTTTCACAAATCTATGCGGCTAATACAGTTCGTGTAATTAATTTCACTAATGAATTCGTGGCAATTCGTGTAATTCGTGTTTATTTTTAGACTTATGTCCAGACGATAGGTATAATACGTCATTTTATATTGCTTTTTTTGTGAAAAAATTAAGCCTTGAACTGACGGTATTAATCGCTTCAAAAGATTTATCTAATAAATTATTTAATTTTTGCTCTTTCATATTGTTTTGGCCATTGAATATCCGCATGAAGTTCCTCGGCGAATGTCAAACCTAAATTTGGATTTCTAAGGGATTCTCTGGCGAATAATACCAAATCTGCTTTTCCCGAAGCAATAATTTCCTCGGCTTGAATCGCTTCGGTAATTAAACCCACTGCTCCGGTCATAATTCCCGTTTCCTTTTTTATTCTTTCTGCAAAAGGAACCTGATAATTGGGTCCCAACGGAATTTGTTGGTGTGATACTGCTCCACCCGAAGAAACATCAATTAGATCCACGCCTTTTTCTTTTAGTATTTTCGAAAGCTGTACTGATTCTTCAATATTCCAACCGCCTTCCGCCCAGTCTGTAGCTGAGATTCTAACAAATAATGGCAAGTCTTTTGGCCATTCTGATTGTACCGCTTCGACAACTTCTAATGTCAAACGGATTCTGTTTTCAAAACCCCCACCGTATTCATCGGTTCTGAAATTAGACAACGGAGAAAGAAACTCATGCAATAAATAGCCATGTGCCGCATGAATTTCCATCACTTTATAACCCGCTTGTACTGCTCTTTTGGTGGCAGATTGAAAATCGGAAATTACTTTTTGAATACCTGTTTTGTCTAATGCAATTGGCGTTTTTTCATCCGAATGATATCCTACAGCGCTTGGCGCCACCGCATCCCAGCCTCCTTGGGTTTCATCCAGTTTTTTATTGCCGCTCCAGGGTGCCGTTACACTCGCTTTTCTTCCTGCATGCGCCAACTGAATTCCGGGAATTGAATTTTGTTCGATAATAAAACGATTGATGGATTGTAATTTTTCGATATGCTCGTCTTTCCAGATACCCAAATCTTCGGGAGAAATTCTGCCTTCAGGAGAAACTGCAGTCGCTTCCACAATGACTAATGCCGCACCGCCACTGGCACGACTGCCCAGATGAACGAGATGCCAGTCATTGGCAAAACCGTCTTCTGATGAATATTGGCACATGGGAGAAATAACAATTCTATTTTTAAGCAAAATGCTTTTTATTTGAAGTGGTGAAAATAATTTTGGAGACATATTATTTATTTTAATGTGTTTTTTAAGTGAAGATAAAGGAAATATCCGTTTCAGAAAAGTAAAGTTAAGGGACAGAAGCGAAACTAAGAATTGAAATTTCATTAATTAACAAACATTTAAAACGGTATGGAACAATTATTGTAAATTAAACAACTAGAAAACCTTACTTTTGTAAGTTGTAAAAGAACTAAAATTAAAAAATGGACATAGTTATCAAGCTTTCTCAATTTTTATTGAGCTTATCATTACTTATTATACTTCACGAATTAGGACATTTTATTCCTGCAAAATTGTTTAAAACCAGAGTCGAAAAATTTTATTTGTTTTTTGATGTTAAATATTCCCTTCTAAAAAAGAAAATTGGAGAAACTGAATACGGTATCGGTTGGTTACCTCTTGGCGGTTATGTGAAAATTTCCGGAATGATCGACGAAAGCATGGACAAAGAGCAAATGGCTTTGCCACCTCAACCATGGGAATTTCGTTCTAAACCAGCCTGGCAGCGTTTAATTATTATGCTTGGTGGTGTAACCGTGAATTTCATTTTGGCTTTTATCATTTATATCGGAATGGCATTTGCTTATGGCGATACCTATATTGCTAACTCCGATTTGAAAGACGGTCTTTTGATAGAAAATAAAGCCATGCAAAACGCAGGGTTTAAAACTGGTGACAAAATCATCTCGATTGATGGCGAGAAAGTGGTGAAATTTGACAATGACATTAACATGAAAATTGTCATGGCAAAGCAGGTCCTTATCGAAAGAAACGGCATCCAACAATCTATCACAATGCCAAATGATTTTGTGGATCAATTATCAAAGTTTGAAAAAGGTTCCTTAGTAGACATTAGAATGCCGTTTGCAATTGGAGCTGTTACAGCAGAATCTAAAAACACCGCTTTACAACCAAAGGATATCGTTGTTGCCCTTAACGGACAAAAAATAAAATATTTAGACGAAGCCAAAACAGTTTTGGAAAGCAATAAAAACAAAACTATTACTGCGACTGTTTTGAGAGATCAAAAAAAATTGCAAGTACCCGTTATGGTTTCCAAAGATGGAAAACTAGGTGTGCAATTAGGCGGATTAGGAATGGCTTCACTTGAAAAACTAGGATACTACAAAATTAGCAAGCAGGAATTTGGTTTATTAGAATCTATTCCGGTAGGGCTTGTAAAAGGAAAAGACCAATTAATAGGTTACGGAAAACAACTAAAAATGATTTTCAGTCCAAGTACTGGCGCTTACAAACAAGTGGGTGGTTTCAAAGCTATATTCGACATTTTTCCTAATACCTGGAGCTGGGAAGTTTTCTGGACAATCACCGCTTTATTGTCAATAATGCTTGGTGTGATGAACTTATTGCCGATTCCAGCGCTTGACGGTGGTCATGTCATGTTTTTATTATATGAGATTGTAAGCGGTAAAAAACCAAGCGACAAATTCCTTGAGAATGCTCAAATGGTTGGTTTCGTATTACTTATAACACTGTTGTTATTTGCTAACGGAAACGACATTTACAAGGCAATTGTAGGGAAGTAAAAAAAATTGAAAAAAGTTTGATTTTTGTTTGCAAAAAACAAATTAAGCCCTATATTTGCACCGCTTTAGAAGTGAAACACACGACACTAATAAGCACATAAAAACGTTCATTCATTACCAGAATAAAAATACACAGTTTCCTTCTTAGCTCAGTTGGTTAGAGCATCTGACTGTTAATCAGAGGGTCCTTGGTTCGAGCCCAAGAGAGGGAGCTTTTTAAAAAGACTTTACAGCAATGTAAGGTCTTTTTTGTTTTTATTAAATACCCCAACTTTCTCCTCTACAATTTTTATCTATATTTGTTTGAATCAAAATTGATAGCTTATTAAACCAATCTAGCAGAATACAGATAGCTTTGTTTAATAAAATCACATAGATATAAAAGGTTAGTGGCTATTTTATAAAACAGGACCTAATAAAATAAAATAATGAAAATATTTATATCTCACGCTTCTGCAAACAAGGAATATGGTGATTCATTAGTTGAATTATTTAGAGGAATAGGTATAGATGAAGATGAAATTATATTTACAAGTAATGTAGCATACGGAATTCCAATAGGTCAAAATATCTTTAATTGGTTAAAATCTCAAATAAGCGAAAAACCATTTGTTATATATTTACTCTCAAAAGAATATTATTCAAGTATTGCTTGCTTAAATGAGATGGGAGCTGCTTGGATAATTGAAAATGAGCATGCAGTCATTTTTACACCAAATTTTGATATTAGAAGTAAAGAATTTCAAAACGGTGCGTTAGATCCCCGAGAAATTGGCTTCCATATTAATGATGAAGAAAGATTATTATCATTCATCGAACAATTAGGAAAACATTTCAATATTTCTAAAAAATCAGTTATTATCAATCAAAAATTAAAAAAATATTTGAAGGAAATAGATTCATTTGTAAGTGAAAAAAAATTAGAGAATCAAAACATAAAAACTAATATTGAAGAAATAATTTTTGAAACTAAACCGAAAGAAGAAATATTCGAAATAATTGAAGTTAAAAATGATGTAACTATTACAAATCCCATTTTAGTTAAAAAAACATTTATAGAAGAAAATGGGATTTATTCAAAATTTGTAAATGAAATTGTTGCTGGCAAACTAAAAGATCATGAATTAATATTATTGAATTATATCCTAGAAACAAGTAAAATCAAATTAATGACTGGCTGGCAAGAAGAAGGTGAACTTCGTATTATCAAAGAATGGGAGGAAATTAATGAATTAAACAACACTCTTTCTAGAAATTATAGCGCAGCAATTAGACGATTCGAATTAAGGGGATATACAGAAATTTCTGCTGTGACTAGCTCTGGAAATCCTAAAGAAGTTAAATTAAAAGCTGAAATTGAATCTAACATCTTAGACCTTCCAAATGAGATTTTAGATATAATAAATAATGCAATGTCTAAAAATAAAGCAATTGAAATTAAAAATGAAGATTTTCCGTTTTAATATTCTGAAAATCTATTTTTTAGGATCAATTAAGCCTTGATTTTAACGTCAAGTATTTCCGATCTCTTTGTAAAGGGATACTTTTATATTCTATGATTTTAATTTCCAGTTACTCCATTAACAAAAGTATCCACAAAGCTTATAATCTTGCTCAAAATTCGGTCACCCGTTTTTTTGCGATGCAAAATAGATGGTTTCTCGCCTTCAATTAATTCTAGGATTTCATCTCGCAATGGTTCTCTTTCGGCAAAAAGGTAATTCTCCAATAGCTTTTCTGTTTTTTCTTCGGAAAGGTTTTCTTCGTTGACCAAGGCTTTGAATGCTTTTATTTGTTCTTCGTTCCAAAATTTTTCAAACTCGTCTGGAATGGTGTCTGTATCGACAATCATTGCTAAATTTTCTTGAATGAATTTTTCAATTAATTCACGTTTACTTCTTAATGAAACTTGGCTGTTTAATAAATTAGAAACTTCTTTTTCAATATTTTCTTTGTCTGTTGAATTGTTTCTTGACTTTAATTTTATTAATAATTGAATGATGTAAGTTACATTGATCGTGTCTCTTTGTATCAATTCCAATTCAAAATCGATGTCATTTAGTATAGATGTTTTATCCTTATCTGGTTGAGTAGCTATTTGTTGTTTTAAATCTTGATATTTGCTGCTATAATCGGCAAAAAGTTGTTCGTCAATATCTAAATCATCCCAAGTAAATTCAGTATAATGGCTCATCTTTTTATACAATCGCATCATATTCCTAAAGGCTAGAATAAATTGCATTTTTTCTTCCTCGGTATATAAATCATCTACAGCACGTACTTGCGGAACTAATTCGAGCATTTTTTGTGTCGCTTCATTAAATTTCGCCACATATTGCTCATAAGGTTCTACAATAATTTCATCGATGGCATCTTTGTTACTGAAAAGTGTTATCGCTTCATCGGTTTTATCCTTTAAATTACGAAAACAGACAATATTTCCTTGTGTTTTGTTTTTGTCGAATGTACGGTTGGTGCGACTGAATGCTTGTATCAGTCCGTGGTATTGCAAATTTTTATCGACATACAAAGTATTTACAAATTTGCTGTCAAAACCAGTCAAAAACATATTGGCAACCAGCAATATATCAGCTTCTTTTTGTTTTGCTTTTTTGGCTACATCATTGTAATAATTATAAAAACTCTGGCTGTCTTTAGTGCTATGGGCAGTGCCGAATGTAGTATTAAAATCGACTATATAATTGTCTAATATTTCACGGCGATGTGGCTTAGGCTTACTTCCATATTAAGTTTGGGGTTCGGCAGCAATATCCAATTGCGGTTCTTCTATATTGAACTCCATTTCCTCTTCGTTTTGAGCGAAACTAAAAATGGTAATCACTTTTAAATCGTGTTCGCCTCGCTGTTTTTTGGCTTTAAAAATTTCGTAATACTGAATTACAGCATCAATGTCTTGCACACACATCATCGCAGAAAAGTTTCCGTTTTGTGTCTTTTGATTATGATGTTGCAAGATATAATCAACAATTGCATTTTTGCGTTCGGGTGCTTCAAATACTTCGGCTTCGTTGATTTGTTCTATTTTTAAATCTACGATATGTTCTTTCTGCTTGAAGGTTTTGATATATTCTACCGAAAAACGCAGTACATTTTCATCCCTAATAGCATCGGTAATTACATATTTGTGTAAACATTTGCCAAACAAACTTGTGGTGGTTTTCTCGCCATTAGCGTTTTCTGCTAAAATGGGTGTACCGGTAAATCCAAAAAGTTGGATATTGGTAAAATAACTCACTATGTTTTTATGCGTTTCTCCAAACTGCGAACGGTGGCATTCATCAAAAATAAAAACCATCCGTTGATGCTGAATGTTGTTCATCTTGAAAATGTTTCTACCCGAAATAGCATTATTTAGTTTTTGAATGGTGGTTACAATAACTTTTACATTCGGGTCATTGAATTTACGAATAAGGTCATCGGTATTTTCCGCGGAACTTACACAACCTTTGCTAAATTTATCATACTCCTGATTGGTTTGATAGTCTAAATCTTTTCTGTCTACCACAAAAACAACTTTTTGAATCGCTGGAATAGTGGATAAAATTTGACTGGCTTTAAAACTGGTTAATGTTTTTCCTGAACCTGTGGTATGCCAGATATAGCCGTTTTTTTCGATGTCATAGCCATTCAAAATGGTATTTTCTGTAACCTTTTTAATTATATTTTCTACCGCAAAATATTGGTACGGACGCAATACCATTAATTTCTTTTCGGTTTCGTTCAGCACAATATACTTGCATATCATTTTGCTGATGTGGCAAGGTTCTAAAAAAGTATCGGCAAATTCGTTTAAGATATTATTGAGAGGCTTGTTGTTTTCGTCTGTCCAATGAAAGGTTTGCAGATATTCCTGCTTGTGTATACCAAAATTGCTGAAATATTTGGTATTCACACCGTTGCTGATAATGAATAGTTGTATAAAATGAAACAAACCTTGTCCAGCGCCAAAGCTATGTTTTTGGTACCGATTAATTTGGTTAAAAGCTTCCTTCATCTCCAAACCTCTGCGTTTGAGTTCTATTTGTACCAATGGCAAACCATTGATGAGCAAGGTAACATCATAACGGTTTTCGTAAGTACCTTTCATCGATACTTGTTGGGTAACCTGAAATTGATTTTGACACCAATGCTCACTTTGGATAAACTCAAAATAAAGATTGTCGCCATTATCCCTTACAATATGCTGTTTCTGACGCAAGGTTTTGGCTTTTTCAAACACCGAACCTTTGTTGAGGATATGGAGCACTTTTTCAAATTCTGAATCGCTGAATTGAATGCGATTGTGTTTTTCCAATTGTGTTTTCAGATTGGCTAACAACGATTTTTCATCGGCAATAGCAATATATTGATACCCTAATTTTTGTAATTGGGCAATGAGTTGCTCTTCTAAAACTTGTTCGGATTGTTTGGACAAAATAGTTGTGAATTATGAGTTGTGTCAATAGTAGTTTGAATACTTAAGTTCTTACAAACTTACAAAAAATGAAACTAACATATTGCTCACAATTCGCAACTAATGTACTATTAAATTTACTGTAATACTTTGTTTGGATTGCCGTTGACTAAAGTCAACGGAATTTAGGTTTACAATTGAATTGGCTTTAGCCAAAATAGTTATACAAATTTGGCTAAAGCCAATAAATGTAACTTCTAAAAAACCTTTGGCTAAAGCCAAAGGCAATTGAACCCAAAAGAATAAGCACTGTTTATAACCGTGTTTGCAAAGATTAAATGCAAGTGGAAAAATGCAATTTGTCGTATGCTTATGTAACTATTTAAGCGCCCTAAACATTTGGTCAATTGCTTTTTTCTTCTGTTCTAAATTAGGATGCACATATAGATTTAAAGTCGTACTGATATTGGAATGTCCCAGTAAAACGCTGACGGTTTTATAATCGCATTTACTTTCGATACATCTTGTGGCAAAACTGTGGCGAAGACCGTGAAATTTGAGTTCTGGCATATTTAATTCTCGCATTAAGTTTTTATAATAACTTCTGTAGGTTCTTGGTTCCGTAGGTTTGGCGTCATTTGTCAATACAAAAAAGGAATTGTTTACGATTTTTTTGATGGGTTTTAGCATTCTTAATAAATCCCTGCTCATCGGAATATCTCGAATGGAATTCTTGGTTTTAGGCGTGTCCAAAATAACTTCCGTCTTGCGAATGTTGTCCTCAATAACATAAATTCGTTGTATGGTTCTTTTGACACTAATGATTCCTCTGTCAGTATCGATATTTTCCCAAGTAAGGGCACAAACCTCCCCAATTCGTATTCCGGCACTCAAGCAAATGAAAATACCTAAATTCCGGAATGTAAAATGCTCTTGGATGTAATGCATCACTTTTTTTTGATTGGTTCTGCTCAAGACTTCAATATCGTGTTTTTCTCGTTCTGTTGGGAATTGAATGTCGAAGGCTTGGTAATCCAGCCACTTGTTTTTAGCACCGAATTTGAGTACCATTTTCAGTACAATCAAAATATCTTTGATGGTTTTGTGGCTCAATCCCTGTTCTATTTTTTGAAACACAAATGCCTGAACTTCTGCTTCTTCAATATTGTGTTTATTTCCAAACATAGGCAATAAATGATTTTCAATTAAAAGCATATAAGCCGAAAAACTTGATTTTTTCACATACTGCTTTTTGTCTGTTTTCCATAGGTTAATGACTTCTGAAATTTTCTTTTGTTCGTTCATAAATTTGATTTTAAGATTTATATTAATCTCAAAAGATAGGAATATAGGATTTGAAATTTTAAGTTCTTAAGGTTCCAAATTTGAGATTTCCTGAGTTTACGGGAGAGTGGGAAGTGAAGAAGTTGGGGGAGATTGCTGAGTTTAAAGCAGGGTATGCTTTTAAAAGTGAAGATATGCTTTCTGAAAAAAGTAACTATCAGTTGCTCAAGATGTCAAATGTGTATCAAAGTGAATTAAGGTTAGATCGAAATCCTTCTTATTGGGAGAAGATAAATGATAAGGAGAAAGAATTCCTCTTAAAAAAAGGAGATTCAATTTTAACACTAACCGGAACTGTGGGGAAAAGAGATTTTGGTTATTCAGTAATGATTAAAGATGATAATAAATATTTACTTAATCAACGATTAGTACTATTAAGAGAAAAAAAAGGAAAAAGCATTAATGGATTTATCAATCAAATCTTATCCAATGAAAGATTTTTATTTTATTTCTTTGGAGAAGCTAAAGGTGGTACAGGAAATCAAACTAATTTAGGAACCGAAGATGTAAAGAATATTCAACTAAATTTTCCTAGCATTTCAGAACAACAAAAAATCGCATATTTCCTATCACTAATCGATGACAGGATTCAAACCCAAAGCAAAATAATTGGAGAATTAAAGGTAATAAAGAGTACAGTCAGTAAAAAGATATTTTCTCAACAATTAAGGTTTGAAAATGATTGGAAAAATAATTTTTCTGATTGGGAAATTAAAAAAATGAGTGATGTGTGTGAAATAGTAATGGGACAATCGCCAAGTTCAATTTCCTATAATACTGAAGAAATAGGAGTTCCTTTAATACAAGGGAATGCAGATATTTTGAACAGAATTACAAGTCCAAGAAATTGGACTACAGAAATGACAAAAGAATGCATAGTTGGCGATTTGATTTTAACAGTACGAGCACCTGTTGGGGCAGTAGCAAAGTCAGTACATAACGCCTGTATAGGTAGAGGAGTTTGTGTTATTAGAAGTAATTCTGATAATTCTATTGAATTTATGTACCAATTTCTTTTAGATTATGAAGATAAATGGAATAAATTAGAACAAGGGAGTACATTTACTGCTGTAAGTGGAAACGAGATTAAAAAACTAGAAATTTCTATTCCTTCTGTAGAAGAACAAATCAAAATCGCAAACTTCCTTTTTTTTATCGACGAAAAAATTGAAACAGAAAGAATGCTATTAAAACAATTTGAAAATCAGAAAAAATATTTACTTTCAAATCTCTTTATATAAAAAGGTTCTGCAGCAAGTACTTTTTCTGATTTTCATAATGAACCAATAATTGCTTTTCAATTTCAATTTTTTCATCAATTTGAGACAAAAAACTAGCGATTTTGGTTTGTTCTTTTATTGAAGGTATTCCAAAATTTTCTTTTTTATAATCCTTGAAGTAAATATGTGGAATTGTACTACCTGTTACATATTTTGTAAAATCAATGTTGCTTAATAGGTAAAATAAAAAGTAAGCATTTGTATTAGCTTGAGGTTTAATAATGTCCATCGTACCTAAAACAGATGATTTCCCTTTGCAGTAAAAAAGCCTACCAACACCTGCTCCATCTTTTACAATACTTATGTAATCGTTTTTTTTCTTCATAGAAGTCAACTTTCTTTAAAACTCCGGATGCACCATAAATAATATATTCTCCAAAATTGTCTTCTATTTTGTTTGCCGAAATATTAGAGGATTTCTTTTCGCAAATTTCTCCTAAACACGTATTCTCCCAATTAGGAAAATCTAGTCCGTTATCATCTTTAAACCTGAATTTTTGTGTAAATAATTTTTCGCTTGTACCTTTAATTAAGGTTTTCAGATTCTCAATTATTTTGCTTTGGGTTTGGATGCGGTCGTCTATTAAAGATAGAACAGTTGCAATTTTATCTTGTTCATTTCTATCTTCTGGCAAAAATATTTTTAGCTTTTTAAGGCTATCATTATACAAATGAACGACCGAAGAACCTTGAGCTATTTTAGCAATATCTTGTTTCCTTTTACCATTAAGCTGATAACTAATAAAATTACCATTGTCTTTATCTGGTCTAATAATATTTAAATCTCCGCCCAATAGCACGCCATCTAAATTTACACAACAAGCTGTAGAAATATCTATGGCAGATTCACCTGAAGAAGGTATTATTACATCATTATTTTTACTTGTTACAAGTCCTTTTTGGTTTATAGAAGTTTTACTAAAAACCTCTTTAATAATTTCATTTTTATATTTAGTATAAAGCTCTCCATATAAAATACATTGCGTTCCTTCTTCTGATAATTGGTCTTTAGGAATTCCTTTCCCTTTTAAAAATATGCCAACATCAGAAAAAGGAGTTTCCTTCCAAGATTTCTCAAATCCAAATCTCAAATTTGGAACATTGCTCATACTCTTATATTTTTCTTGCATATTGGCTATTCTATTTCTTAATGCTAAACATTAAGGATTTGATGAAATTGTACCATCTTCCTAACATCAGGAAAATGATGTGCTAAAACATCAATTTAGTATTATTTCTTATTGTTTTTAATCTTCTGTTCCAAAGCTTTCAGTTCTTGCAAATCTTCGGCATCCGCTTTTTTCGCTTCTTCAGTTTTTCGTTTTGTATTAAAAGAGAGGTAGATTTCTTCTGCTATTTCTTCCATTTGGGCATTACTGATACTGCCTTTGCCTTGCAGGATAGGTTTGTCGTTCAGGTCTAAAATTTTATCTACATTTTCTTTCCAAAAATTCATTGTAATATCTTGTCTGTTTTTGGCTCGCAATTCGGCTGTTTCCAAAAACACCACTACAAAGCGGTTCAGGCTGTCTATTTCGTCTTCGTTCAAATAGTTTTTTGCAATAAAAACATCCTGTTTTCTTACCACTGCACCTTTCCAACTGGTTAATGCCATATTGGTTTCGTTAGCATTAGCCCTGCTTACTATAATTTCGGCGGCAGTTTTTCCTGTGATAGCAAAGAGTAATTTATTCTGTGTTTCGGCAAAAAACATTTGAGTTGCTTTGTCGGTAGCATCATAATTACTACTCAAAGCAAACAAATCTCTTACTTTTTGATAAAAACGTTTCTCAGATGCCCGAACGTCTCTTATTCTGGCAAGCAGTTCATCAAAATAGTCAGGTCTTCCGTCAGGATTTTTAAGGCGTTCATCATCCATCACAAAACCCTTAATCATATATTCTTTCAGATTGCGATTTGCCCATTGCCTGAACTGTGTCCCTCGCTTGCTTCTTACCCTAAAACCAATGGCAAGTATCATATCCAAACTATAAAAAGTTACATTGTAATTTTTGCCATCCGAGGCAGTTGTTAAGTAATCCTTAACAACTGAATTTGGATCTAATTCATTATCTTTTAATATATTAGATATGTGCATACTAATGTTTGGCACCGAGGTGTCAAAAAGTTCCGCAAGTTGTAGTTGATTCATCCAAACAGATTCCTCTTTAACATAAAGTGAAACGGCGGATTTACCATCTTGGGTATTGTAGATAATAATGTTTTGATCTTCCATAAACTTCTAATTATTAAACCCCCAATCCCAACTCTTTGAAATACACTTCAATCTGAACATCCAAATCGGCTCGTTTGGCTTCTAATTCTTTTATTCCACTCATTACCGCTTGAATGTCAATTTCCTCCTGCTCTTCGAATGTATCCACATATCTAGGAATATTCAGGTTGTAATCATTGTTGGCAATTTCCTGTAAAGTAGCTTTGTGGCTGTATTTTTCAATGACGGTTCTGTCACGATAAGTTGCTACAATTTTATCAATATGTTCATCACGCAACATGTTTTGGTTTTTCACCTTTTCAAATCCTTTGCTGGCATCGATAAACAAAACATCTTCGGGAGTTTCTCTACATTTTTTGAATACCAAAATACAAGTTGGAATACTTGTACCGTAAAATATATTGGCTGGCAAACCAATAACAGCGTCTAAATAGTTTTTCTGTTCAATCAAATATTTCCGGATATGCAATTCAGCTCCACCACGAAACAAAACCCCGTGTGGCAAAACAATTGCCATAATACCATTTTCTGCCAAATGATAAATCATGTGTTGCACAAAGGCAAAATCGGCTTTACTGCCTGGAGCTAATCTTCCGTATTGGCTAAAACGGTCATCGGATGTGAATAGGGGATTGGCACTCCATTGTGCCGAAAATGGGGGATTGGCAACGATGGCTTCAAATTCTAAACCTTTATGTTGCGGATGCTCCAATGTATCCTCTTGCTTGATGTCGAATTTCAGAAAATGCACACCGTGCAAAATCATATTCATTCGGGCAAGGTTGTAAGTGGTGCGGTTCATTTCTTGTCCGTAAAAGTTGTTTACATCTTCTACCTCTTTTGCTACACGAAGCAATAAGGAACCCGAGCCACAAGTGGGATCATAAACCGATTTTAGTTTGTTTTTTCCAGTGGTAACAATTTTGGCTAATATTTTAGACACTTCTTGAGGTGTATAGAATTCACCCGCTTTTTTTCCTGCTCCACTGGCAAATTGTCCAATCAAATATTCGTAAGCATCACCTAATACATCCAGTTCCGTGTGTTCTAATTTGAAATCAATTTGGTCAAGATGCATCAATACTTTTGCGATAATGGCATTTCTAGCCTCGGCTGTTCTTCCAAGGTTATTGCTGTTCAAATCCATATCCGAGAAAAGGTCTTCAAAATCCTCTTCACTTTGTGTACCCATTGTACTCAACTGAATGTTAGTCAATATTTTTTGTAAATCTTCAAGAATAAAAGTATTGTTGTCGCTATTCCCTCGTTTGGCAACTTCGCTGAATAGTTCAGAAGGTTTTAAGAAATAGCCTAACTTTTCAAGAGAGGCTTCTTTGATGGCTTCGATATATTGTTGTCCTTCTTCGGTATTTTCTTGTATATCCTTAAATTGTATTTTGTCTTGCCTTAAAATGTTATTGGCGTAAATTTCCATTTTTTCAGCCAAATATTTATAGAATATAAAGCCTAAAATATAATCACGAAACTCATCTGCGTTCATTTTTCCTCTCAACGTGTTGGCAATATTCCAAAGCTGTTGTTCGAGTTGTTTCTTTTGGTCTTCTGACATTTTAAATAATTATTATTTGTTAATTTCTGTATTAAGGATTTTAAATCTCAAATGCGAAATATCTGCTAAAATACCTATTTCTTTTTTGGTATTTTGTTTTTCGATATAAAATTGGTTTGAAGTTTAAAGAGTTTCGAAAGTTATTTTATCTAATGAAGATTCTTGGTTCAATTGCATTTCTATTCATAAAATATTTTTCGAACTTTTAGAAATCGAATTATCAAAAGTCTTCTGGTTCCATGCCTAAGAAGGGTTGATTTTTTAGCTATTTCACAATGTCGGGTTTTTTTTATGCCTAAAAATTAGTGATTCCTGATTTTTCAGGGATTGAAATTTTAAAGAATTTGTTTAAAGCAATTATGGATGGATTTTCTACTTTACCATTTCCGTAACGATCTTTTTTGCCTGATTTGAATTACCCCAGTTTACAATTTCATATAAAACGGGCATTAGACTTTTTCCGGCATCAGTCAAGGAATATTCCACTCTTGAAGGAAGATCTTCGAATTCTTTTTCTTTCAACAAGTGAAAATGCTACAAGTTCTTTCAATTCATTAGCTAATACCTTATTAAATATAGCTGGTATTAATTGATTGAGTTTACCAAATCTTACAGATTTATCTCCAATACAATTATAGGATAATAGGTTTCCATTTACCGCCAATGATGCTCATAGCTCTTGTTACACTACAATCGTCTGGGTTTTCAATAAAGCGTGATGTAGAAAGTTAAACAAATCTTTGTGCTCAACTATTTTAAAAATTAGAGATAAAATAAAGGAGTTATTTTATCTTTTTTCATTTTTTAAATTTCGATATTTACCTATTAAAATAAATTAATTGATGATACGTAGAAGATTTATTGGTTCTGCAGCTTTATTTGGAGTTGCAGGTATTATGGGCTTTGCAATGCGTCCAAAGAAAAAATCCTTGTTGCACCATGTGTTTTTTTGGTTAAAGAACCCCCAATCAGAAGCTGATAAACAGCAATTGATTTCCGGTTTGAAAACCTTAGCGGCAATTCCAACTATTCGTCAAATTCATGTGGGCGTTTTAGCTTCGACGGAAAAACGTGAGGTAGTAGACACCTCTTGGAGTGTTTCAGAACTCATGTTTTTTGATGATGAAGCCGGTCAAAAAATATATCAGGACCATCCACTTCATCAGGCTTTTATAAAGAACTGTTCTCATTTATGGGAAAAAGTAGTTGTTTATGACTCTATAGATGTATAAACGTTGAAGGGCATTGACTGCCAATCCAGTGAGCACCATTAGTTAAAATCATGGGTTTCAAGAAATAAATCTTGAAACCTTTTCTATGCGCAAGATTTGAGCAGTTTTGGATTTACTTCCTCTTAACTTAAAGGAAGTTTTTTATTTTATTAAAAAAAAAATTTACTATATCGTCCTTTTTTTAAATGTAAAACTTAGACAATATAGTAAATTATTAGTAAAAATACAGTCGCTATTTCAACTCTAAAACAAGGGCCTCATAAGGTCTAAGTGTTGCTTTTTTTGATACCGTTGCATAATTATTAATCAACACTTTTGCGTTTTTTAAGTTAATTCCAGTATTTGCAATAGCATTTTTGGCAGAAAAGTTTAATAACACCAACACTTTTTTACCATCCGATTCTCTGGTGTAAGCATACACATTAGGATTGTCTTTGTCTAAAAGAGTGTATTTCCCATAAACTAAAACGGGATTCGATTTACGAAGCTTAGTCATTTTTCTAAAATAATTCAATACTGAATTTGGATCTTTTTCTTGAGCCGCTGCGTTCAAAGTACTATGATTGTCATTTACTTTTAACCAAGGTTCCGCTGTTGAAAAACCTCCATTTTTAGAACTATTCCATTGAAAAGGAGTTCTTCCGTTGTCTCTTGCCCCGCCTGTTTTTTGATCTTCTATGAATTGTTTTAAATCCCCACCGGCAATTTTTACTTTTTCATATTCTGCAATCGTTTCGATGTCTCTATAATCTTCAATTTTATTGAATTTGGCATTCACCATTCCTATTTCATCTCCATTATAATAATAGGGCGTTCCTTTCATCGAAAGTAAAAAAGTAGTCAACATTTTTGATGAAACAGCGCTGAATTCTGGTGCGTCATTTCCCCAACGAGAAGTCATTCTAGGTTGATCATGATTTCCTAAATAAATGGTTCCCCATCCTTTTTGGTCGTAAACAGCATCCCAATCAGAATAGATTTTTTTGAAATCAATTAAACTCCAATTTGGATTCATTTTTTTGAAATAACCCGGAATGTATCCTAAGTTAGTGCCTTCAAAATGATATCCCATATCCAATTCTTTTCTATCGGCATCCACAAAATCGTGAGCTGATTTCAGCGTCATTCCGGCACCTTCTGCCAATGCCATTACATCATATTTACTCAAAACCTCACGGTTCATTTCTTGCAAATAATCATGTAAATGTGGTCCGCTGGCCATGAAAACATCCCAACGTCCTTGGTAGTTTTTATCTAAATCGGCTTGAGTAATCACCGGAAAAGTGGTGTCTTTTGCAATAAATGGAATCACGTCCATACGGAATCCATCAATCCCTTTTTGGAACCACCAATTCATCATACTATAAATTTCCTGACGTAATTTTGGGTTTTCCCAATTCAAATCAGGTTGCTTATAGCTGAAGTAATGTAAATAATAAGAATCCGTTTGTTTATCATATCTCCAACCACTTCCATCTGCTTCAAAAGCACCTGGGCGGAAAGCTGGTTTTCCTTTTTCGGCTGGCCACCAATGGTAATAATCCCGGTATGGATTGTCACGGGATTTTCTGCTTTCCTGAAACCATTTATGTTCATCTGAACTGTGATTGACAACTAAATCCATTACTAATTTCAAACCTCTTTCATGCATTCCTTTCAATAATGCATCAAAATCTTCCATGGTTCCAAATTCTTTCATAATAGATTGATAATCCGAAATATCATATCCGTTATCCGCATTTGGCGAACCGTAAATTGGATTCAACCAAACCACATCTATTCCTAAACTTTTGATGTAATCTAATTTTTGAATAATCCCTTTCAAATCTCCTACTCCATCTCCATCAGTGTCTTTGAAACTTCTTGGATAAATTTGATATACAACGGCTTCCTTCCACCATTTACGGTCAACTGTCGGTTTTTTCTCTTGCGCTACAGATGGGTTTGCTGATACTAATCCAAAGCAAAATAATGCAATGGCCATTCCCTTTGATAATGCTACTTTCATTTTAAATTTTTTAGTTAATGGTTTTTTGAACGAAATCGATTTATTAAACACGTTTGAGTATTGCCTTATATTTCAAAAATTTCGATATAGTAAAAGTAGATTCTTTCCCTGCTTAAAATTTTACAGGTAAAAAAAAAGTAAATTATATTTTTTACAATTAACTGTAAATCAATATTTTAAAGTTAATTTATCCTCAAAAAAAGTGGCAGAATTATAAAATAAAAAGGCAATAAAGAATGCTTTTCAACAAGTAATAGCGAGGTAAACGGTTTTAGTTTTTGCCGGATGACCCAATTAAAAGGACTTTGGATTCAAATTCTTCCCTAGGTCCTAACGATTTGTTTTTTATTTGTGAACGATAATTGTAAATCGTCGATACCGAATACCTTAAAAATTCTGCAATTTTTGTACTGTCTTTAATCCCCAAACGAATTAATGCGAAGATTCTTAACTCCGTGTTTAAAAGCTCCCCTTGTTTCAAATGAAGCACCTCTTTGTCTACTAATAATTTCGAAAACTCATCAATAAAACTGGGAAATAATTGTAAAAAGGTTTGGTCAAAATTGGTGTAAAATTCTTTTAATTCTTTCTCAATATGGGTATTTGACTTCACTGCTTTTATGAGTTCATTCATTTTTCCTGCAGTAGCCATTACATTCAATTTTCGTCTGTATTCCTCCAGTTTTGCAATATAATCCGAGCATTGATCCATATAGCGACCAATATAAATTTCTTTCAACAAACTCGCTTCGGCAAGTGTTGCATTGGTTTGATTCAACCTTTCATTGATTTCATTTAATTCTTTGTTCAATACCGACAGTTTTGTATTGGCTAAACTTATTTCTTTTTGGGCATTTGCTAATTTTTTCATTTGTTTAAAAAGCAGTATCAAAACGACTAATAAGAACAAGGATAAGATACTGGCACAAATTAAAAAAATGATTAGCTGCGTTCTATTGGTTTCATTTTTATTCTGATAAGCCTCATTGATAATGGGCAACATTTTTGATATTTCGTAGGTTCTCAATTTGGCATTACAAAAAAGAGCGTCTTCTAATGATCTTTTGGTGTATGTATAGGCCCGGTCTATATCGCCTTGTTCATAAAGGATGAAAGCCAATTTACGCAAAGAAATATTTTCTTTTTTTACCAATTGCAAATCGGAAATGGCAGAGATAATCAACCACTTTTCTTCCTGTTCTTTGTCTTTTTTCAATCGGTACCCTTCCGAAATAATATAGGCGATAACGGCTCTATCCGGATCTTGTTTTGCTGTTTTTGAAAAGAATACATGCAGCAATTCTATCGCTTGATCCGGATGCCCATGCTCCAAAAATTGGTCTGATTTGGCGATACCGAATTCTATGGATTTTGGCGAAAAATAAAGCATTGCCGAATCTCTGTATTTTTTCGTCAACGCATCATATTCCTTTTTTTCTTGACTGGAAGTGCCATAATCATTCAAATAACCATAGATAATCCGGTTCGTCCAATAATAGGTTCCCTTTAGATTTGGCGTCAAATTGATGTTTGTTGTTTCCAATATATCAAGGGATTCCTTATACATTCCTAAAGTTCCCATTATGGAGGTAACGTTTAATTTTGCTTCGTTTACTTTGTCTGTATTTTTTAATTTTTGGGAAATTAACAAACTCTTTCTAGCGTAAATTAATGCTGAATCCGACTGGTACGCTTTATATTGAACATACAATTTTCCATAAATTTCGAATTTTTGCAAGTCTGTAGACGTATAATGTAAAAGCCCTTTAAGTTTATTTATATCTGCCTCTTTTCGATTTAAATACAACTCATATTCATTGACGGTATTATCTAATTCTTTTAATAACGAATCGTCTTTAACTTGACCAAAGAGAAAAATGGGCGATATCAATGCGATAAGTAAAACTGAAAATTTATTCATTTTTGGTTAATTAGAATGATGTAAAAATAACTAAAAAACCAGTTTAACGGAATACCGGTTTTCAAATACTCCTTTTTGTTACCACTTTTTGTAATAATAGAATTTTTGTTTGTAGCATTCTCTAAAACAGTACTTTTATTTTACACAAAGTATTCTTAAAATGTTTATTTTTAGTTAGTTCTGAAGGCATTTTAAAAAAATATTTTTATTTCATTGTGTTGATGTGACACATTATTTATTATATTTGAAATCATTTTCGTAAATCGAATAGAAAATAAGACGGGCAGTTGATACCGATTTTCTCCGTCAAAAATAGGATAACATGTTATTAAACCAATATAATTAAGCTATTTACATCCCAGATACAACAACAAAAATATGAAAAGAAGAATAGTATTACCTGCGTTAATTTTACTTGTTGGAACGCAAACGTATGCCCAAAAAAAATGGACGGAAACCCCCAAAGGCTCTCACACTATTGTTCAAAATAAAGGAGGCCAAACATTAGGGTATTCACCCAAATCAGGAGTTAAAATCATACAAGTAAACAGTTTAGCTTTTAAAGATTTGAACAAAAATGGCACGTTAGATATTTATGAAGATTGGAGAAAACCGGTAGCAGAACGTGCCAAAGATCTTGCCACCAAAATGACGGTGGAGCAAATGGCGGGTTTAATGTTATACAGCAGGCATCAAGCTATTCCAGCGCAGGAAGCAGGAATGTTTACCGGAACGTATAATGAAAAACCATTTTCTAAAAGTGGCGCAAAACCTTCGGATTTATCCGATCAACAAATTGCATTTTTAACCAACGATAATTTGCGGCATGTGCTAATGACTTCGGTTCAAAGCCCGATAATTGCGGCAGAATGGAATAACAACATACAAACATTAGTGGAAGGGATTGGAATGGGAATTCCATCCAATAACAGTTCTGACCCAAGAAATGGAGCCAATAAAGATTCCGAATACAATGCCGGATCAGGCGGCTCCATATCACAATGGCCTGAGGAATTGGGATTGGCGGCCACTTTTGACCCCGCTATTACGGAAAAATTTGGATTAATTGCTGCTAAGGAATACAGAGCCCTGGGAATTACTACAGCCTTATCTCCACAGATTGATTTAGCAACAGAACCAAGATGGAATCGTTTTGTGGGCACTTTTGGCGAAGACCCAAAATTAGCGACAGACATGGCAAGAGCCTATGTAGATGGATTTCAAACATCCCCGAAATCAATTGATGTTTATGATGGATGGGGAAATCAAAGTGTCAACGCAATGGTAAAACATTGGCCAAGTGGTGGTCCGGAAGAAGGAGGTCGTGATGGTCATTTTGCGTATGGAAAATTTGCAGTGTATCCAGGAAATAATTTTGAAACCCATTTAAAAACTTTTTTAGAAGGAGCTTTTAAATTGAACGGAAAAACTAAAAAAGCATCGGCAGTTATGCCGTATTATACGATTTCGTATGGTCAGGATAAAAAATACGGTGAGAATGTTGGAAACGGATTTAGTAAATATATCATTACTGATTTATTAAGAAATAAATACGGTTATGACGGCGTGGTTTGTACGGACTGGTTGATTACAGCAAATGAAGGAGCTACACCTGATGTCTTTGCAGGTAAATCATGGGGTGTTGAAAAATTAAGTGTTGCCGAAAGACATTATAAAGTTATGATGGCCGGGGTGGATCAATTTGGCGGAAATAATGACATTAAGCCTGTGCTTGAAGCGTACCAAATGGGAATTAAAGAACATGGAGAAACTTTTATGCGTAAGCGTTTTGAGCAGTCAGCGGTTCGTTTACTTTTGAATATTTTTAGAGTGGGATTATTTGAAAATTCTTATTTAGATCCCAATGAGACCAAAGCAATTGTGGGTCAACCTGAATTTATGAAGGCGGGCTATGATACACAATTAAAGTCTATTGTGATGATTAAAAATCAAAATAAGACCTTGCCAATCGCAAAAGGAAAGACGGTATATATCCCGAAAAGAGTTACTCCTGCAGGAATCAACTTTTTTGGTCAACCGGTTCCTGAAAAAATTGAATATCCTATTAATTTAGAATTGATTAAAAAATATTATACCGTAACGGATGATCCCGCTAAAGCTGATTTTGCCATCGTATTTATCAAAAGTCCGATAAGCGGCGGATACAGCAGAGCCGATAGGGAAGCCGGTGGAAATGGATATGTTCCGATCAGTTTGCAATTAAAAGATTATACGGCAGTTGATGCCAGACCACAAAGTATAGCCGCTGGAGATCCTGTGATTGACCCAACGATTACAAACAGATCGTATTTGAATAAAACATCTAAATCAAATTCCTATCCGGATTTAAATACGATTCTTGAAACTAAAAAAGCGATGAATGGGAAACCGGTAATTGTTTCAATAAACATTTCAAATCCAATGGTTTTTGGTGAATTTGAAAAAGAAGTTGATGCAATAGTGGGTGAATTTGGTGTACAAGTAGAAGCTCTAATGGATATTGTTTCTGGAAAAACGGAGCCTTCTGGATTATTGCCTTTACAAATGCCATTGAACATGTCTACCGTTGAAAAACAAATGGAAGATGTTCCTCACGACATGATTCCTTATGTAGATACTAACGGAAATGGGTATGATTTTGGTTTCGGATTAAACTGGAAAGGGCTAATCAGAGATGCCAGAACTGAAAAATACAGCGTTAAGAAATAATAATAATAAATCTAAAACCCACATCAAACTGCTTTATTGGGATGGTGACGGATTTGCGGTTTTTTACAAGCGACTCGAACAAGGAAGGTTTGATTTTATTTAACATCAAGCATAATAATCAATCTAACTTTGTTCTTTAATAAGAAAACAAAAAATATGACTGTATTGAATAAAAGAAGGTGCTTATGTTTATGGGTTACGGTTGCCTTATGCGTCCTAAGTAGCCATTACAACTTTGCTCAAAATGCCGATACTACAAAATCCCCTAGTCAGTTTAGCGCATCAGCCACAATAACGAATAATGGTATTTCGATAATACCTACATTTTCCTTGGGGAAACCTGCAGGTATAATTGAATTGGCAATGGGTAAAAAATTTACATTTGAACCACAGTTTCGATTTTCTTTGGAAGGAAAACCATGGTCTATCGTTCTTTGGGGGAGGTACAAGTTGCTAAAGACTGATCGATTTAATTTAAATATAGGGGCGCATCCTGCTCTTATATTCAAGACAATTACCAATACAGTCAATGGAGTTGACAAGGAGATAATTACTAGTCAGCGATATTTTGCTACTGAAATTTCTCCCAATTATATCCTCAGAAAAAACGTAAGTGTAGGAGTTTATTATTTGTATTCTAAAGGGATGAAGGAAAGCTCCAGCAAGAATACCCATTTCATAACTTTGAACAGTAATTTTTCAAATATTAAACTTACAGAAGATTATTTTTTAAAGTTCAATCCACAAGTTTATTATTTAAATATTGACGGTAAAGACGGAGTATACTTTTCTTCAGGTTTTACCTTGGCAAATAAAAAATATCCCATTTCATTACAATCCTTCATCAATAAAACAATTAAAACGGATTTAACCAGCAAGGATTTCGTCATGAATGTGAGTTTAATATATTCTTTCAACAAGAATTATTTGCCAGTTAAATAGGCAGTGGCTTTTCAAATGAAGAATATAATAGTTCAATAAATAAAATAATAGTTAGATCTGAATAATCAAAATAACATGTTGCAGAACTTTTGTTGAAATAAAAAAAAATGGAAATGAAAAAAAACTGGCTTTCTGCCCTTCTATCTTTTCGAGGAATGAAAACAATCTATTCCCAAACAACAGGAACAATGATAAAGCACAATATGACTATCCGTAACTAATACCAAGTTGTTTCTAATGCAGCAATCATAAGCCTATCCGATAGTTTGTCCCCAAAATATCTTCTGTTAAATTTGTAGCAGAACTCGTCAAGATAATTCTGTACATATTGTTGATTTACGCAATTATGATGGATGCCTAAAAGTACTTTCTTGGCATTACTGATTGTTCTGTTTACCCAAGGAAATACCTTTGCCGATTTTTGCTTGTTTGGTTCCACTACAACATAATGGTTTGTTATCACTTCTTTAAGTTTGGCATATCCAGTATAGCCATCAGACAATACAGATGCTATTTTATCTACTGATTTCTCAACCTCTTTATTAATAGTTTCTGATTTTAAATCTTCCATAACTACCATTTTTAGATAACCAACTTTTCTGTTTGGCTTGCCTTTTTTTGGTGCGGCGATACTGGGTTCAGATTCAACCATCACCAATACTTTTGCTTGTCTTTCACTTCCACGGTCTCTTTTATTCTGGGTAGGTTCTTGACTATTTTCGCTGCCTTTTTCTTCAATAATATCTTTGTTGTCAACCCTTTCAAAGAATCCTTCATCAAATTCAATACAACCCTTTAATTGATATTTCTCATCACGTTTGCTCATCACTCGGCGTATTTTGTGCATCATAAACCAAATGGGTTCATAACGCTTGTGACCTAACATGCGTTGCATCTCTAATGC